>JBFZCB010000055.1:0-32308 GCA_041308165.1 Caulobacterales bacterium
GGCTGGGCCGGCTCGAGATGTCCGCCCTGGGGGGCAAAGACGTGCGGATGACGGCGCACCAACTTGTCCGTCATGGCCATGGCGACGTCATTGAAGTCGAAATGGCCGGCTTCTTCAGCCATTCGCGAGTGGAAAATGACCTGGAACAGAAGGTCGCCAAGCTCCGATCTCAGGTCCGCCATGTCGCTTCGTTCGATAGCGTCTGCGACCTCATAGGCCTCTTCAATCGTATAGGGGGCAATGGTCTCGAACGTCTGGACGATGTCCCAGGGGCATCCATCATCAGGTCGCCTCAGTCGAGCCATGATGGCGATCAGTCCGTCAACCGGACCGAGATCGGGTGCACTCATTTTCCGTCTCCGGGAGCGGTTTGCCGCAAGTCCAGCGCGGCCCGGATCTCAGCATGGCGAATCTGGTCCAGAGGGTAGCGATAAAGGGCCATGGCCGCGAGGATCAGGCACAGGGCCGGAAGGCCCGCAAACATGATTTGAAGCCAGACAAGAGAGGCCTGTGAGTTTGCGCCTGCCAAGGCGGGATTGAAGCCGACCAACTGAAGGCCTGCAAAGGTGAGCACCGAGAAGGCATAGCCTAGCTTGGACGTCGCCGTCAGGATCGAGAAGAGAAGCCCGGTACGGTCGGCACCATCATCAAGCCTAACCTGATCGCTCACGTCGGCCATCATGGCGCGCAGGAGGAGGTCTGCGGCGGCGAATGCGAGCCCGACCATGGCGACCATGATCCCGGCTATGAGAAGATCGACGTTCCCAGCAGGGGCACCGGTCATCTGCTCGATAAGGGCCTCGGTTGGCCCGACGAGAACCGGTGCCAGGAAGGCTGCGAAAAGCAGCGTCACGGCGAAGTACATCGAGGCCCAGATAAGGGCTGTGTGCTTGCCAAGACGAACGGCCAGCCAGCTCCAGACCGGAGCGCCAAAAAGCCCGAAAACAAAGTAGACCAGCAAGAGGATTGAGGTTTCTGAGCGCTCGAAGCCCCTGGCGGCTTCGAAGAAGTAGAAGAACAGGGCTCCAACGACCCCCCGTGCTATCCCAAGGGCCAGGTCTGCGCCCAGCAGTCTCTGGATGACGGGACGACGAAAGAGTGAGAGGTAGGCAAACCGGCTTTCAGCCGGCGCAGGCGGTCCCGGTGGCGGCTCGGGCGTAAAGGCAAAGGTGATGGTCAACGCAATCGGCAGGGCAATCATGATGAACCAGCCTTGCCACTGAACGGCCTTTGCATAGTCGCCAAACCCGAGATTCTGAACCAGGGCAGGGATCATGAGCACGGCCAGAACACCCACAATATTTGCTGTCTGCCACCAGCCATAGATGCGCGAACGCTGATTGTAGTCCGGTGACAAGGCCGATGCCCAGCTCACCTGGGACAATAGGCTTACAGAGAAGCCCAGCGACAGCAGGACCAGCCAGAATGTCAGGTAGGCCCCCCCGGCACCAGGTTGGGCCATGAAGAGCATGCCCACGGCAAGCATGAGCAGGGGGGCCGCAAGCGCCATCCAGAGCCGGTAACGACCAAAGCGGCTCGTTGTTTTGTCGATGACAATGCCCAGTGCCGGATCGATCACCAGATCCGCCATGCGGATGAGCAGGAATATCAGTCCGACCAAAGCCAGATCTACACCTATGTGGCTGGCGTAGAACTCGGGCAGGGTGACGTAGACGGGTAGGCCCAGCGCCGCATACGGCAGGCAGGCAGCAGAGAAGGCGGCCAGTACAGCATTGCTTCGCCGGGATGCGGGAGCGCCAGTCATCGGGTTGTTCCAAGCGGGAGGTTCGGGCGAATCGTGTCCGGAATCAGCATTGCAGCTTTGATCAAGAGAAGGGAGGGCAGGGGTGAGAGCTCCAGAAACGCGCAAAGGACATCGTATCTCTTGATCCTGAAGTCCTGTTACGGCCTTCTGTAGGAATGTGTCATCGTTTCCTGATCCTGATTTTCAGCCTCTTGCTTGTTTGGTCGGTGCCGGGTTTGGCAGCGCATGCGAAGCAGGCCGGTTGTGCTGGAGAGGAGGCCTACGGCGAAGCCGCCCTGGCCAATGCTCTTAGCCTGCACACCATGGTGTGGCGGCCGTTCAATCAGGCCGAGACGGGATGGGAAGCCTATGTCCCGGCATTCCAGCAGGAAATCGGCGTCCTTTGCGATCCTGCCAGTGGGGCCTTTGCTGCGGGCCTGGCGAGGTTCCAGGCCCGACACAATCTGCCTGCCACAGGCCTCTTTGAGCCCTCAACATTCCAGGTTCTAAAGGGTGTTGCGCAGGAACGGCGGCCCTTTGTCATGGCTCGCATCCGTAACGAGTGTCCGTCCCCACCACCTCTGAACATGCTGGGATATCTGTCACTGGATGAGGAGCATGCTGACCGCCTGACCCGGCTTTTGCGCCGCGATGTGCTGGAGGCCTATCGCAGGATGGTTTCGGCGGCCCGCCGTGAGGTACCTGAGATTGCGGCTGATCCCGAGCTGCTGCAGATTTTTTCCGGCTTTCGCGATCCCGAGGCCGACGCCTTGCGCTGTGCTCAGCAGGGCAATTGTGACGGTGTTCGCAGAGCGGTCTGTTCTCCACACCGCACAGGGCTCGCTATTGACATGTTCGTCGGCCAGGCTCCGGGGATGGATGTCGATGACACCTCGCCATCCAGTCGCCTGCATATGAGCCGTGGAGCGGCTTACAGGTGGCTGATTGCAAATGCGGGCAAATACGGCTTCGTCCCCTACCTATTTGAGCCCTGGCACTGGGAGTATGTAGAGGGCGGTGTGTCTTGAGACTATTGGAGCAGCGGTCTCTCGTTCTCGGGGAACTTGTCCTGGCACGGTCTGTCTTCGGTGAGGCAATCAGACTGTCTAGTATCCGGATGGTGTGCGCCCCATGGCCCATCTCAAGGGCCTTCGTCCCGGGCCACTGGTTTGGAAACGACTGGATCATATGGCCAAGGCGGCTTTATTGCCCCGACTATTCCTCAGCCCCGTTGGCCATACAGGCCCTGCTTGTGCATGAACTGGTTCACGTTTGGCAGGCTCAGCAGGGAACAAATCTCCTCTTGGCCAAGCTGCAAGCCGGCGACAGTGCTGCGTCCTACGCCTATCCACGGGATTGTCAGGATTGGAAGGCGCTGAACATCGAGCAGCAGGCGAGCGCTATCGAACATCAGTTCCAGCTGAAGCGGGGCGGCCGGGCACCTGCAGACGAGGACTTCTACGATCGCTTGTGTCCATTCCCTCAGTCGATTGAGGCGAGAACACTTGAGCGTGCAGAAAAACCGGTTAAATAGCCACTGTAACTGTTTCAGAACGTGGGCAACGGAGATTCCGTCGGGTTCCGTCCTCAGTCTGGCGAACGCTATTGGCCCATCGTCCGGCCTGGGTAGAGGGCGGCCGACCTGGGCGGCTATCTTCAAAAATGGATATGATCATGAGACAACCTGCCATTTTCTTTGGTCACGGCTCCCCGGAGAACGCCCTGGGTGGGCCCTATGCACAGGCCTGGAGGGAGGTGGGTGCCTCTATCGGCAGGCCCTTGGGCGTAGTGATGATTTCTGCCCACTGGCAGACACATGGCCTGGCGGTCACGGCTATGGACTGGCCCGCTACGATCCACGATTTCGGCAACTTTGGTCCCGAACTCTTTGCCGTCCAGTACCCCGCTCCCGGCTCTCCAGCGCTGGCCGGCCGGGTGGCAGAGTTGACGGGTGCGGTCATGACAGACCAATGGGGCCTTGATCATGGGACTTGGTCCGTGCTGGTTCATGCTTGGCCGTCAGCCGATGTGCCCGTCGTCCAGCTATCGCTTGACCGTAATCTATCGGCACACCAGCACTATGAGTTGGCCAAGGCTCTCAGGCCCTTGCGGGATGAAGGCTATGTGATCGCAGGCTCGGGCGATTTTGTTCACAACCTGGCTGCCATGCAGAGAACGGGTGACCCTAAGCCCTTCGGGTGGGCTGTGGATTTCAATGAGGCGGTCAAGGCCGCCTTGGTTTCGGGCGATCATGATGCAATCATCGACTGGGTCAGCCTGGCTGAATACGCTCGGCTCAGCGTTCCCACAGATGAGCATTTCTTGCCCGTGCTTTATGTCGCAGCTCAACAGGAGCCAGGTGAGCCGGTCAGGTTCTTCAACGATTTCATCGCTTCAGGTTCCATCTCAATGACCGGTGTTCGGATCGGCTGAGGCTGGTTTCGCGCTTCAGGCTTGCGTTTCTGCCTCATATCTGTGCAAATGACCGTGTCAATCTCTAAGCGTCACGCCCCATCTTCGCGCACGCGCTGAGTTCTGGCCGATCCATTTAGACCTGACAGGCACGAAGGATGTTCCTTCGAGCCAACCGCCAACAGGAGGTCTCGAAATGGCTACCGGCACTGTGAAATGGTTTAACTCCACCAAGGGCTACGGCTTCATCCAGCCGGATGACGGCGGCAAGGACGTGTTTGTACACATCTCTGCTGTTGAAGGCGCTGGCCTGCGTGGCCTCGACGACAACCAGAAGGTTTCTTATGAACTCGAGCGCGACAAGCGTTCGGGTAAGGAATCAGCTGTTCAGCTGAAGACCGAAGGCTAAGGCCTTTTCGCTTGGACGACCTCGGTCGTCAGAGCGGGTTGTCAAAAAGTTCAGGGCGGCGGTCATAAACCGCCGCCCTGTTTTTTTGGAATCTGCTTTGGGAAGCCATCAGACAGCGAGGTTGGCCTCAGCCATTTTCTGGATGCTGACATAATCTGTCTTCCCGGTACCAAGAACCGGGACTTCCTTTATCTTGAGAATCTTCTTGGGCACGGCAAGTTCAGGTGCGCCTGTGTTACGGGCCCATTCAGCAATAGCCGAAACCTGGGCTTCCTGGCAGTCGGTGATGAGCACGAGTTTCTCACCCTTGCGGTTATCAGGGATCGAGACGACGGCATGGCGTCCTTCAGGGTAGGCACCCTGAGCCAGGCCCTCAACAGCGGTCAGCGAGACCATCTCGCCGCCAATCTTGGCGAAACGCTTCACCCGGCCCAGGATTGTGACATAGCCGTCTGCATCAATATCGGTGATGTCGCCGGTGTCATGCCAGCCGTCCTTCAGCAGGTCGAGTGCTAGAGGATCGTACCCTGAAATATAGCCTTCCATCACATTGGGGCCGCGAAGAAACAGCCTGCCTCCGCCGCTGATGCCTTCCACCGGCTCCAGCCGGTACTCCATGCCGGGAAGAATTTGACCGACGGTCCCGGGGCGGTTCCTGTCGGGATGATTGACCGCAACGACCGGAGCAGCCTCGGTTGCTCCGTACCCCTCCAGAAGGTTGATTGCGCCGAACCGGGTGTTGAACAGCGCCCGGGTTTCGTCCCTGACCTTCTCAGCACCGGCAACGGCAAACTTCAGTGTCTTGAAGTCATCCGCTTCTGCGACCCTTGCATACTGGTTCAGGAATGTATCGGTAGCAAACAGGACCGATGCCTTCACCTTGGGCAGCAGGTCGGTGATCTGTTTGGCGTGCAGAGGAGACGGATACTCGAAAACCTTCATTCCCTGTAGAATAGGCAGAAGGACGCCTCCCGTGAGCCCGAAGCTATGGAAAGTCGGCAGCGGGTTGAACATTACCCACTCTGGCTTCAGGTCAATATGCGCAGCGATCTGGCGTGCATTTGCGACAAGGTTCTGCTGGCTGAGTACAACCCCCTTGGGAGCCCCAAAGCTTCCTGAAGTGAAGAGTATAACGCCGGGATCGGTGATCTTTGTGCGTGTTCGAAATCGTTTTGGAGCTATGCCTGCGGCCAGTCCAAACAGCTTGTCCTTGATCCCGATCGTGGCGCGGAGTTCGTCCAGCCAGGTCAGGGTGGCTACCTCGGAGAGGGTGTTGGTAAGCTCTTCCAGCTTTGCCTGTTCGACGAACCGTTTCGCAGAAAGTATGCGGGTCACGCCTGCTGTCGCCAGAGCCGCTTTGAGATTGGCTTCGCCCGCCGTGAAGTTGAGCATGACGGGCACGCGCCCGAAGGCATGTAGGCCGAAAAATGTGACCACGACGCCCATTGACGAGGGCAGAAGGATTCCCACGCGCTCACCTGGCTTGGTCAAGGCTGCGATCTTGCGTCCGAGAACAAAGGCCGCGCGAATGAGCCCGGTATAGGTCAAGGGCTTGCGATCCTGGTCCTCCAGGATCTCCTTGTCTCCGAACCGGGTGCGTGCTGACACGAGAGCGTCAAACAGAG
This sequence comes from Caulobacterales bacterium, assembly GCA_041308165.1. Taxonomy (GTDB): domain Bacteria; phylum Pseudomonadota; class Alphaproteobacteria; order Caulobacterales; family Caulobacteraceae; genus Brevundimonas. The sequence continues at coordinate 6,191 of JBFZCB010000055.1, forward strand.
GCTCCTCATATAGGGACGGGTCGAGAGTTCTGGAAAATGGTTCCGCAGCCAAGCCGGTCCTCCTTGGAACGCTAGAAGCGATCTCGTAATTGGTCGGCAAACCTAGAGCCCCCGCGATCGAATGAAAAGATGCGTTACGTGAGGTGACCGGGCCGCACCTGGCCGTGATCGTTGAGCGGATGAATGGGGCGGCTCCCTTGCCTTTGGAGCCGGGACATCCGACATACGCGGTCCAACCCATGGAGTGCGTCCGCCCGCGATGGTCACGCTGATCGATACGCTGAACAAGACGCCGGCCGAACTGCGTCATCCTGAAAAGCAGAAACGTCCTGAAACGGCCGTGCTCAGAAAGCCCGACTGGCTTAGGGTAAAGGCCCCTGGATCCGGTCAGTACAATGTCACCAAGAACATTGTGCGCGAAAAGGGATTGCACACGGTCTGCGAGGAAGCGGCCTGTCCCAATATTGGTGAGTGCTGGAGCCAGAAGCACGCCACCTTGATGATCATGGGAGATACCTGCACGCGGGCGTGTGCCTTCTGCAACGTCAAGACAGGCCTGCCCCAGCCACTGGATCCCGAGGAGCCTGCCAAGGTTGGTCTGGCCGTTCAGCAGATGGGGCTCAATCACGTTGTGATAACCTCTGTGGACCGGGATGATGTCGCTGACGGAGGTGCCGCTCACTTTGCTGAAGTCGTGCGTCAAGTTCGGATTCAGGCCCCCAATACAACGATCGAAATCCTTACACCCGACTTCCTGCGTAAGGCGGGTGCCGCCGAGGTGATGATCGATGCGACACCGGATGTGTTCAACCACAACCTGGAGACTGTACCCCGGCTCTATCTCAAGATCCGGCCGGGTGCCCGCTACTTCCATTCCCTGCGCCTTCTGCAGATGGTCAAGGAGCGCGATCCCAACCAGTTCACCAAGTCTGGAATCATGGTCGGACTTGGGGAGACCAAGGAAGAGGTCATGCAGGTGATGGACGACATGCGTTCCGCCGATGTGGATTTCATCACGATCGGCCAGTACCTGCAGCCTACCCGCAAGCACGCTGCTATCGAGCGGTTCGTTACGCCAGAAGAGTTTAAGGCCTATGAGGCCATTGCCCGTGCCAAGGGCTTCCTCATGGTCTCCTCATCACCGCTGACACGCTCTTCGCATCATGCGGGTGATGACTTCGCTCGCCTCAAGGTCGCGCGAGAGGCGCAGACCAGACGTTGATCCGGCTGGTGACTGCACAGGGCCTGGAACGGTCGGATCGATAACTATGCCAATCCATCGGGTTACCCGTATCCTGCCCTATCGCCCCCACCAGCTTGCCGCTCTCGTTGCCGATATCGAGACCTATCCCGATTTCGTGAAATGGGTGACAGCGATGCGAGTGTGGAACGTCCGTGAGGAGGCTTCGGGCATCAGTTTGGCAGATGCCGAGGCACAGGTCGGATTCTCGTTCTTGAGGGAGCGATTCTCGACATGGGTCAGACACGATAAGAACCTGCCACGGGTCGAGGTGGGTCTGATCCGGGGACCGTTTCGACATCTCAGAAATCGCTGGGATTTTCATGAGCACCCGACGGGAACGCGACTTGAGTTTCAGATTGATTTTGCTTTCAGGAGCTCCATTCTCAACGCCATGCTCAACGCCAACTTTGATCTGGCTGTGTCCAAGCTGATGGCCAGTTTCGAAGCTGAAGCCAGGAAGCGATTTGGATAGGGATAATGGCCGAAGGCTTTGACTTCGATGTGACGGTCATTGGTGCTGGTGCAGTTGGCCTGGCCTGTGGCCGCGCCTTCGCACAGCGTGGCCTGTCCGTTCTTGTTCTCGAGCAGGCCTCCCATATTGGCCAAGGGGTTTCATCGCGCAACAGCGAGGTGATCCATGCCGGTCTCTACTATCCCACCGGCTCACTAAAGGCTCAGTTCTGCGTGGACGGCAGGCGCGCGCTTTATGAGTATCTTGAAACCCGAAAGATCAGTTTCCGGCGTTGTGGAAAGCTGGTGGTCGCCACCAGCGAGGCTGAGGTCATCAGGATTGAGAGCATCTTTGGCCAGGCCCTGGCCAATGGTGTCGAAGGGATGTCGCATCTAACCGGAGCGCAGGCCAGGGCCCTTGAGCCCGGATTGAATGCTTTTGCAGCCATCCTATCGCCGGAGAGCGGCGTCTTCGCCAGCCATGACTATATGCTCGCCCTGCAAGGCGAGATCGAGGATTCCGGGGGTTCGGTTGTCCTCTCAACAACCTTTACACGCGCGGATCGGCTGGCCGGGGGCGGGTTCCGGATCGCAACACAGAGTGCTGATGCTGCCCATGGCGGTGCTGAGGGCGAAACGGTCGTCACCTCGCACCGGTTGGTTACGGCTGCTGGTCTGCAGGCCCAGGACGTCGCCCGCCGCATTGTGGACTACCCCGCGGCCGCCATACCCGCTCGCTATCTCGGCAAGGGCATTTATTTCCGGCTGACCGGAAAGGCGCCTTTCGAGCGCCTGATCTATCCTCCGCCCATTCCGGGAGCACTTGGGACCCACTATCGCAAGGATCTCGGTGGTCAGGCCATTTTTGGACCAGACCTGTCGTTTGTTGATGACGAGGACTATTCAGTGGATCCGGCCAAGGCTGCGATCTTTGCAGCCTATATCCGTCGCTTCTGGCCAGGTCTTCCAGATGGGGCACTTGTACCAGACTATGCCGGCATTCGACCCAAGTTGCACGGTGAGGGCCAACAGCAGCCCGACTTCCAGCTCCACGATGAGAGCCATCACGGCATGGCGGGCCTGATTGCGCTCTTTGGGATTGAAAGTCCCGGGTTGACCAGTTCTCTCGCTATTGGAGAGGCTGTGGCCAAGCAGCTGTTCCAGACCGTCTGACCCGCATTCTTTGCCCGTGAGATTCCAGGCAGACCCAGCTCGGTCTGGCCCCCGAAGGATTCTTCGGCTTCCTGTTGAGCGGATAGACGCCTTGCGCTGACTGGCGTTTCGGTAGGGATTGTCCTGACCGGCGGGCCGGGTTTGCTAGGGCTGGCCATCTTGGGTCCGTCTGATCGGCCTGGCGCGGCCGAACGGGGATGAAACGGATCCAGGTCGCTCAATCTCGACAAAGTCGGTGCCTTGTCCGATCAAACTCCAATCCGCAGCTATTGTTGCGCGTGCAAGCCTTGAAGTCTGCTGCGACTTCATGCATAAGCCGCCGCTCGCTGGCGGCTCTTGATTGGGCCGCCACATCTGTTTTTCGCGCCGGCGACGGTGCCCGACACTGAGATTGAGACGGACATGGCAGTTCCGAAGCGCAAAGTATCGCCCTCGCGTCGCAACATGCGTCGCGCACATGACGCCTTGGGCGTTAATGCGTACACCGAAGACAAGGACACGGGCGAGCTCCGCCGGTCCCACCACATCGACCTGAAGACGGGTACCTATCGTGGTCGCCAGGTCCTGACGCCCAAGGAAGACTAGGCCTAGGGCCTTGATGGCTCCTGGTTTCAATGGCTGACGATACGGCGTGCGGTATGTACCGCGCGCCGTTTTCGCATGTGCTTGACTTGAGGCGGAGGCGGGTGTGATCGACGTTCGCAAGGATGATCTGAGCGACGGTTCGGTGCGCGCGCTTTTGGCCTATCATCGCCAGGCTATGGTGGCCGACTCGCCGCCTTGTCATGCCTATGCCCTTGACGTGGCCGACCTTGAGACTGACGACGTTACCGTTTTCTCTGCGTGGATCGACGGCCGAGTGTGTGGTGTCGGAGCCCTGCGTCGTCTCGATTCCAGGTCCGGTGAGGTCAAGTCCATGCGGACCCACCCCCAGTACCTTGGTCGAGGTATCGGGCGCAGAGTTCTAGAGGCGCTGATAGCGGAGGCGCGAGACCAAGGCCTGCTGCGCCTGAGCCTCGAAACAGGGAGCGGCCCAACCTTTGAGGTCGCCTTGCGGCTTTACCGCTCCAGCGGCTTTATCAACGGCTCGGTCTTTGGTGATTATGTCGCCAGCGACTTTAACCAGTTCCTTCATCTGGATCTCTGAGTGTGGTTGGCGTTTTGGGCCAAGGCGGCTAAACGCGAAGAACCTATCCTTACAGCTCCAGGCCGACCTCCCATGACCGACATCGCCGATATCGTTGCTCGCCAGATCCTCGACAGTCGCGGCAACCCAACTGTTGAGGTCGATGTGATACTCGAAGACGGTTCCTTCGGTCGTGCCGCCGTACCTTCCGGGGCCTCCACCGGTGCGCATGAGGCTGTCGAGCTGCGTGATGGTGACAAGAGCGTCTGGGGCGGCAAGGGCGTCCAGAAGGCTGTTGATGCCGTTAATGGCGAGATCTTCGATGCTCTGAGCGGCATGGATGCCGAGGATCAGCGTCGAATCGATGAAGCCATGATCTCCCTGGATGGCACCGCCAACAAGGCGCGCCTGGGAGCCAATGCCATACTGGGAGTTTCCCTGGCGGTCGCCAAGGCGAGCGCTATCTCTGCTGGTCTGCCCCTCTATCGCTATGTGGGCGGCGTATCTGCACGCGTCCTGCCGACGCCCATGATGAACATCATCAACGGGGGCGCGCACGCAGACAATCCCATCGACATTCAGGAGTTCATGATCCTGCCCACAGGGGCTGAAAGTTTTTCTGAAGCTTTGCGGATGGGTTCGGAAATCTTCCATGCCCTCAAAAAGGCTCTCAAAGACGCCGGCCACAATACCAATGTTGGCGATGAAGGCGGGTTTGCACCGAACCTTGCCTCGGCTGACGAGGCGCTGAGCTTCATCACTCGGGCGGGTCAGGCGGCCGGATATCTCGCGGGTGAGGATTTCCATCTCGGTCTGGATGTCGCCTCGACCGAGTTCTTCAAGAACGGCAAGTACGAGATGACCGGTGAGGGCAAGTCCTTTGATGCCGAGCAGATGGTGGGATATCTGGCAGACCTTTGCGAGCGGTTTCCGATCGTTTCGATCGAGGACGGCTGTGCAGAAGATGACTTTGATGGATGGCGCATCATGACCGAGCGCCTTGGCGACAGGGTGCAGCTGGTCGGTGATGATCTCTTCGTGACCAATCCGGCAAGGCTGGCTGCCGGGATAGGGGAGGGACTGGCCAACTCTATTCTGATCAAGGTGAACCAGATTGGCACGCTCACCGAGACGCTGGATGCTGTCGATATGGCCAATCGGGCTGGCTATACGTCCGTCATGAGCCATCGCTCGGGAGAGACCGAGGACTCTACAATTGCGGATCTCGCCGTCGCCACCAACTGCGGACAGATCAAGACCGGATCCCTGGCGCGCTCGGACCGGACTGCGAAATACAACCAGCTTCTGCGCATTGAAGAGATGCTGGGAGATCAGGGTGCCTATTATGGTGACGGCATGCTCCTGAAATAGGACTGCGGACGAGGCCACCGTCCTGAAAAAAGGGGGGTGGCCTCGCCTAATCTTTCAGGTCTGAAAAAAATCTTCCAACGCTGCGGCCTGGCTACCAATCGTTAGTCATTTTCGGCCACAGGTTCTTCATTATGTTCACGCTCAGAAGGAGCGTTCGATTTGCCCGAACGGATGAAGCCGTATTTTTCCTCTGCCTTGCTTGCGCTCATGTGCGTATATCTAGGCGTGCAGGCCCTTACAGGAGACAGGGGACTGCTTGGGGGTCAGAGTCGCAGCCTGCTCCTGGCTGAGCGCGAATCTCAGTTGGCTGAGCTGACAGAGCGGCGTGCGGACATGGAAGTCCGCGTCAGATATCTCAGAACCGACCACCTTTCTCGTGATCTTTTGGAAGAGCGGGCGATGGCTGTGCTTGGGTTTGCAGACCCGCGCGACTACGTCATCCGTGTCGTGGATGCTCCATCCGCAGCCACTGTTTCCCACGACATCTCCTGAACTATTGTTACAGGGCAGCGGGGCCGCTTTGCGTTTCGGGAAGGAAGGCTGCTAAAGCCCGTTTCCGTAACGAAAAGAAGGCCTGGTTTCGCTCTGTGCGAAGCAGACCCAGCCGGGAGATGTCGGATGGCGAAAGCCCCCGCCGCTAAGACAGCGCAAAAGACCTCATCTAAGGATGAGCCGATTCCAAATGGGCCCTCAGCGTCCAAGGCTGACCTGTTGAGATTCTATCGAGAGATGGTTCTGATCCGTCGCTTTGAGGAGCGAGCAGGCCAGCTCTACGGCATGGGGCTAATCGGGGGGTTCTGCCATCTTTACATTGGGCAGGAAGCCGTGGCTGTCGGCGTGCAGGAAAGTGTCAAACAGGGCCACGACAAGATCATAACCGGCTACAGGGACCACGGTCACATGCTCGCCGCCGGAATGGACCCCAAGGCTGTCATGGCCGAGTTGACGGGACGTATTGGAGGCTCTTCCAAAGGCAAGGGCGGTTCAATGCACATGTTCGATGTGCCGACCGGCTTCTATGGCGGCCACGGGATTGTGGGTGCCCAGGTTGCTCTTGGAACCGGACTGGCGTTTGCAGGCAAATATCGCGGCGATGACTCCGTGGCGTTCATCTATTTTGGTGATGGGGCTTCCAACCAGGGGCAGGTCTACGAGAGCTTCAATATGGCTGAGCTCTGGAAGCTGCCGGCCATCTACATCATCGAGAACAATCAATACGCCATGGGGACATCCATCGAGCGTTCCTCTTCCACCACCGAACTCTACATGCGCGGAGCCAGCTTTGGCATTCCGGGTGCCCAGGTCGATGGAATGGATGTTCTGGCTGTTCGCGATGCCGTAGCGGCAGCGGTCAAGCGCGCACGGGAAGGGGGAGGCCCCTTCATCCTTGAGGTCAAGACCTACCGCTATCGCGGTCATTCGATGTCTGATCCGGCCAAATACCGATCCAAGGAGGAAGTCGACGAGGTCAAGAAGACCCGCGATCCTATCGAGCATGTAAGGATGCTGCTTGAACAGGCCAAGGCCACCGAGGACGAGATCAAGGCTATTGATGCCGAGGTCAAGGCCATCGTAGCGGAGGCTGTTCAGTTTGCGCAGGAAAGCCCTGAGCCGGACCCATCCGAGCTTTATACTGACGTCTATGTGGAGGCCTGACCGTTGACCGACATCCTCATGCCGGCCCTGTCTCCCACGATGGAAGAGGGCACGTTGACCAAATGGCACATCAAGGCAGGCGACACCGTCAGAGCGGGCGACGTTATTGCTGAAATCGAGACTGACAAGGCGACCATGGAGGTCGAGGCTGTTGACGAGGGTGAAGTCCTTGAGATTCTTGTCGCTGAAGGCAGTGAAGGCGTGAAGGTCAATACGCCAATCGCACGTCTGGCAGGCGAGGATGCTGTGCCGGCGTTGGCGTCGAAGGGCGATACGGCACCTTCGGCTGCAGCCACCCGTGACATGGCTTCGGCTGCTGCCCCTGCTGCGGCGCTCGATGCGCCCGCTCCCGCGCCACTGATGTCAGATCCCGAGATTCCGCTCGGAGCCAAGCTCGTCAAGACGACCATCCGTGATGCCCTGCGCGACGCCATGGCCGAGGAAATGCGCCGCGATGACGGGGTGTTCCTGATCGGGGAAGAGGTCGCTCAGTACCAGGGGGCCTACAAGGTATCGAGGGAACTGCTTCAGGAGTTCGGGGATCGCCGGGTCGTTGACACCCCGATTACCGAACATGGGTTTGCAGGCCTCGGTGTTGGCGCGGCAATGGCTGGTCTGAAGCCTATCGTCGAGTTCATGACGTTCAACTTTGCCATGCAGGCGATTGATCACATCATCAACTCGGCGGCCAAGACACTCTACATGTCTGGCGGCCAGATCCGCGCTGGCATAGTATTCCGGGGACCCAACGGGGCGGCCAGTCGGGTGGGAGCGCAGCATAGCCAGGACTATTCGGCCTGGTACGCACAGATACCGGGCCTGAAGGTCATCGCACCTTATGACGCCGCCGATGCAAAGGGCCTGCTGAAGTCGGCAATACGCGACCCCAACCCCATTGTCTTTCTCGAACATGAGATGATGTATGGGCTCGAGTTCGACGTGCCTGAGGTCGAAGATTATCTGGTGCCGATTGGCAAGGCAAAGGTTCGTCGCCAGGGTAGCGATGTCACCATTACTGCCCATAGTCGCATGGTCGGATTTGCACTGCAGGCTGCCGAACAACTTGCGGCTGAGGGCATCTCTTGTGAGGTGATTGATCTGCGTACCCTGCGTCCACTCGATCATGCAACGATCGTGGAAAGTGTCAGGAAGACGAGCCGCCTGGTGTCTGCCGAGGAGGGCTGGGGACCGATGGGCGTTGGTGCGGAAGTTGTGGCTCGTGTGATCGAGCAGGCCTTCGACTATCTTGATGCCCCACCGCTTCGCGTTCACCAGGAAGACGTGCCCTTGCCCTATGCGGCCAACCTAGAGGCTCTTTCCCTGCCAGGCGCGGACAAGATTGTCGCTGCCGTCAAGGCGGTCATGGCATGAGCGAAGCTTCGGAGTTCATGCTGGTGACGCCTGAAAGCGTCGCCTCAGATCCCGATGCCGTTGAGCTCATCCGAATATGGTGGTCGAAGGGGGAGCCGGTCATGTCAGTCAAGCCCGCCTTTGACGACCCGATGAAGTTTGGAGAGCTTCTGGCGGTTGCCGCCAGACATATGGCCCATGGGTATGCAGTGCGGCATGGGCATGACGAGCGTCAGGCCTATCATCGCATCCTGCACGGGATCAGCGAGATGGTGAAAGCCGACAACATCCGCACTGATGCCGAACCTCTGACCCGAACGGGAGGAAACGCCTGATGACCGACATCCTTATGCCCGCTCTCTCTCCAACAATGGAAGAAGGCGTGCTGGCCAAGTGGCATGTGAAGGCTGGCGATGTTGTGAAGGCCGGTGACGTGATCGCCGAGATCGAGACCGATAAGGCCACGATGGAAGTTGAGGCCGTTGATGAGGGCGTGATCACGGAAATTCTGGTTGCCGAGGGCTCCGAAGGCGTCAAGGTGAACACGCCCATTGCCCGTCTGAAGGAAGACGGTGCGAACGCTCCAGCGGTGGCTTCTGCGCCTGCAAAGGCGACTGAAGGGCCTGCTCCACAAGCCATTGTGGCCGTGGCGTCCGGAAACGGAGGGGCAGCGGGAGCTCAAACCGGTTTGCCGGCCAGGGTCAATGCGGCCTCATCCCATGGTGCGGGTGGCCATCGCGTGTTTGCTTCACCCCTGGCTCGCCGCATAGCCGCTCAGAAGGGTGTTGATCTGGCGGGTGTGAAAGGCTCGGGCCCACATGGTCGGATTGTAAGACGTGACGTTGAGGCTCTGCAGGTCAGCGCCTCAGTGGCTACGACAGCCAAGTCTTCGAACGTGGAAATACGCAAGGTCCAGTCTCTGTCCCAGATGGGAATCCCGGACGGCAGTTATGATCTGGTGCCACTCGATGGCATGCGCAAGGCGATTGCCCGCCGGATGGTGGAGAGCGTGCAAAACGTACCCCATTTCCCTCTGACGGTAGATGTTGAGCTGGATGCCCTGCTGGCTGCGCGTGCCAAGATCAATGCGATTCTCGAGGCGAGCGGTGTAAAGGTTTCGGTCAACGATTTTGTCATCAAGGCCGCTGCGATGGCCCTGAAGGCCGTACCGGAAGCGAATGCAAGCTATTCACCAGAAGGGATCGCACTGCACCATCATGCAGATGTTGCTATGGCGGTTGCCATAGAGGGCGGTCTGATCACTCCGATCATCCGTAAGGCCGAAACCAAAAGCCTCTCCCAGATTGCGGTTGAGGCCAAGGATCTGGCCAAGCGCGCGCGCGAGCGCAAGCTCAAGCCTGAGGAGTTCCAGGGCGGGACCTTCAGCGTATCCAACCTGGGTATGTTCGGGATCAGATCGTTCGCCTCGATCATCAACGAGCCCCAGGGGGCCATCATGAGTGTGGGAGCTGGCGAACAGCGAGCAATCGTACGTAATGGGCAGGTGGTTGTCGCCACGGTCATGTCGGTCACAGTGACCTGCGACCACCGTGTCGTGGATGGTGCCACGGGTGCGCGTTTCCTTCAGGCCTTCAAGCCTTTGATCGAAGATCCTGTGACAATGCTGGCCTGAGGCAATGCCAGACCATGACCTTGGACCAGGGTGTTTCCGCTCAGGCCATCGATGGCCACGTGGGCGCGCGTTCTGCCCCACAAAACCAAACTGAGGCCTTCCCGGCCGATCTCGAAAGGCTGATCTGACATGGCTACCGAATTCGATCTTGTCGTCATCGGTTCCGGACCCGGTGGATATGTCGCAGCCATCCGTGCGAGCCAGCTTGGCCAGAAGGTTGCGATTATCGAGCGCGAGAACCTCGGTGGCATCTGCCTTAACTGGGGCTGTATTCCGACCAAGGCGCTGCTCAAGTCCGGCGAAAAATATGAAAGCCTCAGTCACCTGAAAGCCTACGGACTTTCGGCAGAGAAAGTCGGGTTTGACTTTGAGGCCATCATCGCCAGATCACGCGGTGTCGCCAAGCAGCTTAATCAGGGGGTCGGTTTCCTGATGAAGAAGAACAAGATTGAGGTCATTGAGGGCGACGCAAAACTGGAGAAGGGCGCTCTTGCTCCAAAGGTCGTGGTCGCCCTCAAGGCAGGCGGAACACGATCTCTTGAAGCCGGGGCTGTGATCCTCGCCGTCGGAGCGCGAGCCAGGGCCCTGCCACAGATAGGACTGGCTGCGGATGGTGAACGCATCTGGGCCTACAGGGACGCCATGGCTCCCAAGTTTCTGCCCAAGTCAGTCGTGGTCATTGGCTCAGGTGCAATCGGCATTGAGTTCGGAAGTTTTTATCGTGCGCTGGGTTGTGATGTGACCGTGGTCGAAGCCATGGATCGTATTATGCCTGTGGAGGATGAAGAGGTTTCCGCCGCTGCCCAGAAGTCGTTCGAAAAGCGGGGCATGAAGTTCCGTCTGGGGGCCAAGGTCACGCAGGTTTCCAAGCACGCGGACGGCGTTAAGGTGTCCATCGAACTTGCTGATAAATCGGAAGTTCTTCAAGCGGAAGTCTGCATTTCAGCGGTCGGCATCACTGCAAATACGGATGGTATCGGTCTAGAGGCGCTTGGACTTGAGATGGAGCGCGGTCATGTCAAGATTGATGGTCATTGTCAGACCAATGTGAAGGGACTCTTTGCCATCGGTGACTGTGCGGGGGCTCCCTGGCTTGCTCACAAGGCTTCCCATGAGGGTATTCATGCCGCTGAGTTCATAGCTGGCTTCAAGACACCGAATGTCCATTCACCGATTGCGGGCTGCACATATGCTCAGCCTCAGGTGGCTTCTGTCGGGATCACCGAGCAAGCTGCCCGCGCTGAAAAGCGGGAGGTCAAGGTCGGTCGCTTCCCATTCCGAGTGAATGGAAAGGCGATAGCATCGGGCGATACTGACGGTTTCGTAAAGGTGATCTTCGATGCGAAGACGGGCGCACTCATCGGTGCCCACATGATTGGCCACGAAGTAACCGAAATGATCCAGGGCTATGTCACGGCCATCACTATGGAAGCGACCGAGGAGGACATCCACGGCATCGTCTATCCCCACCCGACCATGTCTGAAGCCATGCATGAGGCTGCCCTTGATGCCTATGGGCGGACCATTCACCTCTAGGTTTGATCGACGTTCAGAGGTTTGCCTTGGCCTGAGTGCATGTTTGACAGGTCTCTGCGTTTGCGGAGGTCACGATCGGCTGGAGCCTGTGCGAACGGAGCACTGCACAGGCAAATCGGAGGGAACTTCCTTCACCGAACGCCTCCTGTCCCGCATGGCCGGTGTGCCGGGCCGGCCTGTCTGCAATAATGGCCGATAGACGGATTGCCGCAGTGTCTGGGATCCGGTGAAGGTCGCCTCGGCCTAGTCCGGCAAGAGCCCGTCTCTAAAGAAGGCTTCCAGCCTGGCTTCCCAGGGCGCAACGTCAAAGCTGTTTTCAGAAAGCCAGGCTTGGCTGTAATAGGTTGAGGCGTAGCGGTCGCCATGGTCGCAGAGAATGGAGACAATCGAGCCCTTCTCACGGGCCTTTGCCATCTCCGTTGCCAGCAGGGCACACGCCCATAGATTGGTGCCCGTAGACCCGCCGCAGCGCTTGCCAAGACGACGGCTGAGAACACGGGCGGCTGCAATGGAGGCTACGTCTGGGACCGCAATCATTCGATCCACGACCCCAGGGATGAAGGAAGGTTCCACCCGGGCCCGGCCAATGCCCTCAATCCTCGAGCAATGACCATCGATCGTCTGGACCGATCTGTCCAACCAGTGACGATGGAAGACTGAGCCCTGAGGATCAGCCACACAGATGTGGGTCTGATGCTGGTTGAAGCGGACGAACCGGCCGATTGTTGCCGAGGTTCCTCCAGTGCCGGCGCCGCACACTACCCAGCGCGGGATGGCACAAGGCTCGCGTTCCATCTGAGCGAAGATGGATTCAGCAATATTGTTGTTGCCTCGCCAGTCCGTTGCGCGTTCCGCATAGGTGAACTGATCCATATAATGTCCGCCGAGCTCGTGAGCGAGACGCTGGCTTTCGCTATAGACGTCACCTGGGCGATCCACGAAATGGCATTGCCCACCATAGAATTCGATAGCCTTTATCTTCTCCAGTGCTGTCGACCGGGGTACGACGGCAATGAAGGGAAGCTTCAACATTCTGGCGAAATAGGCTTCGGAGACCGCTGTCGAGCCGCTTGAAGCCTCAACAATCGTCATCCCCTCACCAATCCAGCCATTGCAGAGCGCATAAAGAAAGAGGGACCGTGCCAGTCGATGCTTGAGGCTGCCGGTTGGATGGCTGGACTCGTCCTTGAAATAGAGGGCTATCTCGGCGAGCGCGGGCATGTCGACGGGGATCAGATGGGTATCCGCTGATCGGTTGTAATCAGCCTCAATCCTTCGGACGGCTCGGGCTACCCAATCTCTGCAGACGGGAAAAGATGTACCCTGGCTTTTCATAAGGGCTCGATAGCGCCGTAGCCCGATTCAGTCGAGGCTAGAGCGGTCTTGGCGCCAGTCAAAAAGAGCCTCCAGAACCTGAACTGCCTGGCCTCGTTCTGATTGAAGAGCCGGGTCACGGCTCAGGATCAGACGTGCGTCGTCGGCCGCCGCGAGAAGAAGAGCCCGGTGCCGAACAGGATCTGCAAAGCGATAGCCTGGAAAGCCACTCTGCTTCAGACCCAGGGGGTCGCCGCCTCCACGCAGGCGGAAGTCCTCTTCGGCAATCTCGAAACCGTCTTCGGTCCGCCTGAGTATCTCCAGTCTCTCTCGGGCAATGGCACCCAGTCCTGATTCCTCGGTGCCATAGAGCAGGATACAGGCGCTTGCCTGTGAGCCGCGACCCACGCGTCCCCTGAGCTGGTGGAGCTGCGCCAGACCGAAACGATCTGCATGTTCGATGACCATAATGGACGCATTGGGAACATCGACCCCGACCTCCACCACAGTTGTGGCTACCAGGATTGAAAGCCTTCTCTCAGCAAAGTCGTTCATGACGGCTTCACGCTGGGCCCCCGGCATCTGTCCATGCACAAGCCCGACATCGACGCTTAATAGCCTGCGCAGATCGACGGCGCGGGCTTCGGCGGCGGCAAGATCAAGGGCTTCGGACTCGGCGACAAGCGGACATATCCAGTAGGCCTGGGCACCGGCTTCCACTGCAGCCTTCAGCCGCCTTGCAACATCACCAATGCGGCTCTGGGGAACAGCGGCGGTTACGATTGGGGTGCGGCCGGGTGGCTTTTCCATAAGCCGGGAAACATCCAGTTCGCCAAACTGTGTCAGTTCGAGGGTGCGGGGGATGGGGGTTGCGGACATGGTCAGAAGGTGAACGCCTCCGACAGAGGGATTGCCCTTGGCCTGTAGGCGATTGCGTTCGCTGACACCAAATCGATGCTGCTCGTCAATCACCGCAAGTGCGAGACGATCAAAGTGAACGGCATCCTGAAAGAGCGCATGGGTTCCTATTGCGACGGTTGCCCTGCCGCTAGCCAGGTCTGCAAGTTTTACACGCCGCTCGGAGGGCGTGTCCCTGCCGGTTAAGAGTAGCGTTTCTATACCTGCAGCCTCAAAAAGAGGGGCCAGGCGTTGGTGGTGCTGGCGGGCCAATATCTCTGTGGGAGCCATTAGAGCCCCCTGGAAACCTGATGCCGCTGTATCTGCCAAGGCAATAGCGGCGACCGCCGTCTTGCCCGAGCCCACATCGCCCTGAAGGAGGCGCCCCATCTGCAAGCCCGACTGAAGGTCCAGGCGTATCTCGTCGATCGCCGTCTTTTGCGCACCTGTCAGTGAGAAGGGAAGGGCCTCGAGGATGGCTCCAGACGCACGTCCAGGCAATATCCGCGGGGCCGCTGTTGCAACCCGTTTGTGTCGGCGGCGGGCCAGAGCAAGCTGATGGGCCAGGAGCTCGTCGAATGCCAGTCGCTGGCGAGCGGGCGCATCCGGCTCGAGATCGGCCTGCGCCTGGGGATTATGAAAGCTCTGCAGTGCACTGCGCCAGTCCGGCCAGTTCTGCCGATCAATCCAGGACCTGTCCTGCCATTCGGGCAGGACAGGGGCCGTCTGCAGGGCCGCGTTTGCCAGTTTACGTATCTGTCGGGTGCCAAGGCCCGCGGTCGCCGGATAGATGGCTTCAATGCGGGGAATATCATCGACCCTGTCCAGTGGGACGATCCAGTCCGGATGTACGATCTGCACCTCCTCGTTGAAGCGCTCGACCCTTCCGGATACCAGTCGCCTTTCGCCCCGGGGCAGTTGTCGCTCGATGTAGCGGGGGTCGCCTGCGAACCAGATCAGATGGACAAGTCCCGCTGCGTCGTATGTTCGCACCTTGATGGGAGCCCCCGGTCGCGACGGGTTGGAGATGCGCTCAACCATCACGTCAAATACGGCCATCTCCCCATCCACGGCCGCGCTTGAGAGCCTGTCGTGGCGTTCAATCAGCCCACTAGGCCCCAGAAACAGCAGGTCACGGACCAAGGGACCGGCCAGCCTGCCCACTAGGGGGGCAAGTCTGGGGCCAACGCCCTTCAGGGTCGTGACCTCCGCAAACAGGGGAAAGAGAATCTCGGGGCGCATAATGAAGCACCATAGCTGGCGCGGGCCGCAGGGGAACGCTATCTGATGCACCGAATACAAGGTGGTTGATCGGGCAGGAAATCCTGCAGCCGACGAACAGGCGCGTCCCAATGAATGCACGAGATGATGTTGAGGGCCGAAAGGCGAGACTGGGAAGGCTGACCTTTCGGGCCTGGAGACGAGGCTTTCGAGAGGCGGATCTTGTCCTTGGGCCCTTTGTCGAGCGCGAAGGCGGTAGCCTTTCAGAGGCAGATATGGCCGATCTTGAACATCTGCTCAGCCATGATGATGACCACCGCATCTATGCCTGGATCATTCAGAGCGAGCCTGTGCCACAAGACTATGAGACACCCGTCCTGACCCGAATCCGGACCTTCATGCGCGAGCATGTGGCCCAGGTCGTGGCCGATGGAGCGGGCTGATGGATGACAGTCCGGCTCAACGTCGTGATACCGCCCTGGGCGGGGTTCCTGAAGGTATGGATGCCCTTGTCATAAGCGAATGGCTGACAAGTTGCGGAGGTGTCGGCCTTTTCGTCGCCCGGGATTATCAGCGGGCCGCCAACTTTACCCAGGCTCTCGGATTTTTCTCCAAAGATCTTGATATCGTGCAGTTCCCTGCCTGGGACTGTCTGCCTTATGACCGTCTCAGCCCTACCTCAGGCGTTTCGGCCGAAAGAATGGCCGCGCTCACACGCCTGGCTGGTCGTCCGTCTGGTGACCCGAGGCCATTGATTGTCGTCACGACCATTGCAGCAGCCATGCAAAGGACACCACCGCGCGAAGCCACCGGTCGTGCCGGGTTTAGCGCTACTGTCGGGGAAGATCTCGATACGACGGCGATGGAGCGCTATTTTACGGTGAATGGCTACCTTCGGGCCTCGACCGTGAATGAGCGCGGTGAGTACGCGGTCCGGGGCGGAGTTATAGATGTCTTCCCACCCGGCTTTGCCGAGCCCGTGAGACTGGACATGTTCGGATCCGAACTGGAATCGATCCGCACATTCGATCCAGAGACACAGAGGTCGACCGGACAGAAGCGGTCTGTGAACCTGGCCCCTGTCTCGGAAGCCCTCTTGGACGCTGAATCCATTTCGCGGTTTCGGACAGGTTATCTGGAGCAGTTCGGAGCCGGTGGGGACGACCCACTTTATGTGGCTATCAGTGAGGGTGCTCGGCGCCAGGGCATGGAACACTGGCTGCCTCTTCTTTACCCGCGGCTTGATAGCCTGTTTGACTATCTTCCCGATGACGCCTCGATCTTCCTCGACAGTCAGGTCGAAGCCGCCCGAAGCGACCGCTGGGCGCTGGCGGCGGATGCATATGAGGCCCGGCGCGCGGCCTCTCTCCAGAAGGGCGCTGGCACGGCCAATCGGGCCCTGCCTCCACAGAGTCTCTATCTGCCGCAGGCGGACTGGAATACGAGCCTTGCGGGTCGGACCATAAGGCGCCTTTCAGCCCTTGAAGGTGAGGGAGAGGTCGCCGGAGGCCGCCTGGGCAGGACCTTTGCGGCAGAGCGGTCCCAGGACAGTGTCAATCTCTTTGAGGCCGTGGCGGCCCATGCGGTCGCCCTTAAAGCAGACGGAAAGCGCGTTCTTTTTGCGTCATGGAGCGAAGGCTCTTCAGAACGGCTGGCTGCGATGCTGGCGGATCATGGTCTTGAACCGGTTATTGCCGTGCGCGACTGGCAAGACGTGCAAAGGGCCCCCCGCGACCTCTATCTTCGGGCTGTCCTTCCCGTTGAACACGGTTTTACGACCGATGATCTGGCCATCCTTTCAGAGACCGATATCCTTGGTGACCGCCTGGCAAGACCCAAGCGCAAGCGTCGGGCTTCGAACTTCCTGGCGGAGGCATCGGCCCTGACAACAGGCGACCTGGTCGTCCATCTCGACCACGGCATCGGTCGATACGATGGTCTCAGGACCCTTGATATACAGCAGGCACCGCATGACTGCCTTGAACTGGTCTATGCCGGCGACAGCAAACTCTACCTTCCGGTCGAGAACATCGATCTGCTGACGCGTTATGGGGCCTCTTCCGATGATGTACAGCTCGACCGGTTGGGCGGGGCGGGCTGGCAGGGCCGAAAGGCCAAGGCCAAGCAGCGGCTGAGAGACATGGCGGAAGGGCTCATAGCCCTGGCCGCAAAACGGGCCCTTAGGGTTTCGCAGGCCATCACTCCTCCCTCAGGTCTTTTCGATGAGTTCTGTGCGCGGTTTCCCTATGAGGAAACTGACGATCAGCTCAATGCCATCGGTGATGTATTGGAAGACCTGGGCAAGGGTACGCCCATGGACCGGCTGATCTGCGGAGATGTGGGTTTCGGCAAGACGGAGGTGGCTCTGCGAGCGGCTTTTGTGGTTGCAATGGGGGGGCAACAGGTCGCGATTGTCTGTCCCACCACCCTTCTGGCACGCCAGCATTTCAAGACCTTCAGCGAACGGTTTGCGGGCTGGCCGATCAAGGTCAGGCATCTTTCACGCATGGTCACGGCCAAGGAGGCCTCGGAAACGCGCACAGGCCTCAAGGAGGGTACATTCGAAATCGTCGTGGGTACTCACGCGGTGCTCTCTGAACAGGTCGGGTTCAAGGACCTGGGTCTGGTGATTGTGGACGAGGAGCAGCACTTTGGTGTCAAGCATAAGGAAAAGCTCAAGTCTCTGAGAGCAGATGTCCATCTGCTCACCCTTACGGCAACGCCTATCCCCCGTACCCTTCAGATGGCCCTTTCCGGCATACGCGAGATGTCGATCATTGCGACGCCACCGGTCGATCGACTGGCTGTAAGGACCTATGTGACACCGTGGGATGCCGTGCTGATCAGAGAGGCTCTGTTGCGGGAAAAATACCGGGGAGGGCAGGCCTACTATGTTGCGCCCCGGCTCAAGGATCTGCCTGAAATCGAACGCTTCCTTCGCGAGCAGGTCCCCGAAATCAAGTTCGTCGTTGGCCATGGCCAGATGTCGCCAAACCAGCTGGAAGATGTGATGAGCGCCTTCTATGACGGTTCCTATGATGTCCTCGTCTCGACAACGATCGTGGAGAGCGGGATTGATATTCCAACGGCCAATACGCTTGTCGTGCACCGCTCGGACATGTTCGGCCTGGCCCAGCTTCACCAGATCCGGGGCCGGATCGGACGATCAAAGGCCAGGGCCTTTGCCTATCTGACGACCGACCCGGTCAGGCCGCTGAGCCTGTCGTCCGAGCGGCGGCTGCAGGTGCTTCAGTCCCTCGACAATCTCGGTGCCGGGTTCCAGCTGGCCAGCCATGACCTCGATCAGCGCGGGGGCGGTAATCTATTAGGTGATGAGCAGTCCGGTCATATCCGGGAGGTCGGCGTCGAGCTCTATCAGCAGATGCTGGAAGACGCCGTTGCCGAGCTTCGCGCTGACGGGGAGGGCTCAACACCAGATCGGGGTTGGTCACCGGCAATAAACGTCGGTGCGGCGGTTCTCATTCCGGAGGACTACGTGCCCGATCTCAATGTCCGCCTTAGCCTCTACAGACGGCTGTCGGACGCAGAAAGAACAGAAGAGCGTGAGGCCCTTGCTGCAGAGCTCATCGATCGCTTTGGACCCTTGCCGGATGAGGCAAGGCAGCTTCTCAGGATCGTGGGCATCAAGGCGAACTGCAAGACAGCCTGTATTGAGCGGATAGACATTGGTCCCAAGGGGGCTGTTCTGACCCTGCGCAACAACAGTTTCCCCAATCCCGGAGGATTGGTGGGCCTGATCCAGAAAAACCAGGCCTACTGGAAAATCCGTCCAGACCAGAAGGTCGTGGTCAAAGGGGAGTGGCCTACGGCCGAGGACCGTCTCAAGGTTGCAGAGCGCATCACCACGGATCTGGCGCGTGTGGCTGCAGCCTAGGGGATCTGTCAGGAAACGCGAGCGGCCTTGCGTGCGATGAGATCTGCAGAGGCCCGCTCAAGGACAGACGCCGGGTTTTCGCCCGAGGCAACAGGGGCGGTGCCAATGTCGAACTCGACCACAAACGGTGAACGGTCAGGGCCCGCATCGAACGCAGTACAGGCGACTACGGCGCCGATTCGCTCTGCTGTAAGCCGGGCAGCTGCTCCGCTTGTGGCTGGAAGTGCGAGCGCAAAGACTTCGGGTGCGAGGCGGGCTGCAGTGTCTTCAACACGCACCAGGCGTGACACCATGGCCCCGATCTGGGGCATGGCGCGGTCCAGCCAGCCGCCTGCACGGGCATGAGCCAGGTCCGCGGCATCAGAGACGCGAAGGACACAGACCGAAAGCGGACGACGGCGAGCACGCGCGCCTTCGGCCAGCCTGGCGAGATGGGCTGCAAAGAGCTCGCGTGTAAACAGGCCTGTCGCCGGATCCATGAGGCTGGAGCCACGGGCGCTTTCGAGCGCCTTGCGGATTGTTACCAATCGACGGTGGGCACTCGCCAGCGCCATGACGCGCGCAGCGGTCTCGAGTTCTGATGTATCTGCCGTAGCCACATCTGCGAACCCGCGATTGTACAGATCCGACAGGTTTATCTCGCCAGCGTCTCGAAGGTAGAGGGTCAGAGGTATGTGATAAAGGCGCGTGTTGCGCTTCATCCCCGAGGCGATCGAAAGTGCGGGTGCATGGTCTGGGGCTCCCCAAAGAACAGCACCATCAAAGGCCGCCTCGTGGAGATAGTCGAAGGCTGTATAGGGGGTAGGGGCCGCAACCACTTCTGCGCCGACTGAGGTCAGGGCATTGGAAAGCGCCAGAAATCTGGGATCGGCACCCCCTGCGACCAGGATTCTCAAAGGGGTCGGATCGTCTGGATCGAGTTTGAGGGATGTGCCGTACTGCAGAAGCGTAGCGCGCCGGAGCTCGAACTCTTCTTCAGCTATGGCGGCTCGAACGAGTTGCTCGGCGCGAAGGGCCAGTTGGGAGGGGTGGGGTACCCCTGACATTATGAGATCCACGTCTGGATCTGCGTCTTCTGGGTTGCCGCCAATAATGACTATGGCCAGTCGCCTCTGGCCACTGGCCCGGCGCAGTTCGAGTGCCATTCCCGAGCAGTCGGGATGCGCGGCATCTATGACCGCTGCCTCGATGGCGAAGTCCTGGAGAGCGGCTCCAGCTGAATCGGCGGTTCTGGCGGTCACCGTCCGCCAGCCCAAAGCATCCAGGCCGCGACACAGGGATTCAATCCGGGCATCGGATTCGGCGATAATGACAAGTCGAGGATCGGAGCCCAAGCTAAATAAACTCCCTGCCTACCGAATCCCCGGCCCTTTTGCCTGCGGTCGAAGCCTGATGACCATAGCGACCTCGCTACGGGGGAGGCAACGGCACAAGCGCATCTATTGAAATTTCTTGCGGTCTTTCTGTTGATCTTCCTCTTGAGACATTTTGCTTTAGACAGTGGCGTGAGGTCAGCGGGGAAGCCAGGCCGGGGACTGCTGCTTGACGACTTCATCCAATCCGCTTGCTGGCCATAATTGGTCGCCACTCTATTGGGGGCGGATGGCTTTGCGTGCCTTCAGCCGCAGCTGGGGTCGGGATGTGATGTTATATACGGGTGGGGTATCCTTCTTTGCCCTGCTGGCGATCTTTCCCGCGATTGCCATTCTGATCGGGGCCTACAAGGCGGTCCTTTCAATCGGGCAGGTCAGCGAGCAGGCCGCTGCACTGGCGGATCTACTCCCGCAGGCCGCAAGATCCATCTTCCGGGCCGAAATCGAGCGGCTTGCAAATGTCGGAGCCAGGACCGTATCGGCACAGAGTCTTTTTGCCCTGGTCATTGGTGCCTATGCTGCACATCGCGGCTTCAAAGCCCTGCTAGCGGGTCTCAACCTCATTCATGACGACTCCGCGCCGCATGGCTTTTTCAAGTTCAATCTTCTGGCCTTCTTTGTTGCCCTGTTCGCCTTTGCTCTTTTTACGGTGGTTTCTGGCGCTGTGGTGACCTCGAGGCTGCTGGAACAGACCTCAGTTGCCGTTACGGGATCAGACTTCGACCTTGTGCCGTTCGACGCCCTTTGGCCGGCGCTGGGCCTGGCGCTGGGACTGACCCTTCTTTATCGCTATGCCATGTCGCATAAGAGCAGGGTGGCCTGGATCCCCGCGGTTACGGGCGGCGTGGTCGCAACCCTACTGTCGATGATCTCCTCATGGCTCTGCGCCATCTATGTTGAGCAGATTGCTGAACTGGGTGCGACCTATGGTTCGGTGGGGGCTGTGGTCGTCCTGCTGATCTGGTTGTCTTGGAACGTCAATGCGATCTTCTATGGCGGGGCCTTTGCGACGGAAATGGAGATTGTGGATCGCAACAAAAGAGTCTCTGACCTGTCAGGACCCGACAGTCCCTCTGCCTCTGTGGTCAATCTTTCCGATCGCCGCCGGTCATAACTTTGAACGTTAGCGTGCCCGCGTCTTCGGCCACACTGATGACCTGACCTTCCAGTTCTGACATCAGGAATGGGATATCGATGCGAGCCATGGGATCCGTGGTCACCAGAATGATCTCGACGCCAGGTTCGGCCTTGCTCAGGGCTCGACGAAGCTTCAGCGACGGGACGGGGCATCTGTGGCCCCTTGCATCGACCACAATCACCGGCTGAGCCGTTCAAGCAATAGTCTGAGCGAGACCCGAACCGCTTCGAGCCTTATGGATTGACGGTCAAGTGTGTCTCCAAAGGTATATTGGACATGCGAACTGCCCTCGGCATCGTGCAGGGCGAAATGGACGAGCCCGACGGGCTTGGTTTCGGTTGCGCCTCCAGGGCCTGCAACACCGGTTACGGACACAGCCAGATCGGCACGTGACCGGGCATAGGCCCCGGCGGCCATGGCTCTTGCGACCTCCTCTGAAACGGCTCCGTGTCTGACTATCAGCTCCGGATCAACATCAACCATCTCGGTCTTGGCTTCGTTGCTGTAGGTTATGAAACTGCGATCAAGGACTGCAGATGAGCCGGGGATCGCCGTTAGGGCCCCGCTTACCAGCCCTCCAGTGCAGCTTTCCACTGAGGTCAGCATACGGCCCTTTTCAGTGGCCGCAGCCACAACAGCGCGCGCGAGACTATAGATATCTTCTGGGTACATGGGACTTTCCGCATTCGGTGCGATTCAGTTTAGGGTGAGGCTCAGCGGCCGTGCTGTCGACCGTATGCCTGTTGCGCGAGATCCGCATGACCGAAACATCCCTGCCGCCAGAGGCTGCCTCCGTGACCCGGCGGGACGCAACCCCGTCGCTGTTTGCGATTGCCATATTCACGTCTGCGGCACTTGTCTTCGTTGTCCAGCCCATGGTCACCAAGCTGGTCCTGCCCATGCTGGGAGGGTCGCCTTCAGTCTGGAACACGTCGATGGTGTTCTTCCAGACCGCACTTCTGGCCGGTTACACCTATGCGCATGCCCTGCAGAGGCTCAAATCGATCCGCGCCCAGGTGGGTGTGCATCTTGCCATGCTTGCGTTGGCGGCCCTTTTCTTGCCGCTGCAGATAAGCGGCATCCTGGGGGACCCAGATCCATCCTCTCCCGCTGGATGGCTTCTGGCGACCCTGACGCTCTCGGTGGGAGCGCCCTTTGCCGTTCTCTCTGCAACAGCCCCTCTGCTACAGGCCTGGTACGCCAGGGTTCGGGCCGGCAAGCCGGATGGTCAGAACCCCTATGTGCTCTATGCAGCCTCGAATCTGGGCAGTTTTCTGGCCCTTCTGGCCTATCCCCTTGTCATTGAGCCCCTGGCTTCACTCACAGGCCAGAGGCTGGGCTGGAGTGGGGGCTATGGGGCCTTCGTGGTCATGATCGTTCTTCTGGCCTTCACAGTCTGGAAACAGCGCAGTGAGGCCAAGGTGGTGGTCGAGACCCAGCCCCTGCCGCGAACCCCCGCGCTGAGCTGGAAGGAGAGGGGCATACTGGTGCTGTTGGCGGCGGCTCCGTCCAGCCTGATGCTGGGTGTGACGGCCCACCTCTCAACCGATGTGGCCTCGGCACCCTTCCTGTGGGTTGTGCCCCTGGCACTTTACCTTTTGACGTTTGTTATTGCCTTCCAGGCGCGTCCTGTACTGCCCCTGCATATCACCCTGATGCTCCAGGCAGCCTTTGTCGGCATCTGTGTCGTCATGACACCGTTCAGGACTGGCGACTGGGCGATGCTGTTCGGGATTCATCTGGCCGCATTCTTCACAACGACATTGATGTGCCATCAACTGATGGCTGCGCGGCGGCCGCCTGCGGACCGGCTAACCGAGTTTTACCTGCTGATGTCGCTTGGAGGCGTGGTCGGCGGAGCCTTTACCGCCCTGCTGGCGCCGGTGATCTTCACGGGCGTTTGGGAATATCCGCTGGTGATGGTGCTTGCTGTACTTTTCAGGCCGGCCATCCGAGCCGAGGTTGGTAAAATTGCCCCGATCCTGCTGGTCGCAGCCCTGCTTTTGGCGGCTTCGCCACCGCTGCTGTCAGAGGCGTTCCAGCGCAACTGGGATCTTGCCTGGGCATTCAACAATGTCTTTCCCCTGAGAATGGAGCAGCTCACCGTCCTCGTCCTCGGGAGCGTGGCCATACTGGCCTTCGTGATCCGCGATCGCCCCCGCATGTTTGTTGTCGTTCTGGCCGCCATCAGTCTTTCCGGCCACTATATCGCCCGTGGATATGACGCGGCGCTCAGTGAGCGGAGCTTTTTTGGCGTCATGAAGATCTCGCCAACCGAAGACGAACGGCTGGGTGGCACGGTTCACGTGATGATGCATGGGACCACCTTGCATGGTGCTCAGGCCCGTGATCCCCGATTTGCCTGCATGCCCACACTCTACTACGCCCCTGCGACCCCGATCGGTCAGGTCACCCAGACTCTCCAAAGACGGCAGTGGGGTATCAACATTGGTGTGGTCGGCCAGGGTACAGGGGCCATGGCGGGCTATAAGCGGCCTGATGATCGCATGGTCTTCTTTGAAATCGACCCCATGGTTGATCGGTTGGCGCGAGATCCGAAATGGTTCACCTATATCAATGGCTGTGCTGCGGGACCGATCGAAACGATCCTTGGGGACGCCCGGTTGACCCTGCGCAGAGAGCAGAAGGGGTCTTATGACCTGCTGCTGATCGACGCCTTCTCGTCTGACGCCGTTCCCACCCACCTGCTGACCCGTGAGGCGATCAGTGAGTACCTGCAGCTTTTGAAGTCTGACGGTGTTCTGGTCCTGCATCTGTCTAACCGGAACCTAGACATCACTGGACCGGCCGAGGCTGCTGCGCGTGCGCTCAATGTTCCCTACCTGCACCAGATCTATGCCGAGAGCGCCGAGGCACCCGCCATGGCCGAGGCCTCGACCGAGGCGATCATCATTTCCCGGTCCGAGGCTGGATTGGCCGATTTCCGCGACGATCTGCGCTGGAACGAAGGCCGCCAAAGTGAGATCCGGCCGTGGACGGATGACTACGTCAATCTGATCGGAGCCCTTTGGCGTCACATGGCTGAATAGGGGGCCTCAGCGCGGAAGTTCAATGGTAGCGATAGCCTGGGCCGCGAGTCCCTCGCCCCGCCCGGTAAAGCCGAGGGCTTCGGTTGTTGTCGCCTTTACACTCACAGCGTCCAGCGGCAGGTCCAGCAACTCAGCCAGCCGGTTGCGCATCGCCTGGCGATGAGGCTTGATCTTGGGCTGCTCGCAGATCAACGTTACATCGACATGCACCACCGCTCCGCCGCGAGCGCGCACAAGCCCAGCGGCATGGGTCAGGAACCGGTCTGAGGCGGCCCCCTTCCACTGCGGGTCCTCAGGCGGGAAGTGGTCGCCGATATCGCCTTCGCCCAGCGCTCCCAGTATGGCGTCGGTCAAGGCATGCAGGCCTGCATCGGCATCTGAATGTCCGATCAGGGTCCTGTCATGCTCGATTTCGACCCCGCAAAGCCAGACAGCTTTCCCAGGCCCCCAGCGGTGGACATCAAAGCCTGAACCCACGCGGGTAACCCTGAGACGGTCTTGGGCCCTGGCCGATCCTTCGGCTTCATGTCCGCCAGCCGACAGCAGGGCTTCAGCCATCAGGAAATCCTCCGGGAAAGTGAGCTTCATCAACCGCGGGTCACCCTTCACAAGCGCAACCCTGCCGCCGTTCCTTATCAGGACCTCAGCTTCATCGGTGGGGGTCTCGGTTGGGGGCCAGGCCTGGAATGCGGCCCGGATCTGGTCCAGCCTGAAGGCCTGGGGGGTCTGGGCGCTCCAAAGGGCTGTGCGATCCACGGTTTCGGTTATGATGTCGTCATCGGACCGACGCAGGCTGTCGGCCACGGGTAGACCCAAGATCGCACCATCGCAGCCGGGCATCGCCTTGAGCAGTCTGTCTATATGGTCCGGCGTCAGGAGAGGGCGGGCCGCATCATGAATAAGGACCCAGGCTGCGTCTGTGCCCTCAAGGGCGTCCAGACCCGCCCGGGTAGAAGCGGAGCGATCGGAACCGCCCCTTACGCTGCGCCATCTGGAAAGACCTGCAAGGGCGATGTCTGCCTCTGAATCCTGGCCGTTAGGAATGACAATGACAACCTCGTCGGCTCCGGCCTCCAGGAAGGCTTCAAGTGACCAGCGCACAACGGGCTTGCCGCCCAAGTCACGCCACTGTTTCAATCCACCCGCACGGCTTCCTGATCCGGCAGCCACGATGATCGCTGAGAAGTTCATGGGCTGCTTCTAGCCATCTGGCTGGTGATTGACGAGAGGCCTTGGCAGCCTGCCGATGTTGCAGACCCGAGGTGAAAATGTGAGACACTCGCCCTTACGCATTTTCTAAGGGGATGGGTGATGGCAAGTGAAATCCTTCTGCCGCTTGTTGCATTGGCCTGCTGGTCACTGGTGATGTGGGCCTGGATGTATGTCTCCAGGATTCCCGCCATGATAAAGGCCGGGATCAAGCTGGATCCGACAGTGCCGCCTGCAGCGCTGACAGCCAGCCTTCCCGCCCGTGTGAGGTGGAAGGCAGACAACTACAATCACCTTATGGAGCAGCCGACGCTATTTTACGCCCTGACCCTGGCGCTTGCTGTGGTCGGGGCCGGAGACGGGCTGAATGCTTGGATTGCCTGGGCCTATGTCATCATCCGCATCGCCCATAGTGGTGTGCAGGCCCTGTTCAACAATATCACTGTGCGGTTCACCCTGTTTATGTTGGGAACGGTCTGTCTG
>JBFZCB010000056.1:0-3097 GCA_041308165.1 Caulobacterales bacterium
CTCCGGTACAGAGGGCGAAGGTCCAGTCCGAGCGCATCTGCGTGTCTTCGTTGAAGGCCTTCAGTGCGTCGTAGTTGAAGGTGTAGCGCTTCTGCTCGCGTGATCGGGCGGCCCAGATCAAGGTCTCATGGGCGTTGGTAAAGCGGGTCCCCTTGAAGTTCGGCATCGGGTTGGACTTGCGCCAGATGATGTCGTTGAGCACCCAAAAGCCTAGATCCTGTATGGCTGTCCCTAGGCGAAAGACGTTGTGATAACTGCCAATCACCCAAATCGAGCCTTCAGGCTTCAAGACGCGCCGGCATTCGGCGAGCCAGGCTCGGGTAAAGCTGTCGTAGGCCGCGAAGCTGTCAAACTTGTCCCAGTCGTCGTCAACAGCATCGACCTTTGAGTTGTCAGGACGCAGCAGGTCACCACCCAGCTGCAGGTTATAGGGAGGATCGGCAAAGACCATGTCGACAGACGCGTCAGGCAAGGAACGCAGAACCGCTATGCAGTCTCCACGGTGAATGACATCGGTCATGAGTTCTGACATTGCGCGCAGCCTTAGGAAGATAAGACCGCGATGGTGAATCCTTGTGGTTAAGGCGTCGTTGACGCCGCCGCGAAGCCGAGTGAAGAATCCACAGCTTGATGACATCGTCATGGGCTGGGGGTTTTGCGCCAGGAGGCGCTTTGTGGACACCAGGCTGGCGATTTAGGCCTTATCGCCTCGTGCCCGGTTTTTTCAGGCCAGTTCGGCTGAGACTTTCAAGCGCAGCGGGTCTGCCAGGGTCAGGATGCGGTACTCGGGCTAAATAGGGTCCTGCGACACCGTCGTCCGACACGTCAGGCGACGCCGGGCGGGTTCCGCGCCTTCAGCCGGAGAATGATAAGGGTTGATAACTATGTGTCCTGGCGGGTTTCATCGATCCGAGGAGGTCGCTATGACGTTTTCATGATCGCTCGCCTTCGCCCTGTCCCTTTTGACCTTGGTCCTGTCCATTTTGTCGGCATAGGCGGCATCGGCATGAGTGGTATTGCCGAGATCATGCTCAAGATCGGATATTCGGTTCAGGGTTCGGACGCCAAGGCCAGCGCCAATACAGATCGGCTGGAAAAGCTGGGGGCTCGCATCTTTATCGGCCATGATGCCTCTCACATCGGCGAGGGGGTCTCTGCCGTCGTCTATTCGACGGCCGTCAAGGCTGACAACCCCGAGCTGAAGGTATCGCGCGAACGGCGCATTCCTCTGGTTCGGCGTGCCGAGATGCTGGCTGAGCTCATGCGGCTGCAGTTCTCCATTGCGGTGGGCGGTACGCATGGAAAGACAACCACGACATCAATGGTGGCCTGCCTGCTGGATGCCGCTGGACTGGACCCTACAGTGGTCAATGGCGGCATTATCAACGCCTATGGGACCAACGCAAAAGTCGGCGATGGTGACTGGATCGTGGTCGAAGCAGATGAGAGCGATGGAAGCTTCCTACGCCTCAAATCGACGGTTGCGATCGTGACCAATATCGACCCTGAACATCTGGATCATTACGGAGATTTTGACAGGGTCAGACAGGCGTTCGTGGATTTCGTCGAAAACATCCCCTTCTATGGTTTTGCCGCAGTCTGTCTTGATCATCCGGAAGTTCAAAGACTAGTCGCCTCGATAGATAACCGCCGTCTGGTTACCTACGGCCTGAACCCTCAGGCCATGGTCCGTGCCGACAATGTGGTCATGGCTGCCGATGGATGTCGGTTCGATGTCGTGTTTCAAGGCAATGGGGAGGCTACACGTATCGACACCCTGCATCTTCCTATGGCGGGCTCGCATAATGTCGCCAACGCTTTGGCCGCCATTGCCGTGGCCCGGGAACTGGATGTCCCGGATGAGGCGATCCGTTCAGGTCTGGCCGGTTTTGGTGGCGTCAAGCGCAGGTTCACGACGACGGGCGTCGTGAGGGGTGTCAGGATCATCGATGACTATGGACACCACCCCGTCGAGATTGCGGCCGTTCTCAAGGCGGCGCGCCAGGTGACCCAGACTGCAGAGGGCTCGGGCCGTGTCATCGCCATTGTGCAGCCTCACCGGTTCACCCGGCTGCGCGATCTGATGGATGAGTTCTCCACGGCCTTCTCTGATGCTGATTCAGTCATTGTGGCCGATGTCTACCCGGCCGGGGAGTTGCCGATCGAGGGCGTGGACAAGAATGCTCTCGTCGAAGGCATACGCCGCTTCGGGCATCGCAGCGTTCAGGCGCTGGATAGTCTCGCAGCCCTGCCGCAGGTCGTCCGACAGGAGGCGTCTGACGGCGACCTGGTGGTTTTGCTTGGGGCAGGTGACATAACCAGCTGGGCCTATGCCTTGCCTGCGCAGCTGGAAGCCCTGCCATGATTGAGCTTCCTCAGGTCAGGGGGCGCGTGCTGGTCAATGAGCCGTTGGCACCGTTCACCTGGTTCCGCGTCGGTGGAAAGGCCGAGGCCCTGTTCCTGCCAGCCGATGTCGATGATCTTGCCTTGTTTCTTGGGCAGTTGGCCCCCGAGATCGCGGTCACAGTGCTCGGCGTGGGTTCAAATGTCATCGTCCGGGACGGTGGCGTTGATGGTGTGGTCATCCGGCTGGCCGGGCGAGCCTTTGCCGATATTGTCACGCAAGGCGATAGGATAACGGCCGGAGCCGGAGCCCTTGATGCCATGGTCGCCCGGGCTTCTGCAAAGGCCGGATTGGCTGGCCTGGAGTTCTATGCAGGCATTCCGGGAACAATCGGGGGGGCCTTGACCATGAATGCCGGCTGCTACGGTGCCGAAACCAAGGACGTACTGGTCTCGGCCCGGGGAGTGACCCGCAAGGGTGAACTTGTGGACTATCAATTGGCCGACTTCGCCTACAGCTACAGGCACTCAGACGCTCCACAGGATATAATCTGGACCGAGGCAACGCTGCAGGGAAGGCCTGATGCTCCCGACGCCGTTGCGGCCCGTATTGCCGACATCACCAGCCGGCGCGAAAAGACCCAGCCTATACGCGAGAAGACCGGGGGCTCGACGTTCAAGAACCCAGAGGGGTACTCGAGCTGGAAACTGGTAGATGATGCCGGCTGGCGCGGCAGGCTTCATGCTGTGACAG
>JBFZCB010000057.1:0-3716 GCA_041308165.1 Caulobacterales bacterium
CAACTGGGGCTGGACACGGTGCTGGTCGACGGGGGAGAGGGCCTGGGTGGAACCTGCCTGAATGTGGGATGCATTCCCTCCAAGGCCATTATTCACGCAGCGGCAAAGTTCGAGACCGTCACCAAGGCAGCCAGCGGCGGTACTCTGGGCATCAGTGTCACCGAGCCTGTGATTGACCTTTCAAAGACTGTGGCTTGGAAGGACGGCATTGTGCGCAAGCTGAATGCCGGGGTTGGGGCCCTGCTCAAGAAGTCCAAGGTCAAGGTCATCAAAGGGTGGGCGACGTTTTCGGACGCCAAGACCTGTACGGTCAGGTCCAGCGAAGGCGATATCCGGATATCGGCCGAACATGTGATCCTGGCGACGGGCTCCGAGCCTGTCGAGCTGCCCTTCCTGCCGTTTGGTGGTGACGTCATTTCGTCCACCGAGGCGCTTTCACTCGAGGCTGTACCCCGTCGACTGGTCGTTGTTGGCGGCGGTTATATCGGACTGGAGCTGGGCATTGCCTACAGAAAGCTCGGGGCCCAGGTCGCGATCGTGGAAATGGCCGATCGTATCCTTCCGCTTTATGACAAGGCCCTGACAGATCCTGTGGCAAGGTGGCTGGCCGCCCATGACGTGGAGCTACACCTGGGTGCCCGCGCCGGTGGCTTTGGTCCCTCAGAGGACGGGGGCGGCAAGCTGAATGTCACAACCCGCGACGGCGAGCCGCTCCAGCTTGACGCAGACAAGGTCCTAGTGACCGTTGGACGGCGACCCCGCACGCGAGGCTGGGGTCTGGAGACTATGGGCGTTGCCATGACGGGGCCGTTCGTCAAGACCGACAATCGTTGCGCGACGTCTATGAAAAATGTCTGGGCCGTCGGTGATCTCACCGGTGAGCCCATGCTGGCCCACAAGGGATCGGCACAGGGCGAGATCGTGGCTGAGATCATTGCGGGCAGGGACAGAACCTTTGATCCTGTCACCATCGCTGCCGTCTGCTTTACCGAGCCTGAAATCGTTTATGCCGGTCTGGGCCCGCTCGACGTCGAGGGTCGTGATGACGTGATCCAGGCTGTCTTCCCCCTGGCCGCCATCGGCCGGGCCCTGGCCATCGAGGCCGGTGATGATGGCGGTTTTGTGAGGGTCCTGGCCTCCAAGTCTGACCATCGTCTTCTGGGTGTACAGGCCGTGGGTCAGCATGTCGCTGAGCTCTCCAACAGCTTTGCCCAGATGCTCGAAATGGGGGCCGTACTTGAAGATGTGGCCGGAACCATCCACGTCCACCCGACCCTGGGTGAAGCCTTCCACGAAGCGTCGCTGCGAGCTCTGGGCCACGCCATCCATATCTAAGGCGGATCCGGGGACCCGAGCGTTGGGCCCCCGAGTGTTTTTGGATGTAGTCTGGTCAGGCCTTGGCCTGTGTTTAGATCCAGACCGCCAGACGTTCGAAGTTAGGGTCGAGGGCATTTCAGCGGGTGGTCCAGCCAGGCCGCAGTCCCGCTACTTCGGCGCTGACATTTCAGCCCCCGACGTCCGGGGGCAGATCCGGCCCTGGCGCTAAACCCCCGATCGCGAACTCGGTCTGCCATCAGGAGTACCCGGTCCGTCAGTCCTCACGGACCGGACCGCGATCGGGATGTACCTCTCCCGGGTCAGGTGCCCTGCTCTGGCCTGAGGTCTGGAGGTGTGGCTTCCTCGGTCAGGATGCGGATGGCTTCCTCAACGCTCACCACAGTCTGAGCCTGGGATCCCAATCGGCGGATGGCCACTTCACCCTTTTCGGCTTCATTTCTGCCGACAACAGCGATCACGGGAACCTTGCCCACGGAATGCTCGCGAACCTTGTAGCCGACCTTTTCGTTTCTCAGATCGGTTTCGATGCGAAGGCCTGCAGCCCTGAACTTTTCCGCCACCTCCAGCGCATAGGTATCCGCGTCGGAGGTGATGGTTGCAACGACCGCCTGCACGGGCGAAAGCCAGAGCGGAAAAGCACCGGCATAGTTCTCGATCATGATGCCGATGAAGCGCTCAAAGGAGCCCAGTATGGCCCGGTGCAGCATCACGGGACGATGCTTTTGGCCATCTTCGGCCACATACTCGGCGCCCAGGCGATCAGGCAGCACATAGTCGAGCTGGATCGTGCCACACGTCCATTCCCGACCGATCGCATCCTTGACGATGAAATCCAGCTTGGGCGCATAGAAGGCTCCGTCACCTTCAGCGATCACGGCCTCGACACCGGCGGCACGTGCGGCTTCGGCCATCTGGGCTTCGGCCTTGTCCCAGAAGGCGTCCGAGCCGGCGCGTACTTCTGGCCGGGTTGCAAGATTGATGTAGGCCGTCTGCATCCCAAGATCGGAATGGACCGATCGGGCAAGGTTGATGAAGGCGGCCGTTTCCTCGACGATCTGGTCTTCACGGCAGAAGATGTGAGCGTCATCCTGGGTGAAACCGCGCACACGCATGAGGCCGTGAAGGGCACCCGACGGCTCGTATCGGTGGCAGGCTCCAAACTCGGCCATACGCAGTGGCAGTTCGCGATAGGAGCGCTGCCCGACGCCAAAAATCTGCACATGTCCAGGACAGTTCATGGGCTTGAGGCTAAGCGTCTCACCCTCGACGGTCTCACATACGAACATGTTCGGCCGGTATTTGTCCCAGTGGCCTGAGGCTTCCCAGAACTTGCGGTCCAGCACCTGTGGCGTCTTGACCTCAACATAGCCGGCCTTGTCGAGGCGGCGGCGCATATAGTCCTCGAGCACGCGCCAAAGTATCCAGCCCTTGGGATGCCAGAAGACCATGCCGCGGCCTTCTTCCTGCATGTGGAAGAGCTCCATGGCACGGCCGAGCTTTCTGTGGTCACGCTTTTCCGCTTCTTCCTGGCGGGTTAGATAGGCATCGAGGTCTTCCTTGGTCGCCCAGGCCGTTCCATAGATACGCTGCAGCTGTGCCCGGCTAGAATCACCGCGCCAATAGGCCCCGGCCAGTTTGGTCAGTTTGAAGGCCTTGCCGATAAAGCGGGTGTTCGGAAAATGGGGACCTCTGCAGAGATCGGCCCAGTCACCCTGTTTGTAGACGGTGATCGTCTCTGTCCCGGGCAGGTCGCGGATCAGTTCGGCCTTGTAGGTTTCCCCGATACTTTCGAAATGTTCGATCGCGGTCTGGCGGTCCCAAACCTGTCGCTCTAATGGAGCGCCCCGATCGATGATCTCTGCCATCTTTTTTTCGATTCTGGGGAAGTCGTCCGTCGAGAAGGGCTCGTCGCGCGCAAAATCGTAATAGAAGCCGTCCTCTATGGCCGGACCTATGGTCACCTGTGTACCGGGAAACAGTTCCTGAACGGCCTGGGCCAGGACGTGCGCGGCGTCGTGGCGGATGGTCTCTAGAGCCTCGGCGTCCTCACGCATAACGAGCCGGAAGTCGCCATCGCCGTCGATGACACGGTCAAGATCGCGCTGCTGGCCGTTCCAGACAACCAGGGCGGCCTTCTTGGCAAGAGAGGGCGAAATGGCTGCCGCCACGTCCCGCCCGGTGGATCCATCGGCATACTGGCGCACAGCGCCATCAGGAAAAGTCAGTTCAATCATTGCTTCGTCTTTTCAGCCCCGGACGGGGCAGGAGGCACCGGATCATAGCCCGAACCGCCAAAGGGATGGCATTTACAGACACGACGCACGGTGAGCCATCCCCCCCGGACCGGTCCGTGCTGAATAAGAGCGTCTCGCCCATAG
>JBFZCB010000058.1:0-6257 GCA_041308165.1 Caulobacterales bacterium
GGATGTATTGGTCACCCTGCTGACCGACGGCAAGGAGGCCCCATTGAACGCGGCACTGGTCGACGAGGCCAAGCTGACCGCCGCCGTGGTTGGCTTCAACCGCAATGACCAAATCGCAGGCTCCACGAGCCTGCAGGTTACAGCCTTCGAGGGCGTCGACCTCGACGCCGTGCGCGCAGCGCTCGACCAGGGCCTGGCGCGCTTCGAAAACCAGGGCGCAGATCCAGCCGCCCTGGAACGGGTCAAGACCATGGCCGAGGCTAGCTTCTATGGCCAGTTGGGCAGTGTGCTGGGCAAGGGCTCAGCCCTGGCCCGCAATGACCTGTACGGCACGACGCCGGACCGCGACCTGAGCGCTCTGCAGGCTGTGACCGCTGAGGATGTTGCACGGGTCTACCGTACCTGGATCAAGGAGCGACCGCATGTCGCGACCAGTTTCACGCCCCGGGGCCGCACCGAACTGGCGCTGGAAGGATCTATGGTGGCTGCCGTGGTTGAGGAGCCGATCGTTCAGGGGGCCGAAGCCGCAGTCGACCCCCGCGCCGAAAGGGCAGCCTATGCCCGTACGCCCTCGATCATCGATCGCAGTGTCGAGCCACCCTACGGCCAACCCGCGGTAGTCGCCTCGCCAACCCTTTGGACCGCCTCTCTGCCTAACGGCTTGGCCGTCTCTGGCATCGAAAGCCATGAAACTCCATTGGTCCAGTTCGAACTGTCGATCGATGGCGGCCGGCTCTTCGACGACCCTGCCCAACCCGGTGCGGCCAACCTTCTGGCCCGGATGATGGACCGCGGCACCCGTAATCGCACGCCAGCTGAGCTTGAAAATGCCTTCAAGTCATTGGGGGCTGTGATCAGTGTCTCGGCAGATGACGAGCGGTTTCTGATTTCCGGCCGGACCCTTTCGCGCAACCTCGCCGCTACGTTCGCCCTGGTCGAAGAAATGCTCCTTGAACCGCGCTGGGACCCGGCTGAACTCGAACTGGCCAAGGCCGCAACAATTGCCCGCATTCAGGCTCTACGCGCCCAACCTACCGCTATCGCCGGGCGGGCTTACAACCTCATTGCCTATGGGCCCGATCACATTCTTTCGCGTGGCCCCCTAGGCACCGAGGGATCAGTTTCAGCCCTAAGCATGGAGACCCTGAGGGCCTATCTGGAGAATAATCTCACTCCTGCTAACGCTCGGTTCCGCCTTGTCGGAGCCGTCGATCAGATCGCGGCGACACAGGCCCTTTCCAGTCTTGGTCAGAACTGGACCCGACGACAGGTAGACGTCCCGACCTGGCCCGCTCCAATCCCGCCGGCAGGGTCGCGCATATACTTCCATGACATGCCCAATGCCTCCCAGTCAGTGCTGGTATTCGGCCACCCGGCCCTGACGCGAGCCGATCCGGACTTCTATCCGGCCAATGTGGCCAATTACATCCTCGGCGGTGGAGGCTTTGCCTCGCGTCTGACCCAGCAGATGCGCGAGGGAGCCGGTTACACCTATGGTGTGCGCAGCGGTTTCGCTGGTGGTGGCAATTTTGGCCATTTCCAGTTGTCGAGCGCCGTGCGTGCCAATGTCACGCTTGAGGCTGCGACCATGGCCCGCGATATCATGCAAACCTATGGCGCGACCTTTACCGAGGCTGACCTCGCGGTGACCCGCAGCGCCCTGAGCAAGAGCCGTGCCCGGGCCTTCGAGACCGCTGGAGCCAAGCTAAATGTCCTCCAGGCCATCGGCGATTTCGGCCTCCCCGCTGACTACCTGGATCGTGAAGCCCAGATCATCGATCAATTGACAGTTGAGCAGGTCCAGGCCCTGACCGCCAAGCACCTACGCACCGACGGCATGATCTATATCGTAGTCGGCGACGCCGCGACCCAGGCCCAACGGCTCGAAGCACTGGGTTACGGTCCGGTGGTTATGATCAACGACCTGCTCGCGGCCGCAGACCGATAGCTCAGGCCTAAGCCACTCTTGGTTTCGCCCATTTAATGGAGGCCTGGGTGCGGGCTAACGTCCATGGACCAAAGCCCCAATAGGGTAGCGTCCAAGCCAGTGCTGAAG
This sequence comes from Caulobacterales bacterium, assembly GCA_041308165.1. Taxonomy (GTDB): domain Bacteria; phylum Pseudomonadota; class Alphaproteobacteria; order Caulobacterales; family Caulobacteraceae; genus Brevundimonas. Next base: position 2,057 of record JBFZCB010000058.1, read on the forward strand.
CGACCAGTGCGGCCCTTCTAGCGTCTATGGACCTCTGTGCCGGTGCCCAGCCAAGGCTGCGACCGGCTGTGGAGGGGTAATCGACGGTGGCCATCGCATCGCCGGGTCGTCACCGGACGCGTACTTTCAATCCGCGCACTATGCTGGTCTCTCAACGAGCTCCCAGGTGCACCCGGCCAGACCTGGCCTGAAGACGAGGCCAGCTCGGCACATGAGTTGGGTCTGGAAGGTCTGAGCCTTCACCCCGCACAGGTCTTGAGGCCCTAAAAGGGCTGCAACTAGGCTCAATACCCTGCAATAGATGGGGCCCCGATTGAGGGCGAAGACAAGGTCTTTGAGCGGGGTCATCGACCGCAGCGAGATACCAGAGACGAGACGAGAGGTCGCAAACGTACCGGACTTCGCCCCTCGCGTTTTAGTCGTGGTCTCCACTGTGGTGGTGAAATCTCCAGGCCGCCTGACTATGCCGAGCGGCATAGGTCGTTCAGCTAGCCGTCAGGCTGATGCCAAGGCGTGCCACATTCGGGACTAAGACCAATCCCGCCGCTTTTGCGGTAGCTTGAAAGGACGTCCCGATGCGCAAGACCTTAGCCCTGACCGCCGTAGCCGCAGTATTGGTCGCCAGCCCTGCATTTGCCCAGCATGCCGCTCATGGGTCGACAGCCGTGGATTCCTACGCTGTCGCCAATCTGACAGCTGCAACCGCCCCCATCACCACAGCTGAGGTCGAAGCAGCCCAGAAGGCCTGGGGCACCGCACTCGTCGCCATATCGACCGAGTATGCTCGCAACGGACAGGCCGCAGCCACCCGGCTTGCAGGAGAGGTGCTGGACAGCGCCTATGGCTACAACCTCGGACCGGTTGCCTTCAAGCCAACACTAACTTCTGGAGGCACGACCTTCCGTACAACCCGTGAAGGTGCCCTGGCCTATTTCGTGGGCGGTAATGCGAACTTCCCAACCGATACCGGCTTCGCGTTGAAAGGCTGGCGTTCCTTCGCGATCGATAATGCCGCGGTTGTTATCAATGGTACTACGGCCATTTCGACCGGCAACGTCATGCTGACCAATAACGCCGGCCAGGTTACCACGGTTGACAAGACCTGGGGCTGGGTTCGCGGCTCGGATGGTAACCTCAGGATTGTCCTGCACCACTCCTCACTTCCCTATACGCCTAACTGATAAGACATAGCCGATCCCATCATGCAGATGGGATCGGCTGCATCTCGATCTGGCCGACCATAGGGCCCCGGAGTGAGAATCAATCCAGGCGGCCTGGTCTGGCTTGCACCTGCGGACCACCTAACCGACTGCAAGCGACCCGATCCGGCAAGCCCCACTCAGCTGAGCGCCGACCGTGGCCAGTTCAGTTCCAGCCCCGACTGGCTATGTACTGTTCTAGAGCGGCGATCCGGGTCGAATCTGACGGATGTGTCGAGGCGAACTGGGGGGTTGACGTCTCGCGTTGCTGCGCCATCAGCCTCCAGAGTGAAACAGCCTCTGAAGGCCTGTAGCCAGCCCTCTGCATATAGTCCACGCCGATCCGATCGGCCTCGAGCTCATGACTTCGAGAAAAGGGGAGAAGGACCCCAAGCTGGGCCCCCAGCCCTCCAATGGCACCGGCCGCACGACTGTAATCACCCGCAACGCCCTGCACACCGCTGATCGCCGCGCTGGTCAGGGCCGTGGTTGAATAACGTTCGGCGGCATGGCGACCCACGACATGGCCAACCTCGTGCCCAAGCACGGCCGCCAGTTGGTCATCGTTGCGAACCAGGGCCAGAAGACCCGTGGTCACGCCGATCTTTCCCGAGGGCAGGACAAAGGCATTGGGGCTTGTGCTGACGAACAGCGCATAGTCCCAGCTCCGGTTCGACAGATTGGCCGATTGCACAATCCGCTCACCGACACGGCGAATACGAGCATTGGCCGCGGCATCCCTGGACACCTGCTGGGTCTGCAAGGCCTGCGCCCAGGCCGCGTCCGACTGCTGGGTCAGGGCGTTATCGTCTACGATCAGAAACTGGTTCCGGCCTAGCGTATCATTGTAGGCACAGGCAGTTGCGGACAGCAGGGCCAAGACGGAGAGAACTCCGACAGTGAGGCGTTTCATACGGGACTCCAAGAGGGCTTGACCTCCATCCGAAGCGGATGAGGAGCGGGTTGCTCGTGGCTTTGAGCTATAACGGTTCTTACGGGCCCCGTCAGCCTGGTGTTATGGTTCGGGCCTGTATGAGCCCCTCTAGTCGACTGACCTTTCGCGTTGATGCATAGGATTCCGGCTTCCATCATCTGCACAAGGTCTGTGGCAATCGTCGTCTATCGGCTGCCGGGCCTTATCCTTTCCTGGGTTCAAGACCAGACAGGCTCAGCATGAAGGACCTCTGGAGCACACAGATTACGTGCTCGGAAGACCATTCATATTCCCGGCTAACGTGTCTTACCGCCCTCCGCTAAACCCAAGTCACGGCATAGACAGAGAATACCGAGGACGATGATCCGCTAAGGTCTAACCCTGCAATACAGGCTCGTCTCCGGAACGGGCGGACGGGATACGCCGAGGTGAGCCGGCGCGTCCCGGGCGTCGCGCAGGCGAAACGCCCAACCTAGCCGCAGATCTGGAGGCGACGTTCCCCCCGGTTGTCGTCGGTGAGGAGCAGACTGTCAGGGGCCAGGGCCAGCACGCGGTAAACGAGCTCGTTTTCAAGGCGCACGCCGCCAGATCCACTGGCGTCAGTCCGGTAGTCAATACGGATTTCGTTTCCGGAAGCCTTCCAGTGACCACCGCCACCGAGATCTCGATAGATGTCGGCTTCAAAAACCAAAACCACGCCCTGCGCACAGCCTTCGGCACTTTCCGCCCAGGACCCGAGCAGCATATCCACACCTCGGGCATCTTCGGAATGGAGCGCATTGAGATCAATCGTTGGCGCCGCAGGCTTGGACTGGCCCGTGTCAGCCTCCCCTGCCCTGGCATCGGGTGCCGCGGTGTTTGTATCTACAAGAGCCACTTCAACGGGCGATGAAGACACCTTTTCGGGACCGATCGCCTGCCCCGCCTCGTCGCAAGCCGCAGTCAGCAACAGGATCAGCAAAACCAAAGGCTGAATAGACTTCACAGGCTGGCTCCTTGTCTCAATGTTTGGGCCTCAAACTAGATCAGAGCCCTCGATCAGCGCCAGACCAGAAGCATGGTGGTATACAACCCAAGAGTGCCGCTTCTGGAAACCAGGGCGAGACAGTCTGCAAACTCCAGAGCTGATCCTCATGCCCACCCGACTGTTCATGAATAGGGTCAGGGGACTTCGGTTAGACACCCACCATGTGATCGGATTTGCATCCCCTCCCGGAATGCCAGCAGGGTAGGCTTGAGTGCATCTTCGACACTCTGATGGCCGGCTTCGAGGGAATCTCAACAACTATAATGAAGCCAGAAGTGACGTTTTCGAAAAGGCGCTTAGGCTTGCCGCGACGCGAAGCCCGGGCGACCTGGCTGGATCAGACCGCGACCGGTGGCTTCAACAGGACAAATGGCCGTACCCGACCGGCAAGCTAGCGGTAAAGCAGACCAGGCAACCAGGTCGCTAGGGCTGGAACCAGAAAGATGATCAGCAGGGCCAATAGCTGCAGTGCGACAAAGGGAATAACGCCCCGGTAGATCATTACAGTTGTCACCTGTGGAGGGGTCACCCCGCGCAGGTAGAACAGAGCAAAGCCAAATGGAGGAGTGAGGAAGGAGGTCTGCAGGACCATGGCCAGCATGACGCCGAGCCAGACCGGGTCAGCCCCCATAACAATCAGAGGTACGGCTACCAGTGGGACAACGACAAAGCAGATCTCGATAAAGTCGAGAAAAAATCCCAGCAGGAAGACAGCGACGAAGGTGAAGAACAGCGCCCCGTTCAGTCCGCCCGGCACGGCAGCCAGCATAGAGGCGACCCAATCGTCACCTCCAAGACCTCGGAACACGAGTGTAAAAAGAGCCGCACCGATCAGGATGGTGAAAACCATGGCGGTGATGCTGCTCGTAGACTGAAGCGCCGGCTTCAGGCCCTTGGCTCGGTGCAGGGCCCAGAAGCCTGCCAGGACGCCGATGCTGACAATCGCAGCCAATAGGACTGCCAGGCCACTTGCAAGCCAGGCTCCCGCGCCTGGCTGCCCCAGAAGGGCTGGCGTATTCACAAAGAGGCGCAGGGCAACGA
>JBFZCB010000059.1:0-3126 GCA_041308165.1 Caulobacterales bacterium
GTCCTGATACAAGGCGGCCATGCCAACTGAAGCGGTAGGATCAGAAATCCCATGAATGGTCACGGTCGGCAGCACGATCAGTCCACTCAGATCCGCATCATAGGCCAGCATGGCCAGTGCGTGAGGGTCCGCTGTGAATCTCTCGACCCCGGCATTCAGAGCCACGTCGTCGTCAGAACCGGCATAGCGTGTTTGGGCATTGCCGAAGGGGTTTCCCCCCCCAAGCCGGTTGTGAACCAGGTCCTGGAAATGATTGGTTGCCCAAGCCAGATGAGCCACCAGCTGGGCCGGGTGAATGCCGGTTACGGCGAGGATGTTCCTAAGGTTATCCGCCTGGACCTGCGATCTCTGGGCCGCAGGCAGGCCAAGACCGGTACAGGTTTCTACCCGCCTTTCGATTTCGCTTCTCGGCATCCGACCTCCGGCAGGAAGCCCCTGCCAAAGCGGATACTGGACGTCCTCGGGTCGTGGATGATTTCGGCAGTAGTACTGATAGACGGCCCGCAGGTCGGCCCGAAAACCATAGGCCCGGGTTCCTCCAGCCAGGACACCACTCGTCAGAATGACACCATCATAGTTGCGAGCCCCGTCAACCTCCAAGGCATAGAGCTCAGCCGCCTTGGCAGCCACATTGGCCCCCCAGGACTGTCCATGCAGCAAGGTGAAACGCGGACGGCCAAAGGCTTCCCAGACGATCTGGCGCAGATCGTCTGTGTCCTCGGCCGCCATACGAACACCATAGCCGCCGCGCCGATAGCTTGATCCAGCCCAGGCATAGCCTTCACGAACCATCATCGAGAACCGCTGGAGGTCTTCAACAGGCTCATCACGCTCGGGCTGGCCAAGGCGGGGCCCACCATGAGCATGGATGACCAGACTGCCATTCCAATTGGCAGGCCTGGCCACCCAGAACCAGGCGCCCTTTGCAGAGCGCCCGGAGTGACAGATTGTCCCTTCTGGCAGCCCGGAGGGGCAATCCCTCAGCGTGAGAGCAGCCCCCTCAGCTGAGGCTGGACCCTGAGAGCCCAGCCCTGCAGCGATGACTACGATCCCGGCAAGGACCTTCAGGATGCCTGCCCTCCAACGACTGCCCAAGGCCTCAGAACTCCTTGGACAGACGGACGTACCAATATCGGCCATAGGGGCGGTAGAGCGAGCCGAGGTATCCAGACGAGGACAGGGGTGGAGCCTCGTTGGTAATATTGCGAGCCCCGATACGAATGCGGGAATCTGAGGCTAGGCCAAACCCATCTTCCCACTCATACTGAACATAGAGATTGCCAGTGATCTGGCTGTCTATCTCCCACGGTACGCCGGTCGCCGACACAAGATCATTGTCGTCAACCGCACTAATGTACTGGGTAAAGGCACCGACCTGCCAGGGGCCCTGGGACCAGGTCAGTGATCCCGATACCCGCCACTCTGGTCGACCGTTCTGAGCGACCAGCTCGCTGGTCGCCGGCAAAGGCGTGGCGGCGTTTATGGTCCCCGCATCCCTGGCCGCATAAAGAGCATCGACAGCGGGCCCCCCCTCACGTCCAAAGCTGATCAGCTTTGCAGCGTTCAGATTGAGCCGGAAATTGCCGATGGGTGTATTTCTCAAGCGCCAGATCACGCCAATATCGAGACCTTCCACATCCTGTGGCAGCAGGTTGACGAACCGATCGCTGATGGAAGTTATGACACCAACTGGCGTGATGTCTGTTCCCGCAAAGAGCGCGATGTCATCGGCATTGACGGGGGCTCGCGTTACAAGGGGGTTGGATCGGCCCTGGACCCGCTCCACATAGTCAAGAATCACCGCATTTCGTCCCCCGAATAGACCGACAATCTTCTCCTGCTGGATATGCCAGCGATCGACGGTAAAGGTGAACTGGCCCCATGATTCCGGGAGGAATTTCGGCTGAAAGACAACGCCCTAGGACGAGTTCGTGCTCTCTTCCGGTTCCAGGTCGGGATTTCCTGAAATCTGCAGGGAGGCACCAATCGAGCGCGCACAGGCTCCGAAGGTCGCAATCCTCCGCGCCCGAAGATCGGCTTCGCAACGAATGTAGTCCGGGTTGGTCGATAGACGTCCATAGGTTGCAGTATTGACCTGTTCCAGGTTTGGAGCCCGGAACCCTTCCGAATACGATCCTCTTAGGCGTAAGCCATCAAAGATGTCCCATGACCCTGCGATCTTGGGCTTTGCGACTTCACCGAAGTCTGAATAGTGCTCGGCTCGACCGGCAAGCTGGACATTGAGTGATCGAACAAAGGGGATATTCATGTCCGGCGACACCAGCGGAACAGCAAACTCCACATAGGCGGAGGTCACCGTCCGTTTTCCGAAGGTATCCGGGTTCTGGCTCACGGCGATGACATTTGAGAGCTGGACGGCACCAGTTACCGCGTCAATAAACGGATTTGATCCATCCAGATTTTCGTCGCGATCATCGCGCTGTGTTTCGCGCCTTGCCTCGAAGCCAAAGGCAACGCCGACATCGCCTGCAGGCAGGCTGAAGAGATCAGGCTTCGAAACCTTGAAATCATATTGGGTCAGGGTTGTCCGGGACTGGCGCTTCAGCCTGAATGTGATGGCATCAAGGGCCACTTGTGAGCTGGGCGTGCAATCACCGAAGCTGGTCTGAGTGATACATCCGCCATTGAACGGATTATAGGCATCAGGTGTGGACAGGGCGAGTGAGGCCTGTAGCGCCGAGGTTTTGACAGCATCGGATTCGTCGACGGCTTCTGCCTCGGAATAGAGCAGCGCCGATTCCCAGTCGAAGCCCCTCCATTCACCCCGCAGGCCGCCAAGCACTCGAGCCTGATGGTTGGACACATCAACGCCCTGATAGCCTGCATCGACAAAGCGATACTGATTCAACCTAACGGCTAAGCCTGTAACGGGCACATTTGTCAGGCCAGATATCCGGTTGGGATTGACCCGCCCGTCCGAGAAGGTGACCGGGCCAAACGGGTTCCAGTAGTTCTGTGCCGGTATGGTTACCGTATTCAGATTTATGACTGGCGGCTGTACCCTTCTTGTATCGGCCTGATACCAGCCGATCTCTCCAAAGGCGGTCACGGCTGCGTTCAGCTCATAATGTCCGGCCACGAAAAGATTTAACCTGCGGGTATCCG
>JBFZCB010000060.1:0-7340 GCA_041308165.1 Caulobacterales bacterium
CTCAAGCAACTGATCATCAATCAGATCGATTTCCCGGCGCAGGGCTGCAAGGGCAGTTTGTTCAGGCGTCATGTCTGCAGGATTCATGGTCTGCCAAGACTGAGGCGTTTCGGATTTGGCGGATAGGGTTATGGTCATGGTACGACTTCAATTCATGGATTTTCGAAAACGGATGCAGCTGTGCCCGCCGCTCTTTTCAGGAGCGGTCGCCGGCGAGGGGGTCAGGAGCGAAAAGCTCGAGGCCTCAGCCGGCGTATCGAAAGCCAAAATAGAAGGTGCCAAAATAAAAACCGGCAGCCGCGCGCAAACGGAGCGAAAGATTGGCAATCAGGGCGCGCAACGGGGACATGGCTTGAACAGTTCTGGCCGGTTTTCCGGATCAGTAGCGATCCATATAACGTCTAGAGCCGCATGGATCGTGCTTCGTCAAGCCTTGGATGGGCTTATCAGAACAAATCTTGTGCGATTATCTGTAGAATCCTGGAGATCATGTTGCAGGATGGACAGACCATAGACCTGGGCAGCGGCAACGGGGCCCAGTGCGGCGCGGCTCGGATCCCCTGCCCTGGCCACAGCCTGGGCGGCACCCGCTGTATCAAATGCCACAACCGCTTGAAGGCCAAGCTCAACCAGCGTTCTTTCGCATTGGGCTAGAGCGATAGGGTGGCTTTCCACCGTTCGCAGATCCGCAAGACTTGCACCCTTAATCGCCATGAGCGCGTGCCTGATAGGTCGCCAAACATCGATGATCGGGATGAGTCCGGTATCTCGCACCAGTGTCGCAGCAGGTTCTACCGGCCCAATCGAGGAGTTCTCCACCGGGATGAGTGCTCCGTCGCAATCGCCCGAGCAGATAGCAGCAATGACCGCCTCGAATGTCTCAAAAGGCACAGCCTCATCATTGGGGCGCAGAGCGGTACAAGCCTCATGACTGAAGGCTCCAAAAGCACCCTGAAAAGCCAGCCGACCTCTGCCGTCGTGACCGGTTGATGGTCCATCAATACGCATACTAAGCCTTGGCCCCCGATCCCGATCCCGATCCCGATCCCGATCCAGATCTAGACCTTGAGACGAGCGCGCTCTTAACTAAGGGTCGAATTTTCAAGCCGCTCTGGCGCGACGCTGACGCCCTACCTTAAGCCGCTCAGCAACGAGAAAAGCCAACTCGAGGGCCTGATCTGCATTCAGGCGCGGATCACAGTGGGTGTGGTAGCGGCTGGACAAATCATCCTCTGTCACTGCCGTTGCTCCCCCGATGCATTCGGTGACGTTCTGGCCTGTCATTTCCAGATGCACACCCCCGGGATGTACCCCTTCGGCTTCAGCAATATCAATAAAGCCGCGTACCTCGCTCATGATCCGGTCGAACGGCCGTGTCTTGTAGCCGTTGTCTGCCTTCAGCGTATTGCCGTGCATGGGATCTATCGACCAGACCACCCGCTTGCCCGCACTCTTTGCCGCCGCCATCAGTCGAGGCAGCCTGGCTCCGACCTTGTCATGGCCGAACCGACCGATCAGGGTCAGCCGACCTGGCGTATTGTCCGGATTAAGGGCGTCGATCAGTCGAAGTAGATCATCAGGCTCCATCGTTGGACCGCATTTCACACCGATCGGGTTTCTGATCCCGCGCATGAACTCGATGTGCGCCCCGTCAAGCTGACGTGTCCGCTCACCAATCCAGAGCATGTGGGCTGAGGTGTCGAACCATTCTCCAGAACCACTGTCGACGCGGGTCAGGGCGGTCTCCACATTGAGAAGAAGCGCTTCATGAGAGGTGAAGACCTCAACCCTTGCAAGATCCGGATGGGTTTCGGGTGTGACCCCCACGGCTTCCATAAAGGCTAGAGCCTCGGTGATCTTCTCAGCCAGTTCGCGGTACTGCGCACCCGCCGAGTTGTCCGCGAAACTAAGGGTCCAGCGATGGATGTTATGCAGGTCGGCGTAGCCTCCGCTGGCAAACGCCCGCAGCAGGTTCAGGGTTGAGGCCGATTGGTGATAGGCCTTGATCAGTCGCTGGGGATCCGGCGCACGCTCTTCCGGCGTGAATCCCATCCCATTGATGATGTCTCCGCGATAGGAGGGCAGTTCGACACCCCCGATCTCCTCGAGAGGTGACGAGCGCGGCTTGGCGAACTGCCCTGCAATCCGGCCAACCTTCACCACAGGCTTGCGGCCGGCAAAGGTCAGAACAACCGCCATCTGGAGCAGCAGACGAAAGGTGTCGCGAATATTGTCTGCAGAGAACTCTCGGAAGCTTTCAGCGCAGTCCCCACCCTGCAGCAGAAAGGCATCTCCCGCCTCCACCTGCGCCAACTTGGCTGTCAGCATCCGCGCCTCACCGGCAAAAACGAGCGGAGGCAGAGCCCGCAGTTCGTCTTCGGCCATCTCAAGCGCGCGCATGTCGGGGTAGTCGGTCGGCATATGCAGACCGGGTTTCGTCTTCCACGATGTGGGCGTCCAACGCGTATTCATACCGCGCTCCTTACTCTCTAGAGGCGATCAGGACAATAATCGTGCGAGACCTGCCCAAATCATTATCCCGCTGACGGACTGACCGACTGCTTGTCCTTCAAGGTTACCAGCTCCTCGGCCATCGTTGGATGGACTGCGCAGGTCGCGTCCCACTGGCTCTTGGTCAGCCCGGCCTTCACTGCAATCGCAGCCAGCTGGATCATTTCAGGGCTTTCCGGTCCGACGATATGGACGCCCACCACTCGCTGGGATTGGGCGTCGACCACCAGCTTCATCAGCACGCGCTCATCGGACCCCGTAAAGGCATATTTCATGGGACGAAAGCGCGTTACATAGACGTCTACGCCCCCAGAGCAGCTGTGACGGGCCTCAGCTTCGGTCAGCCCAACCACCCCAACCGGGGGCTGGCTGAATACGGCCGTAGCGACAGCCTCATAATCAAAGTTCAGCGGATTGTTGCGATAGACGGTTTCATGGAAACCAACAGCTTCCCTTATCGCCACCGGCGTAAGGTTCATCCGGTCGGTGACATCGCCGATAGCCCAGATATTCGGCGCTGTAGTCTTCGAATAGGCATCAACCCTTACCGCGCCCTGGTCGGTCAGCTCAACACCTGCGTTCTCAAGGCCCAGCCCTGCCACATAGGGAATACGGCCGGTCGCAAACATGACCACATCAGTTTCCAGCGCCATGCCATTTTCAAGGTGATTGATCAGGCCGGTTTCGGTCTTCTCGATAGAGGTGTGCTGACTGCCCAGTATGACCTTGATGCCACGCTTCTCGATCTCTCCGGCCAGATGCGCCCTGACGTCGTCGTCGAACCCTCGGAGGATGTTGGGGCCCCGGTATATGAGGGTGGTCTCCACGCCCAAGCCAGCAAAGATGCCGGCAAACTCGACGGCAATATATCCGCCGCCTGCGATCAGAATGCGCTTGGGAAGCTCCGGCAGGTGGAATGCCTCCTCCGAAGTAATGGCATGCTCGATGCCCGGTACGGTCTGCGGTTTCCAGGGGCGTCCGCCAGTTGCAATGAGGATCTTTTCGGCCGTGACCGTCTTGTCCTTGCCCACGATCTCGACGGTGTGAGCATCCTTGAGCACGGCCCGGCCATGAATGAGGTCGACGCCGGCCTTGCCAAGGTTGGCAGCATAGATGCCCGAGAGCCGGGCGATCTCAACATCCTTGGCCTGTAGAAAAGTGGGCCAGTCAAAACGGGCATTATCGAAAGACCAGCCGTAACCTTCAGCGATTTCGAGCGCATGACTGACCTCGGAAGCCATCACCATGAACTTCTTGGGGACACAGCCGCGAACAACGCAGGTCCCCCCGACACGAAACTCCTCCGCAATGGCCACACGCTTGCCCCCGAGGGCTGTAAGTCTGGCCGCACGCACGCCACCGGAACCGGCGCCGATGACGAATAGGTCGTAATCGTAGGTGTCGCTCATCATCTATCCCGTAAAACTCCAGCTGGATTTAATCTTCATCCGCCGGATTACCAGCGCTCGGCCCATGAAAAGCTTGGAGAACCCAACCGAATAACAGCCAGATCAGGCGGGGACCCCAGATGGGGGGAGCCACGGCCAGGTCGAGGTCGATCCATCTGGTTTGGTCATGAAGGTCCGGTCAGACCAGGTCCTAAGACCTGTCCAGCCCAAAGCCTGGACCGCAATCAAAAGCCCCCTCAGGGGACAAGCCGCTCGACACCGCCGCTGGTTCCGATGATTGCCTCATCGGCAAGATCCAGGAAAAGACCATGCTCAACCACGCCAGTGATCAGTTTGAGATCATCGGCGAGACGAGCCGGATCATGGATGGCAAAACAACGGGCGTCATAGATGACATTTCCACCATCAGTACGGACGACACCGCGATCGGCCTGCCGCACACGGGCGGGCATGGCGATGTCATGATCCAACAGCACATCGGCGATCCGGTTTCCGGTCGTCTTGTGACCAAAACCAACCACTTCAATCGGCAGAGGGAAGGCTCCCAGGAGCGGAACAACCTGGGCTGCATCAGCAATGGCAATGCAGCGAACAGAAGCTTCCCAGACCAGTTTCTCGCGCAACAGGGCAGCACCGCCGCCCTTGATGAGCGCAAGTCCAGGCCCAATTTCGTCGGCACCGTCCACCGTAAGATCGATCTTAGGCGTATCCTCCAGGGTCGAAAGCGTCAGCCCGAGTTCACGCGCTAGATCTGCTGTCTTTTCCGAAGTCGGCACGCAACGCAGGCCTGTAAGGTCACGCGCAGCAAGCGCACGGACAAACCAGGCCGCTGTCGAACCCGTGCCCAGGCCAACGACCATACCGGGCTCGACGCGCAGCGCTGCCGCTTCTCCGGCCAGGCGTTTTTGAGCTTCAGCGGACACGAAGGGCTCCCAAACCGGTTTGACGACCTGGTCCTGTAAGGGCGATGAAACCGTCCATTATTCTGCCCTCTGCTTTCTGGCGCGCATACTTTGGGCAAATCGCCTGGCCCAACCCGGCTTTGCTGTCTGCAGCCCACGGGCAAGAGCCAGGTCTCCCGGCGCAACATCATCGGTTATGACAGATCCAGAACCCACCATGGCCCCCTCACCAATCGTAACCGGGGCCACAAGTGCAGAGTTTGAGCCGACAAAAGCCCCCTCGCCTACGGTCGTGCGATGCTTGTTGAAGCCGTCATAGTTACAAAAGATGGTTCCCGCCCCGATATTGGCACCGGCTCCCACAGTCCCGTCACCAAGATAGGACAGGTGGTTGGCCTTGGCACCCTTGTCCATCCGGACGTTCTTGACCTCGACGAAGTTACCGACCCGGACCCCTTCGCCGAGATCGGCTCCAGGGCGCAGCCTGGCGTAAGGACCAACCTCGGCCCCTTCTGACACTGAAGCCCCTTCGAGATGACTAAAGCTGCGGATACGAGCACCGGATGCGACCCTGGTGCCGGGGCCAAAGACAACAAAGGGCTCAACCAGCACCCCTGGTCCGATCTTGGTATCCCACGCAAAATGGACACTGTCCGGTGCAGGCATGGTGACGCCTGCGGACAAGTGTGCCGCACGGCGCTCTGCCTGGAATAGCGCTTCGGCCAGGGCGAGTTCGCCTTGAGAGTTCACCCCCATGACTGCGCTCTCCTCGGCAAACACGACGCCTGTGGGCTCACCGGCCTTGCGAGCCAGTTCGACAATGTCGGTCAGGTAGTATTCACCCTTGGCATTCTGGTTGCTCACCTTTGCAAGTAGCGAAAAGAGCCGCTGCGAAGATGCCGCCATGACTCCGGAATTACAGGCACGGATGGCCAGGACCTCGGGTGAGGCCTCCTTGGCCTCGGTTATCGCTGCCAGTACCGGGCCGTCCATAACCAGCCGACCATAGGCACCCGGGTCACGAGCCTCAAAGCCGATAACGCTGACCCCATCGCCCTTTGAAAACACAGGCTCTATGTCGCTCGCCTTCAGGAGTGGCACATCCCCATAGGTCACCACGACCATGCCATCAAAGTCCGACAGTGCTCCCTGAGCGGCAAGAACAGCGTGGCCGGTTCCGAGAGGCGGATCCTGCACGGCGATGGCGGCCTCACCCAGGCGTTTGACGACATGGGCGCGAACCTCCGGAGAGTGGTTGCCCACGACCACGATGATCCGCTCGCATGCCAAGGCCTCAGCTGTATCGATTGCATGATCGAGCATCGTCCGATGACCCACCTTGTGCAGCACCTTGGGTAAGGGCGAATGCATGCGCGTGCCCTGACCGGCAGCAAGGATTATGGCGGCTCTTCTGGTCATGAATCGATCCGGACACTATTCGATCCTCGACTTAACCTGATCGAGGCTCCAGCGGGAGGGGGCATGCGAGAGGGAGTGGGTACCTGGATGAAAAGCGTGCTAGCTCACGCCCAGCGCAAGACACGGGACCCGAATGAAGGACGGCAGGATTAGCAATGGCAGATCGTGATCTGGAAGGCTGGACGATTGCCTTTGACCTGGACGGAACACTGGTCGAGACACATGGTGATCTGGTGGGGACCCTTAACCGGATGCTGGTCAAGCACGGCCTTCCACCCGTCCCCATTGAAGGGGCCGCGGCCTTGATTGGAGGAGGAGCCAGAGCCCTGCTTGAGCATGGGTTCATGTCTGCGGGGGCTTCATGGGAAGCGGCCAGCCAAGATGAGCTGTTCGAGGACTTCATCACTGACTACATCGCGCACATCGCCGACCATTCGGTACCGTACGAAGGCGTTATAGAGACACTCGAAAGCCTGGCTATGCGCGGCGCGCGGCTTGTCGTGGCCACCAACAAGCGATCGGACCTCGCCGAGCTCCTTTTGGACAAGATCGACTTAACCCGCCACTTCGGAGCCATCGTGGGGCCAGACAGGGTCAGTGCCAGAAAACCCTCAGGTCTGCACCTGAAGGAGGCCATCACCCTTGTTGGAGGTGATCCCGCAAGAGCTTTCATGGTCGGGGATGCAGCGCCGGATATTGAAGCCGCATTGGATGCTGGCATACCCTGTGTGGTTGTTACCTGGGGGTACACACCGGTTCCGCCTGAGGACCTTGGCGGCGACGTTCTCATCGACCACTTCGAGGATCTGGAGGAAGCGATCGACGGCCTCCTGTCGGATTTCTACGTCAGGAAGGCCCTGGCAGGGTTCTGAAAATATACTCTAGGTTTTGGCCTGCAGCCCGTCAGAGATACCTTAGACATGGCGTGCGAACCGAGCGGGCAACATGAGATGCTTGCCCTTTACGGGTCGGCGAGATATGTCCCCGCCTCCCCGGTCATCGTCCCTGAAGGATTTGACGGGCCCGGTCCGGATGCGTAGCTCAGCGGGAGAGCACCTCGTTCACACCGAGGGGGTCACAGGTTCAATCCCTGTCGCAT
>JBFZCB010000061.1:0-5586 GCA_041308165.1 Caulobacterales bacterium
TTCGCTTCTGGCCCGTCGCGGCTTCATGTTCGGCGTGCTGGCCCAGTTCGCCTATGTCGGCGCCCAGGTCGGAATCTGGAGCTACACCATTCGCTATGCCCAGTTCGCCGTCCCCGGGCTCGGGGAGAAGGAGGCGGCCGCCTATCTGACCTGGGCCCTCGTTGCCTTCATGGCCGGGCGTTTTATCGGCACCGGCCTGATGGGCGTCGTGCGCCCGACACGTCTCATGCTGGTCTTTGCCCTGATCAATATCGGACTGTGTCTGTTCGCTGCATCCGCCCCGAACCTGACCGGCCTGCTCGCCCTGGCGTCGACGAGCTTTTTCATGTCGATCATGTATCCAACCATCTTCGCTATTTCGATCCGGGGCCTTGGAGCCCGGACCAAGGCCGGAGCCTCACTGCTGGTCATGGCCATCGTCGGAGGCGCAGTGATCACGGCCCTGATGGGAGCCCTGTCTGACCTGACATACATCAGCACCGCCATGATCATTCCCGCCCTCTGTTTTGCGGTAGTCGCAGGGTTTGCTCTGGCTTCGCGCCGGCACGACAGGGCTGAACCGCAGGTTCTGGCCGCCTGATGGACATCATCGACGCCCATCATCACATCTGGCGAATCGGCGAAAACGGCCACGAATGGCCCACACCCGAGCAGGGTCGTCTCTATCGGACTGTCACCACGACGGAGTTTGAAACCCTTGCGCGGGGGGTGGGCGTCACGGGGTCTGTCCTGGTTCAGTCCCAGCCCAGTGACGAGGATACCGATTTTCTCACCGACCTCGGCCTGCGCTGCTTTTTTGTAAAAGCGATTGTTGGATGGGTTGATCTCAAATCCGCCGGGGCTGTCGCCCGTGTTGAGGCCCTGTCCGCCAGGCCAAAGCTGCGCGGCCTGAGACCCATGCTGCAGTCCCTGGCTGATGACTGGCTGGACGATCCGGCCCTGGCCCCGGCGATCGAGGCTATGATCTCAAGGGGACTTCGTTTCGATGCCCTGATCCTTGAGCATCAACTGGCTGCACTGATCCGCTTCTGTGACCGCTACCCCGAACTCAAGGTCGTGGTGGATCACGCCGCAAAACCTTCAATCGGCGGTGATTATCCGGATCAATGGCATGAGGACATGGCCGCGATCGCACGCCTTCCCAACGTCTATTGCAAGCTTTCTGGCCTGCTCACTGAAGCCCCGCCGGGATCCGGAGAAGACGCACTTCACCCCTATGTCAGCCGGATTCTGACCGAGTTTGGACCTTTGCGTACCCTATGGGGCAGCGACTGGCCTGTGCTCGAGATGGCCACCCCCTATTCCCGGTGGCTTGAGCTGGCCCGCTCCATGGTTCCCGAGCCCGACTGGCCCGACGTCTTCTCCAGGACCGCCTGCCGGTTCTACGGCCTGGACCAGACAGACGCAGGCACCTTTGAAACGCCACAGCCCGGCATCGTAAAGGCACCCCTTCATGCCTGATGCGTGCAGAGCCCAAGGACCGGCGATCCGGTCCTTTGGAAAAACGCCAGCCCGTGTCTCCGAGCTGGGCTTTGGAGCCGCCGCCATCGGCAACCTTTACAGGACCATGACAGACGAAACCGCCCACGATGCGGTTCAGGCCGCCCTGGAGGCGGGCATAGGCTATTTCGACACAGCCCCCCATTATGGCTTCGGTCTGAGTGAGGAGCGATTGGGTCGCACGCTTGGCGCCAGGGACCCGTGCCCCCAGATCACCCTATCCACCAAGGTGGGCAGGGTTCTGCAGCCGGTGTCTGAGCAACAGGCAAGGGGACTGCGGCATGGCTTCGCCGATGCGCGTCCCTTCGAACCTGTGTTCGACTATAGCTATGATGGCGTCATGCTCAGCTTCGAGGCGAGCCTCGCCCGGCTCGGTCGCGACCGCATAGAGATCGTCTTTGTTCATGACCTTGGTCGTGCCACGCACGGGCAGGACCACCCTCACCATTTCCGAACCTTCCTTGAAGGGGGCTATCGTGCACTGGAGGCCTTGAGAGCCGAAGGCCGGATAGATGCCATCGGCATCGGGGCCAATGAGTGGGAGGTCTGCGAACAGGCCCTGACCCATGGCGACTTTGACGGCTTTCTTCTCGCCGGGCGATATACGCTTCTGGAGCAGACAGCCCTTGAGAGCTTTCTGCCTATCTGCGCCCAAAGGGGTTGCTCTGTGGTGCTGGGCGGCCCCTTCAACTCGGGGATCCTTGCCCGCGGCCTAGGCGAGCACGGCCCTGAAACCTTCAACTATGCGCAGGCCTGCCCAGACATCCTTGCCAGGGTCGAAAGGATTCAGGCGATCTGTGAATCGCACAACGTGCCCCTCAAAGCCGCGGCCCTGCAGTTTGGCCGGCACCACCCCCAGGTCGTCAGCGTCATTCCGGGCCTGGCGGATGCAGACCAGGTCCAGGATGCGCTCGCGCTCATGCAGGTTGCGCTGCCAGCGGCCCTCTGGGGCGAGCTGAAGCACGAAGGCCTGCTTCATCGGGATGCGCCAACGCCAGACGTGGGTCGCCCATGATCTCCAGCCAGCTCATCCTGCTGCATCCCGCCGACAACGTCCTCATCTGCCGCCAGCCGCTCTGTGTTGGTGACCAGCTCCTGATCGACGGGGCGTCGGTATCGGCGGTCGATCCCGTAGAGGTCGGCCACAAGATCGCTCGCCATGCCCTGGGCCCTGGCGAGAAGGTCATAAAGTACGGGGCCCCGATTGGCTCGATCACCGCGCAGGTCGATGCCGCACGGCATGTCCACATGCACAACATGAAAAGCGACTATATCGCCGGCCATACCCGCCAGGCGATCCTGCGGGAGACGGCCTGATGCTGGGATATCTAAGAGCCGATAGCCGCAAGGGAATACGCAACGTCATTGCCGTCGCCTACCTAGTCGAGTGCGCACATCACGTGGCCCGCCGGATCGTCGATGGAGCCGACGATATCGACATACATCTGATCGGCTTTCCGGGCTGCTATCCCAATACCTATGCCCTGGACATGATGAAGGCACTCTGCACGCATCCCAACGTCGGTGGGGTCCTTCTGGTGTCGCTGGGCTGCGAGAGTTTCAATCGTGAAGCGGTCAGGGAGGCCACGCTGGCCAGCGGGCGGCCAGTGGAACTCCTGGTGATCCAGCAATGCGGGGGAACCGCCTCCACGATCGACCTCGGCCGCGAGGCTCTGGCCCGGCTGAGGTCCGAGGCCGACCTTTGCGAACGGGTAGAAATGGATGTCAGCGAACTCGTCATCGGGACCATTTGCGGGGGCTCGGACGGCACCAGCGGACTGACCGCCAACCCGGCTGTCGGGCGAGCCTTTGACACCCTCGTCAAGCTGGGCACGACCTGCATATTTGAGGAAACCGGCGAACTGGTCGGCTGCGAACGCATCATGGCGGACCGAGCCGCCACACCCGAGCTTGGCCAGGCCCTGGAAGCGGCCGTCCAGAAGGCGGAGCGTTACTATACGATCATGGGCTACGGCAGTTTCGCACCCGGAAACGCCGAGGGCGGCCTGACAACCCAGGAGGAGAAATCCATGGGGGCCTATTCAAAATCCGGATCCTCGCTGATCTCGGGCCTGCTTAAACCCGGCGACCAGGCACCAACAGGAGGCCTTTATCTTCTGGATGTGGTGCCCGACGGAGAACCGAGGTTCGGATTCCCGAACATTTCGGACAATGCCGAAATCGTCGAACTGATCGCCTGTGGAGTGCATATGACGGTCTTCACCACAGGGCGAGGATCGGTCGTCGGATCGGCAATCTCCCCTGTGATCAAGGTCTGCGCCAACCCGCAGACCTACCGCAACCTCGCCGCAGACATGGATATCGACGCAGGGCGCATCCTCGAAGGCCGAGGGTCCCTCGACGAGGTGGGCCAGGAGATTGTCAACCTGATCGAAGCGGTGGCGGCCGGTGCGCGCACGGTCTCCGAGACGCTGCGCCACCAGGAGTTCATCCTGACCTACAAGTCCTTCGATCCTATTGGGCCCGGATGTCTGCCCACCCAGAGGCGTTCGGCATGACCATGGGACGTCTTCAGGGAAAAACCTGCCTGATCACCGCCGCAGGACAGGGGATCGGCCGCGCGACCGCTGAGCTGTTCGCGCGCGAGGGGGCTACCGTCTTTGCGACCGATCGGGACCCGGCCCTGGTGGGGGATCTGACAGGTTGCGTGGGCCTGGCCCTCGATGTCCTTGATGCCGATGCCATTGCGCAACTGCCCTCAAGGACCGGTCATGTCGATGTCCTGTTCAACTGCGCCGGCTTCGTCCATGCGGGCTCTATACTGGAATGCGACGAGGCCGCCTGGGCCCACTCCTATCAGCTCAACGTCACAGCGATGTACAGAACCATACGCGCCTTCCTGCCATCCATGCTGGAGCGCGGCGAGGGTTCGATTGTGAACATGTCATCGGTCGCCAGTTCCATAAAGGGTGTCCCCAACCGCTTCGCTTATGGAGCAACCAAGGCGGCTGTGATCGGCCTGACCAAGGCCGTGGCGGCCGATCATGTGGCACAGGGTATTCGCTGCAACGCCATCTGCCCGGGAACGATCGAAACACCCTCACTGCACCAGAGACTGCAAGACACAGGCGACTATGAGGCCGCACTAGCCAGTTTTGTCGCCCGCCAGCCCATGGGCCGACTTGGGCAGGCAGGCGAAATCGCCGAACTGGCGCTCTACCTTGCGGGCGACCACGCCCGTTTCACCACCGGTGCCATCCATGTGATCGATGGCGGTTGGACCAATTGACCAGGACACCTGAACTATGAAGCTTGTTAGATTTGGTGCGCCAGGTGCCGAGCGCCCGGGCCTTATGGATGAGGCGGGAAACCTTCGCGACCTGTCTGGCCATGTCGAGGATATTGCGGGCGAGGCCCTGTCCCCGGACGGACTTTTGCGGCTGGCCGCCCTCAAGCTGGAAGACCTCCCGATCGTGCCGGCGGATGTTCGACTGGGACCCTGTGTCGGAGGGGTAGGGAAGTTCATCTGTGTCGGCCTGAACTATGTCGACCATGCCCTGGAGACCGGTGCCGAACTGCCCGCGGAACCCATACTCTTCCTGAAGGCCACCAGTGCAATCAGCGGGCCCAATGATCCGATCCTGAAGCCAAGGGATTCCACCAAGCTCGACTGGGAGGTTGAGCTTGGCATCATCATCGGCAAGACGGCACGATATGTGGAAGAGGCAGACGCTATGGATCACATTGCCGGATATTGCCTCATCAATGACGTATCCGAGCGGGCCTTCCAACTTGAGCGGCACGGGACCTGGGACACGGGCAAGGGGTGCGATTCCTTTGGCCCGCTCGGTCCCTGGATCCTGACCAGAGATGGCCTGAAGGGCACTGATGATCTTTCGATGTGGCTGGATGTTAATGGCCATCGCTTCCAGGACGGATCGACGGGGAATATGTTCTATAAGCCCGCCTTCCTCATCGCCTACATATCGCGGTTCATGAGCCTTCATCCCGGTGATGTCATTTCCACCGGTACCCCGGCGGGTGTCGGCCTGGGTCAGAAACCGCCTAGATATCTCGAGGTCGGTGACGTCGTTGAGCTCGGCATCGAGCATCTGGGCGTCCAGA
>JBFZCB010000062.1:0-20506 GCA_041308165.1 Caulobacterales bacterium
GTTCAAGCCCGATGTCGCGCAACATGAGCCTTGGACTGGCCCTGGGCCAGGGGCAGACGGTTGAACAGGCCCTGGCCGGCAAGCGTTCGGTTGCAGAAGGCTATGAGAGCGCACCGGCCGTGCGCGAACTGGCTAGGCGTCTGGGTGTAGAGACGCCGATCTGCGAAGGCGTTGCAGCCGTTCTGGCTGGCGAGACCACACTGGACCAGGCGATCGAATATCTCCTGTCACGCCCCCTCAAGGTCGAACGCGATTGACACAGGCAGATAGCCAGGGCGAACGCAAACGCATCTGGACCACTCCCTCGGGCGTGGCCCTGTGCGCCGAAGCCGATATTGCCGACCCTGGCTCGCGAGGTTTCGTCCTTCAGATCGGCGAGGCCTTCTTCCACGGCTTTGTCGTCCGCAAAGCCGGAGAAACTGCAGGATGGGTCGACCGATGTCCCCATGCCGGCTTTCCCATTGCCGTCGAGCTGGATCGTTATCTCACACCGGACGGCGCGCTCATCCTGTGCGGCTGGCATGGAGCCGTCTTTGAACCGATCAGCGGGGCCTGTGTGGGAGGCCCCTGTGCGGGTGGTAAGCTCTCGCCCTGGCCGGTCAGGATCGAAAACGGAATCATCCGGACGGCTTGAGCCCCGGACAAGGGCCGCTTCAGCCCTTCAATCGCCTGGCATTGGCAACGGCTGTGTCATGGATGGGTTTGAGAGTGTCGGCCTGGGCCTTGAGCAGTTCGGTATTCAGGGTCAGGGCCTGGGTCGTGGCCCGCCCCCACCATCCCATAGCCCAGGCTGAATGAGCCGCCATGAAGGCCACAGGACTGGTTGCGCTGGACAGGGCTGCAGCCGTGTCTGCGGCCAGCTGCAGTTCATCGGCAGCCGAGCGCGACATGCGCTCACAGATTTCACCCAGGCTGCGGGTCATGGCCGCCGCCGATTGTGTGGTGGCCTGCATCTTCTCGGCGCTCATCAGCGAGATCTCAGCCAGGTCAGCCTTGCCAGGGTCGACCATACCCGCTGCAAGAATGTCCATACGCGCCGCAATCACATCACTGGCGGCCTGCATCAAGGCCCCGCTCGCAACGGCCGTATCGGTTGCCGTCCGGGCGTTGCTTGCAACCGTGCGACTGTCGGACAGGAAGGTATCGAGCAGGGTCATGCCCTTAGGATAGGTTGAAGCCATTAATGACCGATGGACCCCCAAAACCTCTAGGGCAAGGCCTCTCGCGCAAAATCGGCAACATCGGCAAGGAGAGCCGGCACGGCCGTGTCAATGATGGTGCGCCCTTTCTCGGGGCTGGCCTGGGCAGGATCCGAACCGATCCGGCCATCGGGAAAGCGGGCGCGGTAGTCCAGGGCGTCGCGGATCGGGCCGTTGGGCGCAATCCGGGGGCTGTAATCTGCAGACTTGATCCGATCAGGATAGGCCGCCTGGGTCACAGCAATCTCGGACGGCGTCGCATGCATGCCATGGCCCGTGGGAAAGAGCCGATTGCAAAGACTGTTTACCCCGGGAAGATCCCACCAGTTTCTCAGTTTCAGGACAAAGGGCGCGCGAGCCGGTTCCTGGCCGGCCTGGCCAAAGCTCCAGTCTGCATAGATCTGACTGAAGGTCGCTTCGATCGTGGCGACATTGCCGCCATGTCCGTTCAGGAAATAGATGCGATCAAAGCCGTGACGGGTCAGTGAGGCGACCCAGTCGGTAATGGCGGCCATGAAGGTTGAGGGTCTCAGCGAGATCGTCCCCGCAAAGGCCAGGTGGTGCTGGGCCATACCGATGTTGAAGGTCGGGGCCACCACAAGCGTGTCGTCCCGCGTCTCGGCTTCAAGGGCTATGATCTCCGGGCAAAGCCAGTCTGTCCCCAATAGGCCCGTCGGCCCGTGCTGTTCATTGGAGCCGATCGGAACGACGATTGTACGCGACTGCTGCAGATGCGCATCGATTTCAGGCCAGGTTGACAGGTGGATCAGCATTGAGGACGTCCTGCAGTCAGCCAGCCTGCTCTCAGGCTGTTTCAGAGAGGATCCGACGCTACGCGATTTATACGGGGCTGTGAATCACCCCCTCGCTCAGGCGAAAGGGCCCCTGTCTTTCTCTTCCAGGCTCCGGAGCAAGCGGACCGAAATCCTGCTCTGCTGCCGACTTGAGAGGGGGACTTGTGCTCTGTCCTGTCCTAAGACCAGGGTCCCCAGATGTTGATCCTTACATGACTGTCCTTCCCACCTCGGTTGATGTCGCCGTCATCGGCGCCGGTGCCAGCGGCATTGCGGCGGCCAGACGCCTGCAGCGTGCCGGTGTTGCCCATGTCGTGCTGGAAGCCCGTGACCGGCTTGCTGGCCGGGCTCATTCCGTTTGGGCCGAGGGTTATGCCCTGGACCTTGGATGTGGCTGGCTGCATTCGGCTGACGAGAACCCCCTGGTAGACCTGGCCCTCAGTGAGCGTTTCACGATTGATGAGACCCCTCCCCCCTGGGGACAGCCCCCCGCCTTCGGCCTTGGGCTTTCGGCCGAGGAACAGACCGAGTTCCGCTCGGCCTTTGCCGCTTTTGACGAGCGGATTGCCGAGGCCGCAAGCCGTGGAGAAGACCGCCCGGCCTCTGACCTGTTCGAGCCGGGCTCGCGCTGGAATGCCAGGATGGACGCCATCTCTGGGGCCCTCAACGGCACCCGGTTTTCCCAGGTCTCCAGTCTCGACTACGACCGATATCGCGACACCGGCGTGAACTACCGGGTCGTGGAGGGTTACGGTCGTCTGGTCGAACGGCTGGGGTCTGACATTTCGGTCTGCCTTCAGTGCCCGGTCTCGCTCATTGACCGAAGGGGCCCGCGACTGTTGATCCGGACAGCCAAGGGCACTGTTGAGGCTAGTGCTGTCATCGTAACGGTGCCCACCCGCCTGATCGCTGAGGAGGCCATCCGCTTTGATCCGCCCTTGCCTGACCTGGTGGAGGCCGCGGCGGGCACGCCTCTCGGTCTCGCCTCCAAGGTCTTTCTGAACCTGGCCAAACCTCATGATTTCCCCGCCGATGGACAGATCTGGGGGCGCACCGATACGGCCGAGACCGGCGGCTATCATCTGCGCCCCATGGGCCGGCCCATGATCGAAGCCTATTTCGGCGGCGACCTGGCCCACGGACTTGAGGCCGAGGGTGAGGCCGCACTGGTCGATTTTGCCGTTGGGGAACTGGTGGCCCTGCTGGGATCAGACCTGCGACGACGGCTGGATCCGATTGCCGTATCCATGTGGGGCGCTGAACCCTGGTCCGGCGGAGCCTATTCCCACGGCCTTCCGGGTCGTGCCGGTGACCGAGGCAACCTTGCCCTGCCCATCGAGAACCGTATCTTCATGGCTGGCGAAGCAACCTCTCCGGCTTTCTACGGCACAGCCCATGGTGCATGGCTGGAAGGCGAGCGTGCCGCACTTGAGGCCCTGTCGGCATTGGGAATCGACCGATGGATGTCCGAACCCCGGCCTGAGGAGACCTGATGGCAAGATCCCCTGCAAAGTCCTCGTCCCGCCCCCCTCGCAAGCCGGGGATCAAACGCCCTTCGGTCATGACCGGGGCCCCCATCCCAAGACTGCGCTGGCCGCCTGACGAGGACCGCGTCGAGGCGATTTTTGAGCGCCTGTCGACGATCATGCCCGAACCTCGAACCGAGCTGACCTTCAGTGATCCCTATACGCTCGTTGTGGCCGTCGCCCTGTCTGCCCAGGCGACGGATGTCTCGGTCAACAAGGCAACCGACAAACTGTTTGCTGTCGCCCGTACCCCTGCAGACATGCTGGCGCTCGGAGAGGAAGGCCTGATCCCCTTCATTGCCTCGATCGGACTTTACCGGAACAAGGCCAAGAACGTCATCGCGCTGAGCCGGATCGTCCAGGACGAACATGGCGGTATCGTTCCCCTGAACCGCGAGGGCCTGCAGGCCCTGCCCGGGGTTGGACGCAAGACGGCCAGCGTCGTTCTGAATGAATTGGGTATCGAGCCGGCCATCGCCGTCGACACCCATGTCTTCAGGGTTTCACACCGGCTGGGTCTGGCTAATGCCGCAACCCCAGATAAGGTTGAGGACCAGCTCCACAAGGTTGTTCCCTCAGCCTTCCTGCCCAAGGCCCATCACTGGCTGATCTTGCATGGGCGCTACGCCTGTACAGCCAGGAAGCCGAACTGTGCGGGCTGTGCCGTAGCGGACCTCTGCCCGTCCCGTGCTGGCCTGACAGACCCGTCCTAGCCTGCCGACCGTTTCTGAGGCTTCCATGGTAGGCTCGAAGGACCGAACAGCAGACGGGCCTGCCGTCAAGGCCATCCGACGCGCCAGCGCCCCCCGACGACCCAGGCCGCAGCTCAAGCCTCGTTTTTTCGACCTACAGGGGTCGAGCGATCTTGCGACGCCAGGCGGGATAGTCCACGCTCAGGAGACGGGAGGGGGCATCGACATAGTAGTTGTAGCCCGCACGCCGTTCCTGCTCGATCTCTGCCAGGCTCGACTTGGCAACAGAGTCCCTCCCCATGAACAGGGGCCGGCCCGTTTCCAGATCATAGAACCGGGCCCAGAGCGGACTTGCAGAAGCCTCCTGAACTACACGACGATCCTGCTGGCCCTTGGCATCGGTAAAGGTCTCCACCCGGATCCCCGTCAGGGCATGGGCTTCAAACCAGGCGATGGCCGCCTCTATGGAAGCCACCACCTCGGGTGAAGGATTGGGCAGGCTCATCAGATAGCGGACGATGCCCACACTTTCACCGCCCGACAACGAAGGGGGCTCATAGCGGCGTGCCCAGGCAGGCTGGAGGGTGATCTCGTCATACTGGGCACACCAGACCGTCAGGACCCCGTTACGGCGGATCTGCGTCCTCAGTATGATGTCCAGACCCCTGGCGCTGGCCTGCACCGCCCGGGCGCGACGGCCATCATCGACGAAGCCATAGGCCGGTTGAGCGGTATGGATGTCGTCGAGCAGGCTCAGGACATCCACCATCGCATCATCATTGAACGTGATGCGATCGTAGTAATCCCCGCGCAGCGGATAGAACTGCGGCCAGCCTCCATTGGGGTATTGCGCGGCCAGCAGCCAATCCAGACCCCGGTTAAAAGCTGTACGATAGCCAGCCGTCTCATCCGGTCGCCCCGCAGCTATCACCCTGGCCAGAAAGGCCATGGGCACGGTTGTCGCCTGGTTGTCGATCGTGTTGGTCGAGCCCGGCGATATGGGTCCCGTGGGCGGCGTGGCCAGGGAGACATTCTTTGGCCAGGCTCCCTCAGCCGACTGATAGAGCAGGACACTGTCAGCCATGGCACGCGCCTGTGCTGAGCCATACCACGCCGGATCCCTGCGCAGGATGCGATCATCCCACTGGACCGGTTCGGCAACCCTGGCCTCAGTGGCTGCCCCGGTGTGGGTTACGGCCAAAGGCGACGCCGCACATCCCGGACCCGCCAGGCCGGCAAGGCCGAGACTGGCCACGAAGAACAAAGTCCTGGATCCGTACATGGGTCACCCTAGTGTCTTTCAAAGGCTCAGGAGTCCTGAACAACCGGACGCCTCGCAGAGAAAAGACACCGGTTACCGTGACCCTACCACGGTCTCTCAGAAGCGAAAGAGGCGCAGCGGATCAGCCCTCGGCCAGGCGCCGTTTTACGGCCTCGGCAAAGCCCGCACCCGCATGCGGATCGTTGTTGAGATAGAAGTCAGGCTCGATCAGCTCGGCTTCCATGAGGAGCCACTGCCCGTCGGGACCCTGCGCCATATCAATCCGAGCATAGAGCAGGGGCTCATCAACCGCTGCCAGGACCCTGGTCGCCAGGGCCAAAGCCTCGACAGGCGGGCTTACGGTACGGTAGGCCCCTCCGAACTGAACCTGAATCCGGAATTCACCCGGCACAGGGGTCTTGTTCACCGCGTGACTGAAGACGCCGCCAAAAAACAGCAGGCTGGTTTCCCCCAGGGTCTCCATGGACGACAGATAGGGCTGGATCATCGCCGGACCGACAGGGGCATCGACGATCGTATCGCGGCCGTTCAGATCATCGCGGTTCAGTCTCAGTGTACGCCAGGCCCCACCGGATACGGTCGGCTTCACGACCACGGTCTCGGTACCCAGGGTCTCAAGGGCCGCTCTCACGGCTTCGGGCGTCACGCCGTCGCACCACAGGGTGGGAGGGATAGCCACCCCTCTTTCGCCCAACCGGCGCAGATAGGATTTGTCGGAGTTCCAGCCCAGTACGGAGGCCGGATTGGCCAGAGGCAGGCCCGCCTCTGTCCAGCATCGTGTGGCCTGCATCCAGCGATGGTGATCACGATGATAACCCCAGACGATCACCGGCAGGATGAGGGGAAACCCAGCCAGCCCCGAAGGGTCTTCAACATGATCGACCCAGGGCGTGGACACGGCCTTGATCCCCCCCAGGGCCAGGGCCGCCTGAAGACGCTCAAGGACCCCTGGCCACTGGCCTCTATAGGACGGGTCGGCAGGGTCGGGTGTCAGGATGGCTAGGTCGGTCATGAACGCCCTATAGCCAGTGCCAGGGCTCGGCGGCAATGACGGGCCGACTGTCCCATAAGGATATCCTTATGTCCTTGGGTGACAGATGCCACCCTGTCCTTTATGGGGCAGCCATGACCCAGACCTCTGCCCCCGCACAATACGACATCTGCGCTGTCGGTAACGCCATCGTCGATGTGTTGAGCCCCTGCGACGACGCCTTCCTGGTCGCCCAGTCCCTGACCCCTGGCTCGATGCAGCTGGTCGATGAAGACCAGAGTGCAGCTTTATACGATGCCATGGCCCCGGGCGTGGAAGCTTCGGGTGGATCTGCCGGCAATACGGTCGCCGGGGTGGGTTCATTTGGTGGACGCGCCGCCTATATCGGCAAGGTCGCTCCCGACACGCTTGGCAAGGTGTTCAGCCACGACATCCGTGCCGCTGGCGTGCATTTTGATACCGCGCCCCTGGTCGAGGATGCCGGTACCGGCCGCTGCCTGATTAATGTCACTCCCGACGGACAGCGTACGATGTGCACCTTCCTGGGGGCTGCAAATCAGCTCTCAGCCGCTGATATCGACACCGATCTCATTGCAGACAGTGCCATTGTCTATCTCGAAGGCTACCTCTTTGACCCCGCCCCTGCCCGCGCGGCCTTTGAGGCTGCGGCCGCCGCAGCCCATGCTGCCGGACGCAAGGTTGCCATTACGCTTTCCGATACCTTTGTGGTCGCTCGCTGGCGCACCGAACTGCTGGCCTTCATCGAAACCTCCGCCGACATCGTTCTGGCCAATGAAGGCGAACTCGCCGCCCTGTTCGAAACCGATGATTTCGATGCGGCTGCCTCGCGCCTGGCCGGTCTCGTCGAACTGGCCGCTATAACCCGTGGAGAGCAGGGTTCGGTCATCGTGCGCGCCGATGAACGGGTCAGCGTCGACGCCTATCCTGTCGACAAGGTCGTCGATACGACAGGCGCAGGCGATCAATATGCTGCAGGTTTCCTGCTTGGCGTTGCGCGTGGCCTTTCGCTCCAGGCCTCAGGTCAACTCGGTTCCCTTGCCGCCAGCGAAGTCATTGCCCACTGGGGTCCGCGCCCCATGGTCAACCTCGCCGAGCTGGCAGGCCAGCACGGCCTGGCTCTCTGACGAGAACCCTCAGCGTTCACCCCGTGCGCCACCTCCGCCTGAGGGGCACTTGTGCCTGAAGTTCACTTGCGCCTGAAGTTCACCTGCGTCTGAGGGTCACATAGAGGGCACCATCGCCACCATGGTGGCGGGCAGCACTGGCAAAGCCGGAGACCACGCCCCTTAGTCCGGGTGACTGCAGCCACTCATGCACCGAGGCGCGGATCACCCCGGTTCCGCCGCGTCGGCCCTGGCCTGTTATCACCAGGACGGCACCCCAGCCGCGGGCCTGTGCGCCAAGGAGGAAGGCCCGCAGCTGATCCTCGGCCTCGAACCGTCCAAAGCCATGAAGGTCCAGCCGACCCTCGATGGGGTCCCGCTCGCGCGAAAGCCTTCGCTGACGCCTGGGTTCGAGTTCCTCGGGCGGAGAACGGCCATGTATCCGCAAAGCGTTCGACGGCGTCACAGGCCTAACAGACCCTCCCAAAGCCTCGGCACGACCGGCAATGGCAGGAGGGCGAGTGGCCGGGACCTTCGTGCGGGCGGCGGACCCATCCCTTTGTGGAGACGCGGGGATTGCGATCGTGTCTGCAGGCAGGGGCCCCATAACGGGGATCCTCAGTGCCTTTCTCGACCTGGGCGGAGTCACCGATCCGGACACGCGTGCCCAGATACGGCGATCGTCAGGTGTCATTCCACCAGGACCCGGCTTGCCTTTCATGTCACAGGGGCATCCCTAGCCGTCACTGTCATCTGTTGCCGTGACCTGGGGGCCTGGTGTGTGGACCAGGAGATCGCCGGGTTGGCAGTTCAGCTCGCGGCACAGTGCATCCAATGTGCTGAATCGAATCGCACGGGCCTTGCCTGTTTTCAGGATCGACAGATTGGCCAGGGTGACGCCGACACGGTCAGCCAGCTCTGTCAGGGACATCCGGCGTTCAAGCAGCATACGATCAAGCTGGATGCGGATGGCCATCAGGTCTCCAAAGCCTCGCGATGCAAAAGGGTGCTGCGGACTGTTAGGGCGCAAACAGGCCCGCCGCCAGAGCGCCGGGCTCGCGATCTGAAAAGCAATGCGCGGCAGGGACTCCATCCCCACACAAAAGGCCGTCTTGCGGCTCTCATATCGTCAGCTCCGATTCACGGCGAAGTCGTGCCCCCTCACGAAAAACCTCAGCGAGGACAAATACCACAAGCACCGAAAAAATCGGCGTCAGAAGCGCACCAATGCCCTGACGGTCAAGCACACCGGGTGCGAGCCGTACGGCAATCACGCTCTGGGCGATCCAGGCCCCCGCCGTTACCGTGGCGAGGATAAGCCCGATCTGGCGCAGTCGGTTGACGTTCTCGGGCTGGAAGGGATCCCCCTGGCTCAGGGTCCGGAAGATCTGCCGAAGCTGGCGCACGATCAGGAGAAAACCACCAAACCAGGCAAACAATATGCCCAGACCAAAGAGCACCAGGGGTCGGGTCAGGGGCTGCTGCACGCCGCCAGCTTCGTTCGACACCGTCAGGTTCATACCGTCGATAGGAATGAACAGGGCCGTGACCAGGCCTGCAAACAGGATCAGGGATATGAGGGCCAGCAGCATAAAGGCCACATCCAGCGCAACCTTTAGAAGGCTGGATACGGATCCATGGCCCAGGGCACGAAGGGATCCCGCAAGGACCGGACGGGGCCACGGGGGGATAGGCAGCCGGGGAACACGCAGAAAGGCAAGCCGCATGATGAACTCGGGGTTTGGGGTCAGGGTTGAGTTCCCTGCCGCCAAGCTATGCCCAAACATTGGGCGCTGCGCGAGGCCCCCGAGCCGGTCATCACGTCAATCCCCCGTTCGCGGCACTCGCTTGTCCGCTCCGTTGGATCCTGCCAGCCAGGGCATAGCTAAACCGGGGCACAGCTAAACCTTGGTCCGGCGCCAACCCCCTACTGGAGCCCGACCCTGTTGCCGCACGGCCAGACGGATGGCATCGGCAGCCAGAGGGCATGGCTTCGCCAGTGGTGTGGCCTTAAAAGGCCTGCACGAGAATGGAGATGACCGAGAAAGGCAGGGCGGACAACAGTACGGCGTTGACCAGGACCGAGACATAGCGGTCCATAAACAAAGACACTTTCATCGTGCTCATCATAGTTCTCCAAAGAATGGGACGTTTATGCCCATTTAAACGATTATGAACGGTTAAAGTTTGCGGTATTGGTTCCATTTCTGGAACATCCAACTCCCCGTTCGTGAGAACAAGATAGGACGTGCCTTCGACAAAATCACGTTACTTATCGTTTAACGATATTAAAATTTGGCAATGGATTGTTACCGCACCGTGATCAGGACAAAAAAATGAAACTCGTCAAAGGGATGCGTCTGGTCCTGGCCACACATAATGCCGGAAAAGCCCCCGAAATCGCGGCTCTGCTGGATGGAAATTACCAGATTGTCACCGCAGGAGAGCTGAACCTGCCCGAGCCTGCCGAAACCGAAACAACCTTTGCCGGCAATGCCATGCTCAAGGCCCGGCACGCAGCCGAGTTAAGCGGTGAGGTCTGTATTGCTGATGATTCAGGACTGTCGGTTGCCGCCCTCGACGGCGCTCCGGGCATTTTCTCCGCTCGATGGGCCGGACCGGGCAAGGATTTTGCCATCGCTATCCGCAAGGTGGAAGAACGGCTTGAGGAAAGCAGATCACCGGACAGGCGGGCCTGGTTTACCTCCGCCTTGGCTGTCGCCTGGCCGGACGGTCCGTGCGTGGTCGTCGAAGGTCGCGTCGACGGGACCCTCGTCTTTCCGCCGCGCGGCAACATGGGGTTTGGCTATGATCCCATCTTCCAGCCGGAGGGCGAAAACCTGACCTATGGGGAAATGGACCGGGCCAGCAAGGAGGCGGACAGCCACAGGGCCAGGGCCTTCGTTCGCCTCAAGGCGGCCCTGATTGACTGAAACCGGCCGGCTCGCAAACGAAGGGCTGGCTGCCGCTGGCCACCCCCCCGCCGTGCCCGATCCGGGTCGCGACGTTGCTGTCTATGTGCACTGGCCCTATTGCGCCCGGATCTGCCCCTACTGCGACTTCAATGTCGTACGCGACCGGGGACAGGTAGAGACCCAACTCCGGCTGGTTGATGCCATCATTGCCGACCTTGAGGCCCAGGCCTCCAGGCTAGGATCCCGCGACCTCACCTCGATCTTCTTCGGTGGCGGAACACCCTCCCTGATGGCACCCGATGCCGTCGCCCGCATGATTGATCGGATACGCCAGCTGTTTGTCGCCCGCGGTCCCATCGAGGTGACCCTGGAGGCCAACCCCACCGATGCCGAGGCCGATCGTTTCCAGGCTCTGGCCCGGGCCGGCGTCAACCGCCTCTCTCTTGGTGTGCAATCCCTCGATGATCAGGCGCTCAGGTTTCTCGGCCGGAACCATTCGTCTGACGAGGCCAGACGAGCCATCAGGCTCGCGACCTCCGCCTTCAGGCGCCTGTCGATCGATCTCATCTACGCCCTGCCGGGCCAGTCGGCCGAGGCCTGGAGGCGCGAACTCGAGACAGCCATCAACCTGGGATTTGAGCACATCTCTCCCTATCAACTGACAATCGAGCCCACGACCGCCTTCGGCCGGGCCTTTGCGAGGGGGTCTCTGGTCCCGCCCGGAGACGATCTGGCTGCTGATCTCTATGAAACGACTCAGGCCGTGCTCGAGGGTGCAGGCTTCGAAACCTATGAAATTTCCAACCACGCAAGGGGATTGTCAGCCCGCTCCCACCATAACCTCCATGTCTGGAGGGGGGGTGACTACCTGGGGGTTGGCCCCGGTGCTCACGGACGCCTGACGCTGGACGGCACCCGGACGGCGACCATCGCCCATCTCAACATCTCCGACTACCTGGACGGCGTCGCTGCAGGGACGCCCTGGTGCGACGTCGAACAGATGGACGACGCAGCCGCTGCCGAGGAACGCCTTCTACTGGGTCTTCGCACTCATGAGGGCGCATCCCTGGCCGGTCTGGAATCCCTCGGACTTGAGGACCGCATCGACATCCTGGTCGAAGACGGCGTTCTTCAAAGGCTCCGCGGCCGGCTGGTCGCTACCCCCAAGGGCCGCCCCGTCCTGGACAGCGTGCTAAGGCACATTCTCACCTGATCCCCCATCGTCCATTCGGTGGCAGTTCTGTTGAAAAACAATCCGCGTTGACAGCGGCACGGATCGACATAACTGCATGACGGTTGCTTGTAGAGTTTGCGGGGTTCAGGGACACGAGAAACGGATGCTCCTAATCCACACGGTGACCTTCTCTTTGGCTTAGTGAACGGGGACTGAGACTTAGGATCCGCTTGGTTCGCCATAGGTCATAAGACCTTTGCCTTCCGGCCCGGCGAGAGCGCCCTGAAGGACTTTTTCATTGCAATTTTACCTCTGGCGTCATAGTTTAGCGTCCACGAAACGGTAGTCTTTGAGGTGAGAACGCCCTCCTCACGCACCAAGGCTGGCTAGCTGGCTAGGGTAAAGTAGACCAAAATCGAAGAGATGCAGGAGCTTTGTCGTCTTAGGACGGTGAGCTGAAAAACGGGGATCCTGCCATTGATTACCGAAGAAGACCCTCGCCAAGAGCGAGGGTCTTCTTAATTGCGGTGACGCTTTGGAATGATGAGCCTACCGTTCTGGCGGCGATTCTCAATCTTACTGTTGCCGATTGGGTAGCATGAAACGACGTTATAGTTTCCGAGCTTATCCGGCTGGACCAGTAGCGCCACGAGCAGGCCGCCTCCCAACGCTGGGATCCTCGCCACCAACTCAATTCCATCATTCTTGAAATCGTCGCCCAAAAAGTCTGGGCGCGCGACCACACCTCCGACATGAGGCAGACATTTCGGAAAATCATCAGGGTGGCGACGAGCGGCATGGGCCTGAGCGGCGGACGAGAAAATCACGTCTCCGGCCTCGAGGTCGTACCCAAGTGTCCGGTTGATCTCGTCAACGGGCATAGGCCCCAGGTTCAATTCCAAAGGCACAGGATGCTTTGGCTTGCTCATACCGCATCCCGATTCTTGTAGGGTCCGCGGTAGCCGGGAGCCTTTTCTAAGGTTTCAATTATAGCGACGAGATCGGATATTTCACACTACCGTATCCATGCATTTTTGGCCAGATAGTGGCATATTTTCTATGACTTATGGATACGGGCGGCATTGAAGTCGGCGAAGCGAATACGACGTGCGTTTGCGTGGTTCTCGATGCTTTTCAAAGACTCGTTGGCGATGGGACTTTGATAGAACGGAGCAGTCAGCATTATGGGGTGCTGCCGCACTTTTAGGCTCCTGTCCGGTCGGTCATGTCACCTTGAGGTTGGCGCGGACCTCCGAGACTGGCAGGGATGCAAGGATGACCGAGCCTTCACCCTTTCCACCCAACGCCCCGCCCCCTCGCCTCGTGTCGCCAGGTCTCTATCTGGTCGCCACCCCCATAGGTAATCTCAGGGACATGACGCTGCGAGGACTGGATGTCCTGGCCGCAGCGAGCCTGGTTCTGGCCGAGGACACGCGCGTCTCAGCAAAGCTGCTCAATGCCTATGGACTGAAGGCCAGGCTGGAGCGCTGCGACGACCACGCCTCCGCCCGGGCTGCGGAAGGTGCCATAGAGCGAATCCACCAGGGCGAGATTGTGGCTCTGATCTCCGACGCCGGTACGCCGCTGATTTCGGATCCTGGCTTTGTCGTGGCCCGGGCCGTGTTGGAAGCCGGGCTTCCGGTTCACCCCATACCAGGAGCTTCCAGCCTTCTGGCCGCCCTCTGCATTGCCGGCCTCCCGGCCGACAGGGTCCTGTTTGCGGGTTTTCTTCCGGCGAAGTCAGCCGCCCGCCGTACAACCCTGAGTGAGCTAAAGACGGCCCGTCAGACACTCGTCTTCTTCGAAAGCGGTCCTCGTCTGTCAGCCTCCCTGACCGATATGGCTGAAGTCCTGGGCGACCGGCCTGCCGCTGTGGCACGCGAACTGACCAAACTGCATGAAGACTGTATTCGCGGCCCCCTGTCGGTTCTTGCTGCAGATCCTCGCAACGACGCGCCCAAGGGTGAGATTGTGGTTGTCGTCGGGCCCGGGCAAACCGAGGTTGTCAGCGCCAGAGATGCTGATCTGGCCCTGGCGGAGGCCCTCAGCCGCCTGCCACCCGGCGAGGCCGCGTCGGAGGTTTCAAGGGCCCTCGATCTGCCCCGTAAGGCCCTCTATCGCCGGGCCCTTGAGATGCAGGGACGATAGGGAGACGGTGAAACTGACCAACGGACATTGCTCACGGAAAGCCTGAAAAAGACCCAATGGGGAGCGCTCAAGCAGCCCCCCATGCGCCTGACAGACCGATCCTTTAGCCAAGGTCTCATACTGCCCCTTGCAACTTAGGGTAATGGGCCTCATTCGGGAACCGTTACATCGCACGGGCAGTCTCGGGTTCGACATCGTGATTCTGGATCATGAGCAGCGCAACCCTGGGTGTGCCAGCAGGCGGCCG
Source organism: Caulobacterales bacterium (assembly GCA_041308165.1). GTDB lineage: Bacteria > Pseudomonadota > Alphaproteobacteria > Caulobacterales > Caulobacteraceae > Brevundimonas. The sequence goes on from JBFZCB010000062.1 coordinate 14,093, forward strand.
AAGGCGGGCGTGGCGTGACGCGCGAGCAGGCCGAGGGCATCCTTTCAGAGGCGGGGGAAGCCGATGACGAGAGCTTTCCCCTGCTGGAGGCCGCAATCGCCTGCGCCCTTCATGACTTTCCATTCCGCGACGCCGGTCCGGTGCGCGTCCTGGCCGCAAGAGCTGGCGCGCGCCTGGCTGAACGGATTCAGACCGAATCCTGTGATGACGCCCTGGCTGAAACCATGGGTGCCGACTTCGGGCTCAATGGCGATCTGCTCGATTCCGGCGACTACACAAACACCGATATCATCGCTGTGGCCTCAAGGCGGCGGGGCCTGTCAGCCGCTCTATCGATACTCTACCTGGAGGCGGCCCGGCGCGCGGGGGTCAAGGCTGAAGGGGTCGATTTCCCGAATCATTTCCTATTGCGGGTAGAGACCACAGGGGGCCCGGTCGCACTGGACCCCTTTAGCCAGGGCCGGATCGTGCTGCCTTCAGAGCTGAGCCGCCGCGCCCTGCTGGCCGGGCTGACGCCTCATGTCGCCCACCGGCTGGACCTCCTGATGGCTCCGATAACCCACCGACAGGCCCTCATCCGGCTTCAGAATATTCTGTTCACCCGTTCGGTCCGCACCGGAGACTATCAGACCGCAGAACGCTCGGCCTTGCGGCATGCCCTTCTGGATCCCCTCGATCATAGACCCTGGCTGGATCTAGCCTGTGTCCGTGAGCGGCAGGGAAGACTGGCCGGAGCCATCGAGGCACTTACAAACGCCCGACGGGTCCGGGGTGATCAATCCGACTGTCCCGGGCCTGCGATCGCTCGGCTGCACAGGAAGCTCAACTGATCGGCCGGTCTGCCAGGACCGCTACCCCCAGAAATGGCCGCAACCCTATGGCCTCGTTCCTGGACGCGGCATGGATCAATGCGCTCCAAGACCCTTGCGCACGCCCATCCGGCCACCCATTACCTGACCCACTCAGCCAAGGACGCCGTCATGCTCAAGGTCGCAATCCAGATGGACCCCGTCGAGGCGGTCAATATCGAATCCGATACCACCTGGCTGATGATGATGACGGCCCAGGAGCGTGGTCATGCGCTCTGGATCTATGACTTCCGTACCCTTGCCCTCGAAAATGGCCGCCTTTACTGCCGCGCTCGGCCGGCCCGGCTGGCCCAGATCCAGGGCCACCATGCTGATCTCGGCGATGAGGTGAAACTGGACCTCCAAAGCGATGTGGATGTGATCCTCATGCGCCAGGACCCTCCTTTTGACATGGCCTATGTCACGGCGACCTACCTGCTAGAGACCGTTCATCCCGGGACCCTCGTGGTCAATGATCCTGCCGAAGTGCGATCGGCCCCCGAAAAACTGCTGGTGACGCAGTTCCCCGACCTGACCCCGCCAACCCTGATCAGTTCCGATCCTGTCGCCCTGGTTGATTTTCACCGTCGACACGGAGATGTGGTCCTCAAGCCCCTGCATGGCGCGGCTGGATCAGGCGTCGTGAGATTGAAGGCCGAGGATCCCAATCTCGAGGCCCTGATCGAGATCCATGCCATGGGCTCACGCGACCCCCTGGTCATCCAGAAATTCATTCCCGCCGTCTCTAAGGGTGACAAACGCATTCTTCTGGTGGACGGCGAACCGGTCGGTGCCATCAACCGGATCCCTGCCAAGGATCAGGTTCGCTCCAATCTGAGGGTGGGAGGCACAGCCGCCCCCGTCGAACTGACTCCGCGAGACCTGGAAATCTGCAAGGCCATAGGCCCCACGCTCAAGGCGAGGGGGCTGATCTTTGTGGGCATAGATGTCATCGGGGACTGGATGACAGAAATCAACGTGACCTCACCGACCGGTGCCCAGCAGCTCAAGCAGTTTACCGGTACCGATGCGACGGCAGCCATGTGGGCCGTGATCGAAAAGAAGAAGGGCTGACAGGGCCCAGCCTGCCCTGTGGGTCCCCGAACTGGTGCGGCTGACATTCAGCCCTGCAGGGCCCTCAGGCGCGATCCCGGGACCAAACAGGCGGATTTAATCCACTCAGGCCCGCCAGCCTTGATTCACCGTTAACCCTTTTGGGCCCAGTTTGGACCGACAGGGAGATGGCACGCCATGAGCAGGCGAAAGATCGACAGCACCATTGATGTTGGAACCCAGCCCGGGTCCTTCCCCAAGGTCGTCTCGAGCCGAGGCGGCCCGGCCGAGGCCGCGGGGGGCGGGCCCGAACAGTTCCTGCGTCTCATGAGCCATGAGATGCGCACGCCCCTGAACGGGGTGATCGGGATGCTGGGTCTGCTGGCCCGCACGGATCTGAATGGGGCTCAGAAGGCCTATGCTGAAGCCGCTCGCGATTCCGCTGAACATCTTCTGGGCCTGGTCAATGACCTGCTCGACTATGCCCGGCTCGAAGCGGGCCGGCTCGATTTCGACCTCGCTCCACTCCAGGTCGAGACCCTGGCACGCGGCGTAGCCGAACTACTGAGCCCCCGGGCCCATGAGAAGGGCCTCGAGATCGTCTGGTCTGTAGGCTTTGACGTACCCGACGTCATGGCTGACGACGGACGGCTGCGACAGGTTCTGTTCAACCTCGCTGGCAATGCGGTCAAATTCACCCAGACCGGCGGGGTTTCGATCACGGTCGAACTGGCAGGCGGAGATGAAGCCCGGCCCAGACTGGCCTTCATCGTGGAAGATACCGGGCCCGGCGTGCCTCCCGAGGCGCGTGAGCGGATCTTTGAAGAGTTCGGGCACGTCGATGCCTCCGATGCCACCCGCTTCGGCGGTGCTGGCCTGGGTCTGGCCGTTGTGCGCCGTCTTGCCGAGGCCATGGGCGGTACGGTCACGGTCGAAGACCGGGAGGCCGAGGCCCCGACCTTCGGACGACGGGCCAGAAGACCGGCATCTCCAGGGTCACGTTTTCGCTTCGAAGCGCCCTTCGACCTGGCCCCCGAGCAGACGTTGCGAGACTATCCCCTGGAAGGGCTGGAAGTCGCGGTGCGGTCTCCTGACCTTTTTGTCATCCACGCGGCCGTGGCCCAGATCGCCGGAAGCGGCGGCGGGGTCTACGACCCGGCACCGGTCACCCTGGTCGATCACACCTGTGCAGCCCCCGGGCTCCTGGCGTCCCCCCCCGAGACAGGTCGCGGGATCATCCTGCTCAAGCCTTCAGAGCGCGAACTGGTAGGGCGCTACCGGGCAGCCGGCTTCCATGGCTACCTCATAAAGCCGCTACGCAGGGCCTCCCTTGTGGAGCGGGTCTTGGCCGCAGCCGGCCGCTTTAGTGGACAGGCAGGCGTGGTGCCGCCAGCCAGCGACGACGACAGACTGGCTCCGGCCCAGTTTGCGGGTACCCGCGTGCTTCTGGTCGAAGACAATCCCGTAGGTGCCCTTTTGGCCCGCACATTGCTGCGCCGCGAAGGCTGCGTGGTCGAGACCGCGGCTACGGGTCAGGAGGCCATCCAGGCCCTCAAGCGCGCGCGCTTTGACCTCGTCTTCATGGACATGCGTATGCCAGGCATGGATGGACCGACCGCGACACGGGCCATCCGGGCGGGAGGCGATGAGACACCGATTGTGGCCCTCACCGCCAATGCCTTTGCCGAGGACCGGCGCACCTGTATCCAGGCCGGCATGAACGACCACCTCGTCAAGCCTCTGGAAACCGACGCTCTGCGCCTGGCCCTGACACGCTGGACGAACCGCTCGACCCGCGCCAAGGTCGCGTAATCGAGACCACCGGCTGAAACCGGTGTTGCCGGAGCCAGCCATGAGCCAAGAGACCCAGCCGACGACACCGTCGACGCCTTCCAAGCCTGCCACCCGGTGGGGGGGGCTTGCCGTCTATGGCGAACGCCGCGTGTTTGTCATGTTGCTGCTGGGATTCTCGGCCGGCCTTCCCAATCTGCTGATCTTTGACACCCTGTCGGCCTGGCTGCGCGAGAGCGGCTTGTCGCTTTCGGTCATTGGCTTTTTCGCCCTGGCCACGATTTCCTATTCCCTCAAGTTCGTCTGGGCTCCCCTGATTGACCGGACGACGATTCCGATCCTGACGCGTTACCTCGGTCACCGACGGTCCTGGATGCTGGTGACCCAGCTTGTCGTCGTCTTCGGCCTCTGGTCGATCTCAGGCCTGGATCCTGCCACCTCCCTACCCCAGGTGGCCATGTTCGCGGTTCTGGTCGGCTTCTTTGGAGCCACCCAGGACATCGTCATCGATGCCTGGCGGATCGAGGCCGCCGACGATACCCGGCACGGCGCAATGGCCGCCTCCTACCAGATGGGATACCGGGTCGCGATGATCGTTGCCGGGGCTGTTCCCCTTGTGCTGGCCGATCTTTACAACTGGAACCTGTCCTACGCCGTCATGGCTGCGCTCATGGCCTTCGGTATTGCCGGGGTCCTGTTTGCCCCTCGCGAGAAGACCCACACGATCCGGCCAATCCCGGTTGGCGACCTGCCCTCGCGTCCACCGCTGGAGATCCTGGAATGGATCGCGAGACTGGCGATCATAGCCGCCGCCGCCATGATCATGGGATCGGGGCTGAGCGGTCAGGCTGTCCCCCTGAACGGTCTACTGGGCGTGTTCGGATTACCCGCAGACGGTCAGGCGGCCATCACCGAGGCCTGGGCTGCCAAACCGGGCGGGATTTATCTTCAGGTGACGGCCGTGTTCGGGGGCCTGGGTCTGCTGGTTCTGGCCTGTTGGCCAATCCCGGGTTACCGGACGCGTCCGGGAGCCTATCTGGCAGGCTCGTTTGGTGAGCCGGTCAGGGATTTCTACCGGCGTTTTTCGGGTGTCGCCACGCTGATCCTGGCTCTTATCTGTGTCTACAGACTGGCGGACTTCGTCCTCAACATCATGAACCCCTTCTACCTCGACCTGGGCTTCACCAAGACGGAACTGGCCGAGGTCAGGAAGGTCTTCGGGGTCATCATGACCACGGCAGGGGTCTTCATAGGGGGCTGGTCGGTTGCGCGTCTGGGTCTGATCCGGACCATGGTGATCGGGGCCTTCATGAGCCCGGTCTCCAATCTTGTGTTTGCCTGGCTGGCCACCCAGGGACCGAGCCTTTCAGCGCTCACCATCTCTATCGGCGTCGACAATATCGCCACCGGCTACGCTGGAACGGCCCTCATTGCCTATATGTCGAGCCTGACAAGCATAGGCTTTACTGCAACCCAGTATGCCCTGTTCAGCTCCCTCTATGCCCTGCCCGGAAAGTTGATCGCCTCCCAGTCCGGCCGGATCGTGGAAGCTTCGGCCCGGGCGGCCGAGGGAGAGGGCCTGTTCAGTCCCCTCAAGGGCCTGTTCTCGCGCCTACCCGCAGGCTCGCTTGTCGAAGGGGCCGCTACCAGCGGGGTGACGCCTGCTGCTCTGGGGGCCGGCTATGTGGTCTTCTTCCTCTACTCCACCGTGATCGGGATATTCGCCATTGTTCTCGCCTTCATAGTGGCGGCGAAGCAGACCGCCCTTCAGGCGCGTAACATCCAGGAGCCGGATGCGCAGGACGAACCAGGCAGGCCCGCCTGAGAGTCCAAGGCTTGGGCCTATGGACAGGTTACAGACATAGGCTGAGGTGGAAGGCATCAAGACCATCCCCCATGTGAGCCCGATCTGCGATCAAGCGGGTGGACATGTTTTGGCGGGCCTGATCATCCCCAGATCTAAACCCAAGCTGGCGCCCCGGTGACATGACCCGAGCTAAGCCCGATCGAGACCCTCTGGGTGTTTCGCGTACAGACGGGCTGTCGAACAGGATCTCCAGAATCCACGACGACATCCTCGCCTGCGGCTCCCTCTTGTAGAAACGCCACCAGCATCTGACGCGGGGCACTATGTCCATCTCAGTCCATCTGACCAAGACAGTGGGCACAGGGGTGAATCGCAGCAAAACCGGGTTTGGGTTACCAACAAGCCATTATGAACTGGCCTATCGGTCCGCTACGCCGTCATAGGCGGCAAAGGTTGCCGCCGTGATGATCTCTGAGACCGAGGCCCCCAGGCTGACGATCTGGACCGGCTTTTCGAGACCGACCAGAATCGGGCCGATCACAGTGGCTCCACCCATGGACTGGACCAATCGTGTGGAGATGGCTGCCGAGGGGATCGCTGGCATGACCAGGACATTGGCGTGTCCAGTCAGCCTCATGAAGGGGTAGGCCGCCCGGGCATCCGGCTCGAGCGCCAGCTCCGGTGGCATCTCGCCCTCATATTCAAAGTCGACACCCCGCTGATCGAGAATGCGAATGGCCTCGCGGACCTTTTCGGCGCGCTCTCCGGGCGGATTGCCAAACGCCGAGTCTGACACGCAGGCGACGCGAGGCGTGCGACCCAGCACGCGCCCCGTCGCTGCCGCCTGGACGGCGATCTCGCCCAACTCCGCGGCCTCGGGCATGTCAAGAATGGAGGGCTCTGCCCCGCACAGGG
>JBFZCB010000063.1:0-4957 GCA_041308165.1 Caulobacterales bacterium
TGGGCGCAGGCCTTGTTTTCGGCTATTGGAGCGACATGACTGCTGCGGACTTCCAGCTCATTGATGAAGACAGCGGCCTGGTCTTGCGCCTTTCCGGGGACTGGACCACTGCGGGTCTGAGTCCGGCTATTCAAGGCCTCGAACAGCGCATTGCCGGACGACCGGTTGCAGTCGTCGATATCTCCAACCTAGGCCGCTTCGACACAGCTGGAGCCCTGATTCTGGTCCAGGCTACTCCGGCGATATTTCCGTCTGAAGTCTGGGCTTCGCGCCCCGAAGCCGGGCGCATCTATGCCAAGGTTGAAACACTCGGCCGACAGAGCGCCGACCCGCCGCGCCGGCCGGGACCCTGGACCCGTGGTTTTGCAAAGATCGGGATGGGTGTTGTCGATATCGGTCATGAGATCGCCCTGTCCTTGGCCTTCCTGGGGCGACTGGTTACGGCCGCGGGTGCCGCCCTTCGTCGCCCTGCAGGCATTCGCTGGCCAGCCTGGGTCAGCCAAGCGGAGCGGGCAGGCCTGGATGCTGTTCCCATTGTGGCTGTGACCAACTTCTTCATCGGAGCGGTGATTGCCTTTCTCGGTGCCAATCTTCTCACCCAGTTCGGGGCCGGGGTCTTCACCGTGCAGCTGGTGGCTGTGGCGACCCTCCGTGAACTCGCCGTCCTGATTACGGCGATCCTGCTTGCCGGCCGCTCCGCCTCCTCTTTTGCCGCCGAGATAGGGTCGATGCGGATGAACCAGGAGGTGGACGCCATGCAGGTCATGGGCGTCAACCCGTTTCAGGCTCTGGTTATTCCGCGCCTTGCAGCCCTGGTCGTCATGCTGCCACTTCTGACCTTTATCGGCATGTTGGCAGGCTTTCTGGGAGGCATGCTCGTCACCTGGAGCCAGCTTTCCTACGGTCCGGCCTTTTTTCTTCAACGCGTCAGCGAGGATCCCATGATGGGTAACCATCTGATGGTCGGACTGGTGAAGGCCCCGGTCTTTGCGGTGGTCATCGCTGCCATCGGCTGCCGTCAGGGCATGTCGGTTTCGGGTGATGTAGAAAGTCTTGGCCGACGGGTCACGGCCGCGGTGGTGCAGTCCATCTTTGCCATTATCTTTCTAGATGCGGTCTTTGCCCTGATTTTCCTAGAGTTGAACCTGTGACGAACGCCTGCGCGACCGGTGCGGGCGGCCGCCCACGATCCGATCCTGATCCTGCCAGCGTAGGAAGGCCTCAGGAGGCACTGATCGAGGTTCGCGGTCTGCTCAGCCAATTTGGAGAGCAGGTCATCCACAAGGATCTCGATCTGGATGTTTACCGCGGGGAGGTCCTGGGCGTTGTGGGGGGATCCGGTACGGGCAAGACGGTTCTGCTCAACACCATAATCGGGCTCAAACAGGCCGAGGGTGGCACCGTTCGGCTATTTGGCCATGATACCCATGATCTCTCTCAGGCGCAGTCGGCTGACATAGAGCGAAGGACAGGCATTCTCTTTCAGCAGGGCGCGCTTTTCTCTTCCCTTACGGTGCTGGAGAACGTTGCGGCTCCGCTCATTGAGCACACCCGACTGCCTCGCAACACCATTCGCGATTTGGCAGAGATGAAAATTGCCATGGTCGGACTGAAGCCCGAGGCGCATCACAAGAAGCCTGCCGAGTTATCCGGCGGCATGAGAAAGCGGGTTGGGCTGGCGCGGGCCTTGGCCATGGATCCTGAGCTCATCTTTCTCGACGAGCCGACGGCGGGTCTGGATCCGATCGGGGCTGCCGCCTTCGATCAGCTTATCCGGGACCTGTCCGATGACCTTGGACTGACCGTTTTCATGATCACCCACGACCTGGATAGTCTTTATGCGGTTTGCGACAAGGTTGCGGTCCTTGCGGATAAACATGTGGTGGAGAAGGCGACGGTTCAGGACCTTGAGCGTTCCCAACATCCCTGGATCCGCGAATACTTCCTCGGCCCGCGCGGTCGGGCAGCAAGCAAAGCCGCCTGAGGAGGGCGGGTAGATGGAAAGAGACGCCCACTATGCCGCCGTCGGCATCGCCACTGTTGCCCTCATGCTGGCGCTTGCGGTCTTCACGATCTGGCTGGCTCGCCTTCAGTTCACTAAGGACTACGATGTCTATGACATACTGTTCAGCGGCCCGGTCCGGGGTTTGTCCGAAGGCGGAGAAGTCCACTTCAATGGTATCAGGGTAGGGGAGGTGACGGACCTGAACCTGGATCCCGAAAGGGGCAATCAGGTGATTGCACGCGTCCGCCTCAATGGAACCACGCCCGTGCGCGTAACCTCGCGGGCCCAGCTTGAGCCTCTGGGCATCACTGGACTGAACTATATCCAGATCACGGCGGGGGATCCGGAAAGTGCTTTGCTGAAAACCCAGTATGCCGCCAACGTCGTGCCGGTCATCCAGAGCCAGCCTTCTCCGATTGCCGAACTTCTAACGGGGTCCGGCACTGTCTTGGCCCAGACCGTTGATGCGCTCAACCGCATCAACCGGATTATGTCCGATGACAATGTTCGCTCGTTCTCGACCAGTTTGAAGAATGTCGAGGCCATCTCGAGCGAATTCGAGGCGCGCAAGGGTGTGCTCATGCAGCTTGAGGATGCTCTGACCAGTGCCAATACGGCCGTAAAGGAATATGAAGCTCTCGCTGCTGATGCTCGTCGACTGGTCAATACGGACGGCCGCGAAGCGATCGCCAATATCAACAGGGCTACCGGTGATGCCCAGTCCACAATTGCATCCCTTAACCGGTCTGTGAGCGGTCTGGAGCGGCCTTTGGGCGACTTCGCCACGACGGGTCTGCCGCAGCTTAACCAGACGATCCAGGAACTCAACGAAGCGACCCGTTCGCTTCAGGGTCTGATCGATGACATTCGGTCCAGTCCACGCGACTTTATAAGCAGAGCCCCTGCACGTGAGATGGAGGTCCAGCCATGAGCCAACGGTTTTCCGGTCTGTTGCCACTTGGGGCGGTTATCATGGGAATAGGGCTGGGCCTTGGAGGCTGTTCGCTCCTGGCTACGCCTGACCCGGTTCAGACCTATCGTTTCGGCGCACTTGCGAACTCAGGCGATGCGGAACTGGCGGTTGCGGCAAGACCGGTCACAGTTTCACTACAGCGCGTCATTTTTCCCGAGGCCTCTCGCGGAGACAGGGTGCTTGGCGTCACGGGAACAGAGGTTGCCTATATCAAGGGCGCACGATGGATTTCGCCGGCGGAGACCCTTTTTGAGGACAGTCTGAGGGCGGCCTTTTCAGACCGCCAGGGACCGGTGCGTCTGCTCGATGACAGAGACGTGGGCACGGGCGACAGACATCTGCGTCTGGAGGTGACGGCCTTTGAGGCGCGCTATTCCGTGCCGGGAGGCCTTCCGGACATTATCATAACGGCCCGGGCCAAGCTGACAGTCCTGCCAGGTCATGCCGAGTCAGCCGAACGCACATTCAGGGTCGTTCAGCCCGCCCGCGAGAACCGCATCGCCTCCATAGTCGAGGCATTCGACACCGCAGTCGTCCTTCTCAATGCCCAGGTTGTTGACTGGACAGGTGCAGCCGTTCCGAAGCGATAGCCTCACGGGGAGAAGGTCTAGGCCGGGCGTCAGGCTGTAAGTTCGGGCGATACGGTGTAGCGGGCCTCGGTTCTGGCTGCGACTTCGTCCAGGGTTACGCCATCTGCGAGTTCGATCAACTCAAGTCCCGATCCGTCGGGCTTTACATCGAACACGGCGAGATCGGTGATGATGCGGCTGACAACACCGGCACCAGTGAGGGGCAGGGTGCAGGTCTTGAGGACCTTGGACTGGCCATGTTTGTTAGCATGGTCCATGACGACAACGACGCGTTTGACGCCGGCCACCAGATCCATGGCTCCGCCCATGCCCTTAACCAGCTTGCCGGGGATCATCCAGTTGGCAATGTCGCCATTCTCGGCGACCTCCATAGCCCCCAGGATCGATAGGTTGATATGGCCACCGCGGATCATGGCGAAGCTGTCGGCAGAGGAAAAATAGCTGCTTTCAGGTATTTCGGTGATGGTTTGTTTTCCGGCATTTATCAGGTCCGGATCCACCTCATCCTCATAGGGAAACGGGCCCATTCCCAGCATGCCGTTTTCGGATTGAAGGGTGACTTCCATTCCGTGGGGAATGTAGTTGGCAACCAGGGTCGGAATGCCAATCCCGAGGTTGACGTAAAAGCCGTCCTGCAACTCCCGGGCAGCACGGGCAGCGAGTTGTTCGCGGGTACGAGACATTCAGGTTCTCATTTCAAGGGGTCTAGGGGCCCAGACTTTTGGTCTGGCCACGGCAACTAGGCGGGCAGCCTATCGCGGACGGTGCGTTGTTCGATGCGTTTTTCAGACTGCGTCAGAATGATCCGGTCGACATAGATGCCGGGGGTATGAATGTGGTCAGGGTCAAGGCTGCCTGTGGGTACGATATGCTCGACTTCCACAAGCGTCGTCTTTCCGGCCGTGGCCATCATCGGATTGAAGTTTCTGGCGGTCTTTCTGAACTGCAGGTTGCCGCGTGCATCCGCCTTCCAGGCTTTCACGATCGCCAGATCGGCAACAAGGCCTGTTTCCATAACGTACTTGCGGCCGTCAAACTCGCGCACCTCCTTGCCTTCAGCCACCAGGGTTCCGACGCCTGTGGCTGTGAAGAAGGCAGGAATGCCTGCGCCGCCGGCACGGATTCGCTCGGCTAATGTGCCTTGAGGGTTGAACTCCAGTTCCAGCTCACCGGCCAGGTATTGACGCTCAAACTCCTTGTTCTCTCCCACATAGGAAGAGATCATCTTGGCAATCTGGCGGGTTTCCAGAAGCTGCCCCAGGCCAAATCCGTCCACGCCAGCATTGTTGGATATGACGGTCAGGTTTTTCACACCTGTCTCGCGCAGGCCGGCAATCAAGTGTTCGGGGATGCCGCACAGTCCAAATCCACCCGACATGACGGTCATGC
>JBFZCB010000064.1:0-5591 GCA_041308165.1 Caulobacterales bacterium
CCCATCTCGCCAGACAGGACACCGGTAGCCTGGCCAAGTCGCTCAGGCGTAGTTGAAGCTGATTGAGATCCGGTCGGATTTGGCCTGGTTTACCGGCACCTCATGGCGCAGCCAGCTCTCCCAGATGAAAATAGTCCCTGGTGAGGGTTCGAGATAGATGAAGGTCCTCTCGGCCTCTGAAGCCCGCTCAGTCAGGCCGGGTCTCGACATCATCATGGGTAGTCTGGGATCTTCGATCTTCAGTGCCGAAGCTCCCGGCGGCGTCTCCACATAGATTGTACCCGAAAGGAAGGCGTGAGGGTGAATATGGCTGGTATGTCCTCCGCCAGGCTTGAGGATGTTTACCCAGAGGTTTTCAAGGCGTGGCTTTCTGGCCAAGTCGAAGTTCAGGGCCTTTGCACAGGCAAGGGCGTGGCGGTCCAGCTGTCGCTTCAACTCGGCAAACTCAGGCATGCGGTCAGGCAGGTCATCAAGCGAGCCATAGGATGTATAGCCTCTGTAGGCCTTGGCCCGGCACCAGGATCGCCCGGCTATGTCCTCTTGGGCCAAAGTCCGGCAGGCTGAAGCCAGTTCGGCATTGAAGGCCGCAAATCCAGGTTCAGCCGCCAGGCTGGCTTCATAGATCTGGGTGATGAAAAGGGCGCGCAAGGACATGAGAGCGACCTAGCCGGTTGTCGGGCGTTCGTCATCATCTTGTAGGCCTTGCGCCCCAGAGCGAGCTCATTGCGAAAGGGGACAGGGCAACCTGATCCATGGGGATCAGCGCCTTTGAGCAGCTTCATGTTGACCGTGGGTCGGGTCCATGGTCTGGGCCGCTTCCCATGTTTGCTCTCAGTCCTGATAACCGCGTCGCCGTTCGGGCGCTTCTCGCCTTGGCATGGCCCGTCGTGATGGCCCGCATCGGGATTATGGTGATGGGGCTCACCGATGCCTTGGTCGTTGGCAACTACTCCGGGACTGAGTTGGCCTTTCACGCACTGGCCTGGGCACCGACTTCAATCGTGGTCACGACGGCTGTGGGACTGATGCTGGGCGTGCAGGTGATGACGGCTCGTCTGTTGGGGGAGGGGCGCCGTACCGAAGTGGGCGCTGTCCTGCGACGAGGCACGACCTACGCGCTTCAGATCGGTGCTGTCTCGATGATCGGGATGATTTTTTTTGGGCCGTGGGCCCTGGAGCAGCTGAACCTGGCGGATGGTCTTGCAAAGGGGGCATCGCCGGCCCTCATCGTTTTTTCTCTGTCAATGCCAGCCTACCTCGTCAGTGTGGCCGGACAGTTCTTTCTGGAAGCCATGGGGCGTCCCAAGCCCGGGATGTGGGCCATGTGGATCGCCAATGGCGTCAATCTGGCGCTCAACCTTCTTTTGGTGCCCGATATTCTGGGAATTGGAATGGAGGGGGCGCTGGCGTCCGCATGGGCAACCTTCTTTGCCCGCATGGCTCTGGCGGTCTTCCTGGTGATCTACATACTGAGACTTCCCGAGGCGCGAGCCCTGGGCCTCTTCAAGAAGCCTGAGCCTGATCCCCTGGCTGAACGCGAACAGCGCAAGGTCGGCTATGGTGCTGGCAGTTCCTACTTCATCGAGGTCGGAGCGTTTGCGGCAATGACCTTCTATGCCGGTCAGTTAGGGGCGTTGGAGACAACCGCCTGGACGATTGTTTTGAACATATCGGCCATCGTCTTCATGGTACCCCTCGGACTAGCCTCAGCGACAGCCGTTCTGGTGGGACGTGCCTATGGCGGCCGGGACGCGAAAGGCGTGTTGCGGGCCGGCATGGTGTCGATTTTCACAGCCACAGGTCTTGCCACGCTGATAGCCCTGTTCGTCTGGCCAACGGCACCCTGGCTGGCCATGGCCTATAACAGGGATGCCGTACTGATAGCGATTGCGACCCCGGCCATAGTGCTTTCAGCGCTGTTCTTCGTCGCCGACGCCATTCAGGTCGTCGCTGCCCAGGCCAATAGGGCTGCGGGGGATGTCTGGTGGCCCACCATCCTTCATTTTGTTGCCTATGCCGTCATCATGATGCCGCTTGGCTGGGCGCTTGCGCATCGGTTCGGCGTCAATGGCCTGGTTTGGGCCGTCATTATTGCCAGTCTTGTGTCGGGTACGCTTCTGACGGCAAGGTTTCTCAGGGTCGCACGGCGTCTGTCGCTGGTGAGCCCATCGTGACCCGGCCCATCATGGCCGGGTTTGATGGATAGGGTTGCGATATGGTGCAGCACTCGCCACTAACCCCCGTGAGTCTTTTGGCTTACCACGTCCCCAACTCCTTTTGCGGTCTGCAAGGCCCGCCTAGCTGGTAACAATGTCGCGCATCCTGATCACCTCGGCACTGCCGTACATCAATGGTATCAAACATCTCGGCAACCTGGCCGGCTCCATGCTGCCTGCTGATGTTTGGGCCCGCTTCAAGCGGGCGCAGGGCCATGACGTTCTCTACATCTGTGCCACCGACGAACACGGAACACCCGCTGAGCTAGCTGCGGCATCGGCTGGCCAGGACGTCAGAGCCTATTGTGACGAACAGCATGAGGTTCAGAAGGCGGCGGGCCTGGCTTTCGGCCTGAGTTATGACTGGTTTGGGCGCTCGTCTGGCCTGCCGAACCAGAAACTCACCCAGCATTTTGCGGCTGCACTTGAACGCAATGGGCTGATCGAGGAACGCGTCGACCGAATGGTCTACTCCATAGATGACGACCGGTTCCTGCCGGATCGCTATGTGGAGGGGACATGTCCGCACTGTGGCCATGTCGGCGCGCGTGGCGACCAATGCGACAACTGTGGACGCCTGCTGGATCCGACAGATTTGATCGATCCCTATTCGGCGGTTTCCGGTAGCCGGAACCTGGAGGTTCGAGACACTCGCCACCTTTATCTTCTTCAGACCAAGCTGGAACAACCCATCCGCGACTGGATTGAAAGCCGCCAGGGCTGGCAGCCCCTCGCTAAATCGATAGCTTTGAAACACCTCGATGAGGGATTGATCGACCGCGGCATAACTCGGGACCTCAAATGGGGGGTCCCTGTCATTGGGCCCCATGGCGGGGCAAGAGCTGGAATGGAGGGCAAGGTCTTCTATGTCTGGTTTGATGCCCCGATTGAGTACATTGGAGCCACGCAGGAGTGGGCCGAGGCCAATGGGCGCACCTGGCGAGACTGGTGGCGAACAGACGAGGGTGCGCAGGATGTGCGCTATGTCCAATTCATGGGCAAGGATAACGTCGCCTTCCACACAGTCAGCTTTCCAGCCACGCTTATCGGCTCAGGGGAGCCCTGGAAGACCGTGGATCAGCTCAAGGCCTTTAACTGGCTAAACTGGTATGGTGGCAAGTTCTCCACATCCCAGAAGCGGGGTGTCTTCATGGACCAGGCCTTGGAAATCCTGCCGGCTGACTACTGGCGCTGGCACCTTACGGCCTATGGCCCGGAAGGGTCGGACGCGGCCTTCACCTGGGAACAGTTTCAGGCAACGACGAACAAGGACCTTGCGGACGTGCTTGGCAATTTCGTCAATCGCATAGTCAAGTTCACGGAGTCCAAGTTTGAAGCTACCGTCCCTGAAGGTGGCGAGCCGGGACCTATTGAGGCCAGACTGGAGGCTGACATCCGAAAGGGCATAGCGGAGGCGACCGAGCAACTGGAAGCCATGGAGTTTCGCAAGGCCGCCCAGGCCCTGCGTGCGATCTGGGTGCTTGGAAATGAGTATCTTCAGGAAGCTGCGCCCTGGACAGCACTCAAGACCGATCGACTGCGTGCCGCAGTTGTGGTCCGCACGGGTCTTGATCTTGTCGCCCTTTTTGCCCGTCTTTCTGCACCGATCATGCCCTTCACAGCCCCCAGAATCGCGCAGACGGTCGCGGCCGCTGACCTCAGTTGGCCCTCTGCGGCTGAAGCCCTCTTTGGTACTGTGCGTCCAGGGACGACAGTCTCGGCCCCTGCCGTTCTGTTTGCAAAGATCGAGGATCAGCAGGTTCTAGACTGGTCGGAGCGCTTTGGTGGCGCTGGATAGGCCCCGACGCTGAACCCTGTGGCTGGAAAGATCTGGACCCTGGCCTGTGAGAGCTAGGCGGGTCTGGCTTGAGGGCCTCTCTGTCTGCGCGTAGCTTCATAGAGGGCTATGGCGGCAGCGTTGGAGACATTGAGACTTTCAAACCCGCCGGGCATCGGAATGCGGGCCAGAGCATCGCAGTGCTCGGCAACAAGTCGACGAAGTCCATCCCCTTCGGATCCCATCACCAGCACTGTGGGGCGGGCATCCAACGTATCCTCAAGTGAGTGTTCTGACGCTCCGTCCAGGCCAACCGCCCGCCAACCCATGTCTGCGAGGCTCTCTAAGGCGCGGCTCAGGTTGGTAACCCGGGCACAGGGCAGTCGTTCGGTTGCCCCCGCGGCTGCCTTTGCCAAGGCACCAGCGAGTGCGGGTGAATGGCGATCCTGTACGACAATTCCTTTAGCGCCGAAGGCCAGGGCTGAGCGAAATATGGCTCCAACGTTCTGTGGATCTGTCAACTGATCCAGCATGATTATGATCCCTGAAGCCGGATCTCCAATGTCCTCGAGGGCGACCCCCTCGAGGGGCTGCACCTTGAAAACCATACCCTGGTGGACGGCTCCGGCTGGCAGCATGCGCGTGAGCAACTGGATATCGGTGGTTTCTATCGCATGGCCGTGGGCCAGCCCGTCTTTCGCCAGTTCCCGGGCCCGATCCTCTGTGACCATCAGCCTTCCGGTGCCACGACGCGCAGGATTTGCCAGGGCAGCAAGGACAGGATGGCGTCCCCAGACAAAGTTGTCACCCTCAGGGCCTGACCGCCCCCGGGGCGTATTGCTGCCGCGCCCGGGAGAATCGCCTGTCGGGTTCCAGCTGCGGTCATGAGCCTGGTCTACGGGTCGATCGCTTCGGCGTGCAGCCTGCTTAGGGGTCTTGCCCTGGGACCTGACACCTTCATTGGAGCCCTTGTTGGACAAGGGTTTAGGGCTGCCTGCGGATGGCCCCTTTTTCCGGACTTTCCGGTCGTTGCGTTCTGATTTCGACGACACTATAAGACGCCCTCCGATTTGGAGCCCCAAGGGCTTTCGGGTCTGGCGCTCCCTCTAACGCAGGCGTGACCGGATACCGAAGCTTTTGTTTCAATCGGACGAAAACACGTTGGGGGAATGTCCCGAGCGGCAAAGGGGGGGGACTGTAAATCCCCTGCGTAAGCTTCGCAGGTTCGAGTCCTGCTTCCCCCACCATGTGTTTTTGTCCGTGAGGATAATTTTGGGGCCGAGAAGAGGTTTCGGGTGCGATTTGCGTGAAGTCATATGACGCCATGTCGATCGCATTCTTCGCGCGGGTATAGCACAATGGTAGTGCAGCAGCCTTCCAAGCTGAGGATGTCGGTTCGATCCCGTCTACCCGCTCCAGGTTTTTGATGAGCACAACGCCCATCCGCTGACGGACCCGGGCCACAAGGAGTTTGGCTATGGCCAAGGAAAAGTTCGAACGCACCAAGCCGCATTGCAACATCGGCACGATTGGTCACGTTGACCACGGCAAGACCACGCTGACGGCAGCGATCACGATGACGCTGGCCAAGGCCGGTG
>JBFZCB010000065.1:0-10198 GCA_041308165.1 Caulobacterales bacterium
GGCGCAGCCAGCCCTGTAGCGTTTATAACGATACGCGCTCTCAACGCTGGTGAACTGTCGGGGGTGAACGTGATGGCGAGGCCTTCGCCTATAGGCGTCAGGCCGCTTACCGATGTTTCATAGGCGATCATGGCTCCGGCATCTTGCGCCTCTCCCAGAAGCGAAAGCATGAAGGCGTGGCTGTCTATTATGCCTGTTGATGGCGAGTGAAGTGCAGCAACACAGGCCAGTGAGGGCTCTAGAGCTTGAGCCTCTGCCCTCTCCAGCCAGACGATATCGTCTACGCCGTTCGCTTGGGCTGCAATCTGAAGACGACTGAGGTCCTTCAACCTATCGGGTTCGGTGGCGACGATCAGCTTGCCACATCTTCGGTGGGCAATATTGCGTGTTTTGCAGTAGCTGTAGAGAAGCGCATTGCCTTGGACACAAAGTCGCGCCTTCAGTGAACCTGCCGGATAATAGATCCCGGCATGGATGACCTCGCTGCTGCGCGAGCTCACCCCTGATCCGATGCCTGACTGGCCTTCGACGATGACGACCTCGCGTCCGGATCGAGCAAGCGCACGGGCCGTGGCTAGGCCTGCAACACCAGCACCGACTACGATACACTCCACAACATCCATCTGCCTCTATGATCATGCGCAGATAGGCGGTGAAAGACGGCATGAAACTGATCGCTTCAGCGATTATTCACCGTACAGCTCTTCGGGTTTTGGCCAACAGAAGATCGTCAGCTCGCGACAAGATCAGAGAGAGCGGCTTTCTGCTCTGGGCTGAGGGCCGTCGGGCGTCGGCTCGACCGCTCGACATAGACATGGACGAAATAGCCCGTAGCGACGGGCTCTTGGCGTGCCTCTGTAAAGAGACCGATTTCATAGCGGACTGATTTTTCGCCCAGCCTGCCGATGCGGACACCAGCTTGGACGGTCTGTGGGAACTCTACAGGGGCCAGGAAATTGCAGTGGCTCTCCACACAAAGCCCGATCGATGGCGAATCCGCCAGCCATATAACTTTGCGCTCAAACAACATCCGCGTCACTGCTGTATCGAACCAGCTATAGTAGATGATATTGTTGGCGTGGCCGTAGGGATCTCCATCCGCCCAGCGCGTCGGTATGTCGATGAACCAGCGAAAATCCTCTCGCCGCTGGGTAGCCGGGCCTTGTTTTGATGGCTGAATGTTCGGATCATCCATGGGTCGATCAAGTCCCTTATCTGGCGGGTGGGCACCTTACAGGGCCGCGTCAAAGTCCCTATCCTGCTGAAATCTATAAAGGGGGCAAGCCAAGTTTCGGCGCTGTTGGTGCGAAGAGCGGCCTTTCAGGTCCGCTAGCCTCACACTTGTCTAGTCCAGCTGTACTTGGTCTGGACGCCCGACATGCAAGGCCACCGAGAGAGCGCAGTCCACAGGCTACAGGTCGTGGGCCAGAAGACTAGGCCTTGATCGAGATCGTCTGCCGATAAGATGTGGTGATCCGTTTGGACCGTGTTCAGGCCAAACAGTCTGTGTCACTCGCTCGAAGCGCGCGCTCTCGAGCTTTCCGCCATTCCCCCTTAAGGGGCCTCAAACCCATCCCCTTCCATGTGAAAGGAATGGTACGTCCTCTCGGGCTCGAACCGAGGACCCTCTGATTAAAAGTCAGATGCTCTAACCAACTGAGCTAAGGACGCACTATTGGGCGACCGCCTTCTGTTGCATCAGGCCTGTCGGGTCAACCCCGTCAGGCGAAGCAAAAGCGGATTGTTTTGTATATTTTGCGTCTTCAACGAGTTCGGCAACGGTTCGGGCCAGTAGTGCAGGGTCGATGGGCTTGGTGAGGAAGGCGTCGGCTCCAACCTCTTTCCAGGCGGCCCTGTGAATATCCATTGCGTTTGCCGTCAGCGCGATCAGAGGGGTCTTACGGTTCACTCCGGAGGCTCGGAGCCTGCGCGAGGCTTCAAGTCCATCCATAACCGGCATCTGCATGTCCATAAGGATGGCATCGAAGGGCTGTGTCAGGGCGGCCTCGAAAGCTTCCAGTCCATTCTCGACCAGGGTTAGCCTGCAGCCATGCGGTTCAAGAAAGAGTGCAAGAATGCGTCGGTTGACGGCGTGGTCATCGGCAACAAGCAGGTTCGCGCCCTTCAGCACGTCCTGCTGGGAAAAGGTTCCACCTGTTTCAACCGGATGGGCCCCTTCAATCATCTCGACGGGCATGGTCAGGGTGAAGGTAGACCCTACCTCCGGCTGGCTGGTCGCAGTGAGCGTGCCACCCATGAGTTCCGCTAGCCTGCGACTGATGGCCAGGCCAAGCCCCGTGCCGCCATAGCGTCTTGTGATGCCCGCGTCGGCCTGCTCGAAGCTGTTGAAAATATAGTCCAGTCGCTCCGGTGCGATCCCAACACCCGTATCCCTGACACTGATTATCATCTCGCTTGAGGACGCTCGCCACTCCGCACGGACAACAATCTCGCCATCGGCGGTGAATTTCACGGCGTTGGAGATAAGGTTGAACAGGATTTGCTGAAGTCGCAGCGCGTCTGTGGAAACCCAAACAGGCATATCGTCTGAGATCGTGACCTTGAGCCGAACGCCTGAGCTGGCTGCGCGAGACTGCCACAGCCGGCCAAGGGCCCCGAGCTTGTCGCGCACGTTCAGAGGTTTGGCTTCAAGATCCATTTTGCCGGCCTCGATCTTGGAAAAGTCGAGGACGTCATTCAGCAGGCCAAGGAGAACATCACCGGCGTCCAGCAGCATCGAAACATGCTCGCGCTGTTCGCGGTCGAGCCGCGTGCGACGCAGAAGGTTTGCCGCCGAGATGACAGCATTCATGGGTGTTCTGATCTCATGGCTTATGACCGCCAGGAAGTCAGACTTGGCAGCACTTGCAATCTCCGCCTTACGACGCTCTTCACCGGCGATCTGGTTCGCATTCTGCAAGACCTTGGTCGTCAGCGAGCTCTGCCTGACAGTAACCACAAGGTGGGTCATGTAGAGCAGGCAACCCACGGCCACCAGCAGGCCGGACGGATTGCCTTCAAGCAGGGAGCTAAGAAGGGGCAGCCCCAGAAAATAAGTCGCGTGAGGGATCACTGCCGATATCAGCAATGGCTTCGAATGGTGCATGTGCAGACTGACATGCAGCAGGCCGCCGGCGCTGAGGATCATGGCAAAGACCTTGCCCGTCACGCCACCATCAAACCAGACATAGGCCCCGATCGCTGAATAGACGATGACACTCAGCGCTGTGGCCGCACAGCAAACAATCTGTCGTCCCAGTGATGGCATCACTTCGGGATGTGTTCGCAGTGGACGGCAGACAAGCCAGTCCAGTGCCTGGGTAGCCACAACGGCGATAAACCAGGCAATCGGCCATATAGAGGGTGCAAAAATCCAGCCGACGAGACCGATAAAGGCGGCGAGAGCTAGTCGCCCTCTTAGCTCCCTCAGTCGGACCTGGGCGACAATGGCGTAGTTGCTGACAGTCATGGGCAGAGTTTCCTCACACTCGCATTCTGCTCGCCAAACGCGAATATTCCGTTTCCATACTCGCTTTCGAGCCAATACAGCGGGGGGGTGACCTCCATGTGGACGGGGGCTATGGAACAGGTTCCAGCTGCCAGACGTTTGGACACAGTCCAGGAGATTAGAAATGAGACGACTCACACTGTCGGTTCTGCTCGGCGGGGCCTGTCTTCTGGGGGGATGTGAGGACCCGCTCCCCGCACAGATCGAAACGGCACAGCCTCCCATAGAAGCCACGCAGGCAGACGATCCGGCGGCGGCTCCGGACCCTGGCACCTTGCCGGCGGAACCGGTAGACGAAACGGCCTTGCCACCGAGTGCCGAACAGTCGCAGGAAACCGTAAAGCCCGAGAGTGAAACCCTGTTCTATTGATGTTGGGCATCAGATCGGGGCACCGTAGCAGGGTTGCAGCGGCCGCGAACGCGAGTGCCCTGTCAACCGGCTTGCGGACGTTGAACGCAATAAGGGAAGCAGTTTGAGTTCGAAGGACCTGTATCCAGGCAGACGGGTCGAGCGCCCGCTCAGAGCGAAGACTGCCTTGCGGGTCTGCGGTTCCCTGGCCGTGCTCTTCGTGGTCTTGAACCCTGCAGGTGCCGCAGCTGAGCCCAAGGCCATTGTACGGGGCGAGATCAGCGCTGAGCTGAGAACCCAACTCGTACGCGTTATCGGAGAGGCTGAAGCGGCACCCTCAAGCCGGTTCGAAGCCCGCCGACGCGCTAGGAACGCGGTAGATGCAGTCACGGCGCTCCTGAGATCAGAAGGCTATTATCAATCCACCGTCGAAGATGTTGTCGAGGGTGAGGAGACAGCCTCGGCCATCGTCGAGATCATGCCTGGACCTCGATTCCTTCTCGTGGAACCGACCGTTCAGTGGACCGCACCGGTCCCGCCTCAGACGGTCACGGCCGCAGTCATGTCTGGCATCGGCCTTGTGGTTGGTAGTCCAGGGCGCGCAGTGGACGTCATCTCTGCCGAAGGTCAGATCATTGCTGGACTGTCTCGACGAGGCTATGCCGATGCAGCTGCTGAGCCCCGTCGGGTCGTTGTTGACCATGCAACCTATACTGTAGCGCCGGATTTTCGCATTGTTTCGGGCCATCTGGTCAGGCTCGATGGCGTGAGACTTGAGACGCCCGGTCCCACAAATCCTGAATGGGTAGCTGGCCTTGCTCCCTGGGCCGAGGGCGATGTTTTCGATCCCGAGAAGGTAGCGGAACTCGAACGCCGACTGACTGAAACCGGTATCTATGACACCGTAGGCGTTGCGCTTGCGGCTGCCGATCAGACGAGGGTGGACGCCAATAGGCCGGTGATTGTCACCCTTGCTGACCGATCCCGCCGTCTCATTGAGGTCGGGGCCGGGTTCTCGACTGCGGAGGGCATAGGGATCGATGCAATCTGGACCTGGAGGAACCGGCTTGGACGTGCAGACACACTCGCCTTTGAAACCCGTCTGGCTGATATCGACAGCCGTATCGGCGTTGATCTGTCATTGCCGCACTGGAGAAAGCCCGGTCGCACCCTGAACCTGTCAACAGCCATCGTGAATGAAGATACGGACGCCTATCTCAGGACGGCGTTTACAGCCTCAGCGGATCTACAGCAGAGGATAGGACGAACGTCGTTTTTTAGCTACGGATTTGGCTTTGACGCGGGACGTTACTCTGAAACCCGCTTCGATCCGATCACTCAGATTCCCCTTACCTTTGATCGTGATTTGGCCATTGTGACCGGTCGGGCGGGGGGCTTCCTGGACCGATCTGACGACCCACTGGATCCTCGCAAGGGCTATCGTCTGACCGTCAACCTTCAGCCGACGGCCGTGACAGGCGAAGATACTATTCTGTTTCTAAGGACCGAAGCACAGGCAACTGTCTACCTGCCTGTCCAGGACGGTGGGAGGACCCTGTTCGCAGGACGTGTTCGGGTCGGGTCTATCCTGGGCGGAGGCGAGTTGAGCATACCCTCGGATCGCCTATTCTATTCGGGTGGAGGCGGCTCGGTCAGGGGATATGAGTATCAGGCCGTATCCCCGCGGCTGCCCGATGGGACGCCGAGAGGCGGGCTTTCGTTGTTTGAAACCTCTCTCGAAGTGCGTCGCGACATCGGCAACAGCCTGGGGGCTGTTGCCTTCATCGATGCTGGATCCGTCAGTTTTCGCGAGACACCTGGGTTTAACAACATGCGCTACTCCGCAGGTATTGGCGCGCGCTACAGATTGCCTTTTGGACCGTTGCGCGCCGATATCGCCATGCCATTGAACAAGCGTGACGGGGATGCAGCCTTTCAGGTCTATATCAGTATAGGCCAAGCATTTTGACCAGCGATCCGACAGACGAACCCGAGGCCGGTCAATCCGCTTCGAAAAGACCGGGTCCCGAGGTACCGGGAAAATCCAAAGGGTGGCGTCTCACCAAACGACTGATCGTCCTTGCCGCTTTCGGCCTTGCGGTCATCCTTGCGGCGAGCGTTGTCGCGGCTATTGGTGCCCGTTTCTACCTGCTCACGGATTCCGGTCGAAGCAGGGTCGTAGACGCTCTGCAGGACCAGCGTGTAAGCCGCTTTGGCCGTCTCCATGTTGAACAGCTGGGTGGCGATCTGTTTGAAGACTTCACACTCGGCAAGATCACCATCACGGATGAAAACGGTATCTGGCTCGAGGCCAGGAATGTGCGCGTAAAGTGGTCAGTGCAGGCGCTTCTGGCGCGACGGTTTCACGCCGAGACCATCGAAGCCGATGTGATCCGTCTGATCCGAAGGCCAGTGGTTGAGCCGCCGGACGGCAAGCCCCCAAGGCCCCCTGCGATCGGCGTGATCATCGACAGGTTTTCCGCCCGTTTTGAGCTGATGGAAGGCTTCTCCAGGCAATATGGACGCTGGGAGTTGACGGGTGAAGCGCAGATTCCCAGGCGCGGCGAAAGGACAGCCAAGGTTGATGGTCGCAGCCTCAACCGGCCGGGAGATTTCCTCAAGCTGGCTGCGAGCTTCGGTGGCAAGCTTGAGGACCTGCGTTTGGACCTTCGCGCCAGTGAAGCCCAGGGTGGGCCGTTGGCAGGGGCCATGGGCTATTCACCGGGCCTTCCGTTCACGGCCATAGGTCTTGTGAACGGCAAAGAGATCAACCTAGTCGTCAGGACGGGAGAATTTACGCCCCTGTCCGTGCAGGGCCATTATGGAAAAGCTGGTGCTCGTGTCGCAGGCTATGCCGATTTCAGCGGCTCGGATCTTTTCCAGCCCTTTGTTGACAGGATCGGTCGATCCGCGCGTTTCGGGTTCGCCGCCGTTCCCGATCCCGGGCGGGAAGGCTATCAGGCGATAGGCTGGCGGCTTTATGCAGACAACCTTCAGTCGCGCGCATTTGGCTTGCTGAAACTCTCGGATCGATCAGCACCTGAAGGTATCAAGCTTGAGCTATCCACCGGATCACTCTCGCGACTGGCCGGCACCACCCTCGGCGGGGCTGCGACTTGGACCGGGGTATTTTCAGGAGATCGTTCTGATTTTGATCTGAACGGGCAGTTCAACCTCCTGGCCGCCTCGCTTTCAAGCTATCGCGCGGAGCGGCTGTCTGGGCCGCTCAATGCAAACTACTCGGATCGCCGTCTTTCATTGGATTCCGACGCCATAGCTGCAGGCGGACGTAGTGAGGGCATTGTTGGAGCCCTACTTGGAGCAACGCCCCGAGTTCAGCTCAAGCTTTTACGAGAACCCGGCGGAGCCTTCGTTCTTGAGAACATCGAGGCTCAGGGTCAGGCCTTGCGACTTTCAGGAAAAGGCGGTCGCAGCCTTCTGGGGGGGATGTCCTTTCGCGGGGAGGCCCAGATCACGGACGTAAGTCGTATCCGGCAGGGTGCCACAGGGGGATTCGGCGGATCGATCTCGGCAGCATCAGCCCGTCGGGGAACACCCTGGGCGTTCAAGTTTGAC
This sequence comes from Caulobacterales bacterium, assembly GCA_041308165.1. Taxonomy (GTDB): domain Bacteria; phylum Pseudomonadota; class Alphaproteobacteria; order Caulobacterales; family Caulobacteraceae; genus Brevundimonas. The sequence continues at coordinate 7,434 of JBFZCB010000065.1, forward strand.
GGACGGGGCAGCAGCCTGCTGACAGGCCTGGGGGAGCTTGACCGGCTGCTGGGTCAAACGCCAAGGCTTCAGGCCGACGGCCAGCTTGCGAGGGGCAGGCTCGAGGTCACCAGCAGCGAACTGACGGGTACGGCGGGACGGGCAAGCGCCAAAGGCTTGATAGGCACAGACGGCAGTCTTCGATTGGCTCTGGACTGGAATGCAAGAGGACCGTTCGGCATTGGACCTGTGGCCATCGACGGTGCCATGAACGGGGCTGGAGCCCTCACTGGAACCCTGGCTCGTCCTCGCGTCGACCTGACCGCCGATTTCGATACGGTAACGGCCGGGCCGCTTGTTCTAAAGGAGTCCCAAATGGTGCTGAGTTTCCGTCGCGGGGCGGACGCATCGGATGGCCGTATCGTCATCAACAGCACTTCGAACTACGGACCCTCCAGGGTTGCGGGAAATTTCGGCCTTGATCGTCAGTCCATCCGGCTTACGGACGTAGACCTGAACGCAGGGGGTGTCATCGCCCAGGGCACAATCACCCTATCCGACAGGGTGCCGTCCATGGCGGATATGGTGTTTAGCGCACGACCGGGTGCATTCATCGCATCGGGTAGCGCCGAAGGTCGCGTGCGCCTGATCGATTCAGCCGGTTCAGAGACCGCTTTTGTTGATGTGACAGCCCGCAATCTGCGTTTGAGCCAGTCCCCCTGGGTTATCAGAAATCTTGATCTGGAAGGACAGGGCACTCTCGATCGCCTGCCGATGACCCTTGCGGTTGATGTCGGTGGACCCAATCCCGTTCAGTTCAATGGATCGGCTGTCTATTCGCGCACAGGGGAACAGCACGGCCTGAGTTTGACAGGTGGGGGACGCTTCCGCGAGGTCGGTTTCACAACCCGAGGACCTTCGCTGCTGATGGTGAATCCTGAAGGGCGGACTGTGCGTGTCAACCTTACGGTTGGGGGAGGGATCTTTGCGGGAGAACTGAACCAGGATCAGTCTGGTGCATCGCTCAACGCAGAACTTACCGCAGTAGAGCTGGGTTCCATAGCGCCCGACCTCCGAGGTCAGGTTACGGGTAAGGTCGCTCTGTCTGGGCAGGGGTCTTTGCTGGCGGGGACTGCCAGTGTCACCATGCGTCAGGTCCGTAGCATCGATGCGCCTCGCGGCCTGGCCGTTGATGGAACGATTGAGGCTTATCTCAATGATGCGACGCTGCGTATCAATGCCGAGGCCAATGATGGAGAGCGGGTGCGGGCATCTGTCGATATTGCCTTGCCGGTTGAGGCCTCTGCGGCGCCCTTGCGGCTCGCCGTTGCGCGAAACCGAAACCTGTCGGGTGATGTTTCCATCCAGGGGCAGATTCAGCCGATCTGGGATCTGCTCTTGGGGGGGGAGCGTTCCTTGACAGGCCAGGTTGACGGTCGAGCGGCTCTTGGTGGCACCCTGGCCGAGCCTCTTGCCAATGGGGCACTCAATGTTACGGGTGGCACGTTCCGCGACAATGCAACGGGGCTGAGACTTAATGCGCTGAATCTGGCGTCCCGGTTTGATGGTGCGACAGCACAGGTTGAAAGCTTCAGCGCCAACGATGGGTCCGGTGGCACTGTGACGGGCAATGGCCGCATAGGGCTTCGCGAGGGCTCGCCCTCAAGTTTCCAGCTGGCGCTCGCCCGGTTCCGGATCATCGATAATGAAATCGCCGAGGCCCGCGCTTCTGGCCCCCTGACAGTGGTTCGTGGCACAGATGGGAACATTCAGCTGAACGGGCGTATCGATGTGGACGAGGCCCGCATTGAAGCCAATCCTCCAGGATCAAACGGCGTGGTCCGTATGGACGTGGTGGAGATCAACAAGCCTGGTGGAGATCTGCCCGAGGATGAGCAGAGAGCCCAGAGGGGCCCGCAGTTCGGGCTCAACATACAGCTTCGCTCACCGGGGGGAGACATCCTCGTGGTTGGCCGCGGCCTCAATGTTGAGCTGAACCTGAACGCCCAGGTGACAGGTACGATTTCCAGGCCTGCACTGAGCGGGAATGCTAGTGTGGTGCGAGGAGACTACGAGTTTGCTGGCAAGCGTTTTGTCTTTGACCCCCGGGGGACGGTTGCTCTCTCGACCGACCCCAATCAGATTCGCCTCGATCTGACTGCGGTTCGCGATGATCCGGCACTGACGGCTACGATCAGGGTGACGGGCACCGCGGCCTCTCCAAAGATCGCCCTGACCTCAAGTCCTTCACTCCCTCAGGATGAAATCCTGTCTCAGGTCCTGTTTGGCCGTTCTGCATCTCAACTCTCAGGGTTCGAAACAGCCCAGCTCGCTGCCGGTGTCGCGGCTCTGGCTGGAGGCGGGGGGTTCGACGTGATCGGAAACCTGCGCGAGCTTGCTGGATTGGACAGACTATCCTTTGGAGGCCAGGCGAGTGCCCTGACTGTAGCAGGAGGACGCTATATCACCGACAATGTGTATCTCGAGATCATAGGAGGTGGGGAAGGTGGAGCGGCGGTCAATGTCGAGTGGCAGGTGCGCCGCAACCTCGCGATCAGCTCCAGGTTCGGAGGCACAGGCGAGACCACCCTGGCCGTCCGCTGGCGCCGGGCATCTCGTCCACCCGGCTCACGCGTTGCAGAGCTCCGTCAGTAGGCCCGTCCGAAATAGAGGCCGCAATCAGCGCGATACGATCTCCCCGTCTTCCTTGATGAAGGTTTCGGGCGGTGTGTCCAAAAGTTCAAGGACAAGCTCAGATGGCCGGCATAGCCGGGTTCCGCGCATTG
>JBFZCB010000066.1:0-9464 GCA_041308165.1 Caulobacterales bacterium
GGTTATGACGCCGTCTCCATCGTCCAGGACGACAGACCGTTTCTGGTCGACAGCGTCATGGGCGAACTCGCCGATGCGGGGGTCTCGGTGCGGGCGATGTTCCACCCGGTTGTCGTGACGGCGCGCTCGCCAGAGGGCCACAGGCTGCCAGATGCAACCGGCGGCAATCGCGAATCCATGATCATTGTCGTCATTGATCCCCTTCCCAATGAGCGCCGAGCGGTCCTGAAGGCGGAGCTGGACACGGCGCTGGGAGATGTTCAATCCGCCGTGTCAGATCACGCGGAAATGACGGCCTTGATGGAAACCGCAATAGCCGGACTTGAGGCTCGCTCAGGCGGTGCCGACGCCGATGTCGTGGCCGAAAACCTGGCCTTCCTGCGCTGGCTGAATGCAGATCATTTCGTCTTCCTGGGGGCGAGGGACTACGACTATCCCCGCACCACCGATGGCGGCTATCAGGCTGAGGAGCCCTTGGGCCTGTCCAGCCAGGGCCTGGGTGTCCTGCGCGATCCGGCCAGGGCGGTTCTGCGTCGCACCTCGGAGCCCGCGGTCCTGACAGCCCAGATGAAACGCCAGATGGACCACTCCGAGCCGGTGACTGTGGCCAAGGCCAACCTGCGTTCCCGGGTCCATCGTCGTGCCTATATGGATTACATCGGGATCAAGCGGTACGGCGAGGATGGCCGCCCGGCGGGCGAGACTAGATTTGTCGGCCTCTTCACGGCCGAGGCCTATGACAAGCCGGCCCCCGAAGTGCCCCTTCTGCGGCGCAAGGTTGCCAATGCCCTGTCCCGGGCGGGCAAGGCACCAGGCAGTCATAATGAGAAACGCCTCAAGAACATCTTGGAGAACTATCCGCGCGATGAGCTTTTCCAGATTTCCGAGGATGATCTCCTGCCGATCGCCCTGGGGGTTCTGCATCTCTACGACCGGCCGCGCATCAAGACCTTCACCCGCAAGGATCCCTTTGACCGGTTTGTCTCGGTCCTGGTCTTCATCCCGCGCGAAAGATTCGAAGCGGCGGTGCGTGAGCGTATTGGACGGATTCTTGCGGCGGCCTGGGGCGGAAGGCTCTCTGCCTGGTATCCGCAACTGTCCGATGCACCCCTTGTAAGGGTGCACTACATCATCGGGGTTACGCCAGGCGATCATCCGACCCCCGATCCCGTGGCGCTTGAGGCTGCGATCACCGAGGCCGGTCGTGGCTGGGTTGATCGCTTTGAAACCGCGGCCCGCCAGTCCGGTATTGAAGAGGTCCAGATCGGAGCGCTCAGCGCCCAGTGGGCCGAGGCCTTTGGGGCCAGCTACAGGGACCGCTATGATGCCGTGGAGGCGGTCACCGATCTGCAGCAGATCGATCGCCTGAACCAGACGGGCGAACGCGGGGGCGGGGAACCGGTGGCTGTGCGTGCCTTTAGGGCATCAGACGACGGTGCCCTGAGGTTCCGCTTTAAGCTTTATCATCGTGGAGCCGCCGTTCCCTTGTCGGACGTCCTCCCGATTCTGGCCGACATGGGTCTGAAAACCCTCGAGGAATGGGGCTATGCCATCCGCCCGGCCCGCCAGGGAACCCATGCGGGAGAGAGCATCCATATCCATGAGTTCCTTCTTGAGGATCCAAGGGGGGCTGCGCTGAGTTTCGCGGATGTACGCGATCATTTCGAAGCGGCCTTTGCTGCGGTCTGGAATGGCACCACGGAAAGTGACGGTTTCAATCGCCTGGTTCTGGAACTCGGTGTCGACTGGCGCGAGGCAGCCCTCGTGCGAACCCTTGCCCGATATCGTCAGCAGACCGGCCTTGATCCCAGCCAGGCCATCCAGGAAGAGGCGCTCCGGGAATACCCCGAGATTGCCAGGGCCCTCCTGGCTCTGTTTGGTGCCAAGTTTGACCCTTCAAAGGGGGGGGCTGGCTCCGATCGGGACGCCGAAATCGCAGCGCTTTCGACCCGTATCCTGGGACATCTCCAGACCGTTCGCAGCCTTGACCATGATCGTGTCCTGAGACGGCTTTACCTGCTGATCGGAGCGATCAAGCGCACCAACTATTATCAGGTCGGCCCCGATGGGTGCGCCCGGCCCCATATTTCGATCAAGATCGCCTCGCGTGAACTTGATGATCTCCCCCTGCCCAAGCCCCACCGGGAGATTTTTGTCTGGGCCCCGCATATCGAGGGCGTGCATCTTCGCTTTGGCCCGGTCGCCCGTGGGGGACTGCGGTGGTCGGATCGGCGTGATGACTTCCGGACTGAAGTTCTCGGACTGGTCAAGGCCCAGCAGGTCAAGAATGCGGTCATTGTCCCTGTCGGATCCAAGGGCGGGTTCTTCCCCAAGGCCCTTTCCGCCATTGTCCGGTCGGGGGGGGATCGTGACGCCCAGCAGGCTGAGGCCATCCGGGCCTACCGTACCTTCCTGTCAGGCCTGCTGGATATCACCGACAATATTGCTGCAGACGGCCAGGTTGTTCGTCCCTCGGGGGTCGTGGCCTGGGAAGACGATGATCCCTATCTCGTCGTGGCCGCCGACAAGGGAACGGCAACCTTCTCCGACATCGCCAATGGCGTTTCGGCCGACTACGGCTTCTGGCTGGGCGACGCCTTCGCCTCCGGCGGCTCCATCGGCTACGATCACAAGGCCATGGGTATTACGGCCCGCGGCGCCTGGGAGGCAGTCAAACGTCATTTCCGCGAACTGGGTAAGGATATTCAGAGCGAACCCTTCACGGTCGTTGGCGTCGGTGACATGTCGGGGGATGTTTTTGGCAATGGCATTCTCTTGTCAAAGGCCACCCAGCTCGTGGCAGCCTTTGATCACCGCGACATCTTCATCGACCCGACACCGGATCCCGCTCGCTCATGGCAGGAACGCAAGCGCCTGTTCGATCTCCCGCGCTCCTCCTGGCAGGACTATGATCAAGGGCTGATATCTGAAGGGGGAGGCGTTTTCTCGCGTTCATCCAAGTCGATCGCCCTGACACCCCAGATCAAGACCCTGCTCGACATCAGCGACGATGAGCTGGACCCCGCTAGCCTGATCCGCGCCATCCTTAGGGCACCGGCAGAGCTTCTCTACCTGGGCGGGATCGGAACCTATGTGAAGGCGGCTTCCGAAACGGATGCTCAGGTTGGCGACAAGGCCAGTGATGCCCTGCGTGTCAATGGCGACGAACTGCGGGTCAAGGTGGTTGGAGAAGGCGCCAACCTGGGCTTTACCCAGGCCGGCCGTATCGCCTTTGCCCAGTCGGGTGGACGGATCAATACCGATGCCATCGATAACTCCGCAGGCGTCGATACCTCCGATCACGAGGTGAATATTAAGATCCTCGTCGGCTCGGCGGTCACCGATGGCCTTCTGCCGACGGATCAGCGCACGCCTCTGCTGGCTTCAATGACCGAGGAGGTCGGGCTCAAGGTCCTGGCCCACAACTATGATCAGACCCTCGCCCTGACCCTTCAGCAGTCTGAAGGTACGCGTGCACTCGATGCCCAGCAGAGGTTCATGCAGACCCTGGAGCTGCGCGGAAAGCTTGATCGCAAGGTCGAGGGCCTTCCGGATGACCAGCGCATCAATGAAATGAAGGCGACTGGCCAGGCGCTCAGCCGGCCTGAGCTGGCTGTCCTTATGGCCTACGGCAAGCTGGATCTCTTCGATGACATTGTGACCTCGCGGGCGCCTGAGGATCCCTTCTTTGAGGAGACGCTTGTCCGTTACTTCCCCGAGCCCCTGTCGAGGTTCACGCAACAGATGAGAGGCCATCGTCTGCGCCGTGAGATCGTGGCCACGGTCCTGTCCAATGAAATCGTGAACATGGCCGGTCCCAGCTTTGCGGATCGACTGCGGGAATCGGCCGAGTGCGATACTTCGGCGCTTGTTCTGGCCTTTGAGGCGGCCAGACGGGTCTTCCGTCTTGACGAGGCTTGGGATGCGGTCGCAGCCCTTGACGGGACGGTCTCGGCCGAGGCCCAGAGCGCCCTCTATAACGAGATTGCTGTCGTTCTGCGGCGACAGACGTTCTGGCTCGCAAGGCGGGCCGCCCGGGACGGGGCGACAGTTCAGGGCCTCATCGACCTTTATCGCCCTGCTGCCGATGGGCTGCAGACCGAGGGTTCTGCTGTACTGTCCAGGTTTGAGCAGACCAGGCTCGAGCATCGCGTTCAGGGTTTTGCCTCCCTGGGCGCTCCCCAGGATCTGGCCCGCAGCATCTCGATGATGCGGCCACTTGTTGCGGCAGCCGACATCGGTGACCTTTCGTCTGAAACGGCATGGCCGGTTGCCGCCATGGCCCGTCTCTACCACCAGGTTGGAGCCGCCTTTGACTTTGATCGTCTGAGGGCTGCTGCCGGCTCGATCCCGTCGGTGGATCATTATGACCGTCTGGCCGTGCGCCGTCTGATCGAGGATCTGATGAAGGAACAGACCAGTCTGACCCGTGCCGTGGCCCTGGCGACGACGGCCTCGGTGGGTGAGAGCGAACAGGCCGCAGAGACCGCAGTCGATCAGTGGATCGGACCCAGACTGAAGGTGGTCGAGGCTCTTCGGACCTCGGTGGACGAGATCGAGGCCTCGGGCAAGGGCTGGACCTTTGCCAAGCTGACCATCGCTAATGGGGCCATTCGCAGCGTGGCTGCAAACGTCCGCTGAAGCGGGCGGGCCCCTGTGTGCACAGTGACCTGGCAATCGGAGGCGTCTGTCTGGTTCACAACAGGTCGGTCCGATCAGGACACGGGGTCCCAAAACACGGGGTCCCAAAACATGGGGTCCCAACACGGGGTCTCCACCTTGGGCCACAACGCTTGGCCTGAACCGCCAGGCCGGGCGGTGCCTTAAGCCTGGGGCTGCAGACCGGGACGAATGACGATGCTCCGGCCGAGGATCCGACGATCCGACGCTTCGGTCATTGTCGTTCGCTGACAAAAGCGCTCAACTGCAAGTCATCATCTTCGATGGACTGCCAGAAGGTTGCCCATGCCCAGAAAGTTTCTTGTGGTTGTCGATGACAGCCCAGAGTTCGATGCGGCCCTGCGCTATGCTGCCGCCCGGGCCCGCTCCACAGGGGGTCGGGTGGTCCTGCTGCGTGTAACGCCGGACAGTTCGGACGAGCACTGGGCTGGAGTGCGTGATGAAATCCAGCGTCAGCAAAGGGCTGAAGCCGAGATACTGCTGGCCCGGCTGGGCGAGCTCGTGATCGAGCGCTCGAAGTCTCAGCCCATCTTCATCATCGAGGAGGGGGATCCTCAGGCAGCGATTCGCAAGGTTGTGGGTCAGGATCCGGAGATCAAGATTCTCGTACTGGCCTCGGCCAATGGGGGCCGATCGCCCGGCCCACTGGTTTCGGCCATGCTGAAGCAGGGGGCGGCTTTCGGAGGCCGCAAACTGCCTGTGACCATTGTTCCAGGTGAGCTGAGCGACGACGATATCGAGGATCTCGCCTGAAACCCTGGGGTTTCTGGACCGGGTTGGCCGCCCTTGCCTCATTGTGATCTGGGCCCGGGGTCCGGTGCAATCCTCCTGCCTCTTGCGCGAAGGCCCGCGAACACGCATTTCAGTCTCATGTTCATCCAGACAGAACCCACGCCCAATCCCAATGTCCTGAAGTTCCTGCCTGGGCGCGATGTAGCCCCGGCTGGTGCACGGGAGTTTCGCAACATCGACGAGGCTACGGCTTCACCACTCGCCGAAGCGCTTTTCGAGCTTGAGGGGGTTACCAGTGTCTTCTTCGGGACCGAATACATTGCCGTGACCCGCGAACCTCAGGGGCCGGACTGGAGTGATATGAAGCCGCCGATCCTTTCGGCGATCATGGATGCCTTCACCTCGGGCGCGCCCCTTCTTCGGGACCTTGCCACCTCCGGCCATGTCGATACGGGCGACGACAGCGAGATCGTGGCTGAAATCAAGGCCCTGCTCGACAGCCGTGTTCGTCCAGCCGTGGCCCAGGACGGCGGCGACATACTTTTTGATGCCTTTGATGAAGAGACCGGTGTCCTGTCGCTCCGGATGCGGGGGGCCTGCGCAGGCTGCCCCTCATCCTCGGCGACCCTCAAACAGGGGGTCGAACAGATGATGCGCCACTATGTTCCCGAGGTCACCCGCGTCGAGCAGGTGATCTGAAACCAGTCATGAGGGTCCTTGTCCTCGATACGGCCCTCGATGCCTGTACCGCTGGTGTGTTTGACGATGATCGCCCGCTGGCCTGTCATTCGCAGCCCATGGGCCGGGGCCACCAGGAGCATATTGGCATCCTGGTCCGGACCTGCGTTCAGGCGTGCGGCGGCTTTGAGTCCCTTGACCGGATCGGCGTTACAGTCGGGCCCGGTTCCTTCACGGGTCTTCGGGTCGGTCTCGCCTTTGCGCAGGGTCTGGGGGCTGCGCTGGATCGACCCGTCATAGGGCTCTCGACCCTTCAGGCCCTCGCGGCCTCCGTTCCCGAGGCAGGGTTGCCCGGTGCTCTGGCCTGCGGGTCTGTAACCCATGGTGCCGTAGCCGCTGTTATCGATGCGCGTCGGGGTCAGGTCTATATCCAGACGTTTTTGGAGGGAGAGCCCCAGGAGGAGCCTCGATCAAGCGAGATCGAGGAGGCCCGTGAGTTCCTGAAGGCTTCGGGACAAAGCTGGCGGATGATTGGCAGCGGCGCGGCCCTGGTCGCGCCTCAGGGGGCGGAAATCCTGATGTCTGTGGTGCCTTCGGCTGCGGCCCTGGCCTCGCTTACTCGGGCAGCGGACCCCTTGCTGGCCCGACCTCAACCCCTCTATCTGCGGGCACCGGATGCGACGCCTCCGACACGGCTGCCGGGACAGGCTCGGATACAGTCGGCCCCCCTTCAGCCGATCAGCGGATGAACCGGGTCAGCGACGGCCCCGATGACGCCTGCCAGCCTGGGCCAGACCGCCCTGTGGCTGCGATTGCGGGTCTTGGTCCCAAGGATTGTGAGGCCCTGGCCCGTCTGCACGCCCTGTCGTTTGAAACGCCCTGGGATGCGATCTTCCTGGCCAATCTCCTGTCGCAGGAGGGTGTTTCTGCCCTGGGTCAGGCCGATGCCGGCTTCATCGTCTTAAGGACCGTTGCCGATGAGGCCGAAATCCTGACCCTGGCGACAGAGCCGGGGCTCCGGCGCCGGGGTCTGGGCCGTCAACTGGTCGAGGCGGCTGCCCTCATGGCCCAAAGGACGGGCGTCGGGCGGCTGTTTCTGGAGGTGGCCCAGGACAATGAAGCCGCACTGGCCCTCTATCGGCGATGCGGGTTTTTGAAGGTCGGCCATCGTCGCGGCTATTACCGGCGGCCAACCGGTATTGAGGTTGATGCTGAGGTTCTCGCATTAGAGTTTAACGGGCATCTTCCCACAGCGTGATCTCGCGCCTATCTTCGCCGACATGGACCGGATCGAAAAACTCTGCGCTGACCGCGGTATGCGCATGACTGAACAGCGTCGCGTTATCGCGCGGGTGCTTTCGAATGCCATGGATCATCCTGATGTCGAGGAACTCTATCGTCGGGCCTCCTCCATAGATCCCCACATCTCCATTGCGACCGTCTACCGGACCGTGCGGCTTTTTGAGGAGGCTGGAGTTGTCGAGAAACATGACTTCGGAGATGGTCGCAGCCGTTACGAAGAGGCTGGCGACGACCACCACGACCATCTTATCGATACGCGCACGGGCGAGGTAATCGAGTTCTTCGATGCGGAGATCGAGCGCCTAAAGACTGAAATCGCCCTTCGACTGGGCTTTGAGCTGGTGGGCCACAAGCTGGAACTCTACGGCAAGTCCATTGAGGGTACAGAGCCCTCACAGCGCGAAGGCCTGATCTTCAAGCGTCACGCCCATCGCCAGGACGACTGACGCTTTCGGCCTGACGGGTCCCAAGCGCCTTGGGTGGGGCACGATTTCCATGGGCAGAGGCGCGAGTGGCGTTCAGGACGTTCACGCGGTAAACGCTCGATCATGACCGATCCACAAGCTGATCATGGCCCGACCGGGGTCATCGCGCCCAAGCGCCTCTACATAAAGACCTATGGCTGCCAGATGAACGTCTATGATTCCGGGCGTATGGCAGACGTACTGCGTCCGCTTGGCTATTCCACGACCGACAGTGCCGAGGATGCCGACTTCGTCATCCTCAACACCTGTCACATCCGTGAAAAGGCGGCCGAGAAGGTCTATTCCGAGCTCGGCAAGCTCAAGGCCCTCAAGCTCGCCCGTTCCCAGGGTGGACAGGGCGAGATGACCATTGCCGTTGCCGGCTGCGTCGCCCAGGCGGAGGGCGAGGAGATCATGCGCCGCCAGCCTGCGGTCGACCTCGTGGTAGGCCCGCAGGCCTATCACCAGCTGCCCGAGCTTTTGACCCGTACGGCGCGCGCAAGGGGAGAACGGATCAGCGCTGATTTTGCTGCGGATGAAAAGTTCGATGCCCTGGCAGGCGAAGGTGCCGTTCGCGGTGTCGAAGGCCCGACGGCCTTCCTGACGGTGCAGGAAGGGTGTGACAAGTTCTGTACCTTCTGTGTTGTGCCCTATACCCGCGGTGCTGAATGGTCACGCCCGGTGGCTTCGATCCTGAGCGAGGCGAGAGACCTTGCCGCCAGGGGCGTGCGCGAGGTGACGCTGCTGGGACAGAACGTCAATGCCTACAATGGCGAAGGTCTGGACGGGAAGCCTTCTACCCTGGCCAGGCTTGCCTATGCCCTGGCCGAGATCGAGGGCCTGGACCGTATCCGTTTCACCACCAGTCACCCCAATGACATGTCGGATGATCTGATCGCAGCCTTCGGTGATCTTGAGGCGCTGATGCCCTATCTGCACCTGCCGGTGCAGAGTGGCTCCGACAGGATCCTGCGCCTGATGAATCGCAAGCATGGCCGTCAGGCCTATATGGATCTGATCGAGCGAATTCGCACGGCGCGTCCGGATCTTGCGGTCTCGGGTGATTTCATTGTCGGCTTTCCCGGAGAGTCAGATCGCGACTTTGAAGACACCCTCGATCTGATCCGTCGCGTGAACTATGCGATGGCCTATAGTTTCATGTATTCGCCCCGCCCCGGGACCCCGGCAGCGACCATGGCACAGCAGGTACCGGATAATCTGTCACGTGACCGACTGCACAGTCTGCAGGCCCTGCTGCTGGAGCAGCAGGGAGCGTTCAATGCCCTGCAGGCGGGACGCACGCTCGATGTTCTGTTCGAAAAGATCGGGCGACACGATGAACGGCACCAGGCCATTGGCCGCTCCCCCTATCTTCAGTCCGTCCATGTCGATGATGCCGACCATCTGATCGGCCAGATCGTTCCGGTAAGGATCATCAACGGACAGCAGAACAGTCTGGCAGGAAAACTCCTTGGCACGTGAATCCGAGTTTCTGGCCATGGAGGACACCGCCCTCAGGGCCGTGATCGGTCCGGGCAGTCGTCACATCGCCCTGATCGAGGATGCCTTCAAAGTGCTGGTTGAGGCCCCCGGGGGAGGGGTGTCCAT
>JBFZCB010000067.1:0-12202 GCA_041308165.1 Caulobacterales bacterium
ATGGCGGCAACCAGACCCGGCGATATCGTCCTCGACCCGTTCTTCGGGACCGGTACGACCGGCGCCGCGGCCAGGCGGCTCGGTCGCAGATTTATCGGAATAGAGCGCGAAGCGGCCTATGCAGACGTCGCCGAAAAGCGGATTTCCGAAATCATTCCTGCAGCGCCCGAAGACCTTAAGGTCATGGGCTCGAAAAAGTCCGAGCCCAAGGTCCCCTTCGGTGCGCTTGTCGAGGCCGGGCTCCTGCGTCCTGGCGACCGCCTCTATTGCCCCAAGGGTGATCGCGAAGCTCGAGTGAGGGCTGATGGATCACTCATATCAGGTGAACTGTCCGGATCGATCCACAAGCTTGGTGCTCTGTTTGAGAATGCTCCGGCCTGCAATGGCTGGACCTACTGGCGCTTCAAGACCGATCAGGGCTTCAAATCCATTGATACCCTGCGCACAGAAATCCGCTCTACAATGTAGGCATCGCCAGGCTGCAACCTCTTGAGATGCGCTCGGCAAGGCTCCAGAAACCGGCCAGGGGTTCTTGAACAATCCGTTCAGAGACGGGGAACCTAGAGACCTGTCAGCGGTTCAGCGCTACGGCACGACGTCCCGGGCCGGAGCATATGCCATGAAGATTGCCCAGGTCACCCCACTGTACGAAGCGGTCCCTCCCCGGTTCTATGGTGGAACTGAGCGGGTCGTGGCGCATCTGACCGATGCATTGGTTGACCTCGGTCACGACGTCACACTCTTCGCCAGTGCGGATGCGAGAACCAAGGCGAGACTGGTGCCTGTCCGTGATCAGGCGATCCGGCTTGACCCCTCACAGCTCAAGTCCGACCTCGCTGCCCACATGACCATGCTCGACAGCGTACTGAGCAGAATCGATCAGTTCGACATCGTGCATTTTCACACCGACATGATCCACTTTCCCATGTTTCGGCCCTGGGCAGACAAGACGGTTACCACCCTTCATGGACGACTGGACATGAAGGATCTTGCGGAGGTTTATCGTCGTTGGCCCGACTATGGGCTGGTCTCGATTTCGGATCATCAACGCAAGCCGATCCCGTTCGCCAACTGGAAGGCCACCGTCCATCATGGCCTGGCCTCTGACGCCTTCAACTGCTCTGTTCAAGCTGAGGGCTATCTAGCCTTCCTAGGCCGTATATCACCCGAAAAGCGTCCCGATCGCGCCATAGAGATCGCGACAAGACTGGGCCGACAGCTGAAAATCGCTGCCAAGGTCGATGCGGCTGACAGGGCCTATTATGAAGCTGTCATCAGACCGATGATTGAAACCAACCCCCTTGTAGAGTTCATCGGAGAGATAGGCGACCATCAGAAGTCGGAGTTCCTCGGCAGGGCCGAGGCGCTGCTGTTCCCGATTGACTGGCCCGAGCCCTTTGGCCTGGTGATGATTGAAGCCATGGCTTGCGGCACCCCGGTTGTCGCCTTTCGATGCGGGTCTACCGCTGAAGTCATAGAAGACGGCGTGACCGGATACCTGGTAGACAATCTGGATGAGGCTGTCGTAGCCGCAGAGCGTGCCCGCCATCTCGACCGAAGGACGATTAGGGCCCGGTTCGAAACAGGCTATTCGGCGGCGGCCATGGCGCGCCGCTATCTCGATGTCTACGCCGATCTGCTTGCGCGCCGACCCTTTGCGGCTCCGCCTGTGATGGAGTTGGCGCTCTCGGCGAAGTCCACGACTGAGGACCGCTGTTTCGCAATCGCCACAAACTAGAACTCCAGCCCGAAACCGGGTGCAGGAGCGCTATCGACAGACTGCTGTGAACGTCCGCCGCACGATGATGAGCGTGTTAGCGGAGATGCGTTGGGAAACCCCATGGATGAAATCCGCCCGGCTTCGCCGGCCAAGGACCCGACGGGTCCTGCTGACCCGTTTGATTCGCTGCAGGCACTCAAGGACGGCGACCTGTTCTTGGTGGCTGACCGTTGGGGTGATCTGAGAGGTGGCGCAGACGGCCTCTTTGACCATGACACCCGCATACTCTCAAAACTGATCATGACCGTCGGCACAGGTCGCCCGTCACATCTCAGCTCCGCAGTTTCGCGCGACAATGTCTTCTTCATTGCCCATTCCACCAATCTACCGCTCCCGCCCATGGGTGGACGGTCGGCGCCGGCCGGGGTCCTGCACCTTGAACGCAGACGCTACCTCTGGTCGGGCCGACTGCACGAGCAGGTTCATGTAACCAACCATGGTGTCGAGACGGTTGTTCTACCGCTCGCCTTCGAGTTCGGCTGTGATTTTGCCGATATCTTTGAGGTGCGGGGAACGCCTCGCTCCAAGACGGGCGCGCTGCACCCACCGATCAGGAACAGCAAGACCGTCCGGTTCGCTTGCACGGGTCTGGATGGGGTTACGCGAACCAGCAGCCTTTCGTTTTCCGAACCGCCCAGCCGTCTCACTGAAGCTCGTGCCGAGTTTCAGTTCTGTCTGCCTCCAGGCGGACAGGCCATGCTGCACATCGAGTGCGGCACTGAAGCCAGTGAAGCACCCAACGCATCTCGGTGGCGTCGCCAGGGCACCGAAGCCAAGCTGGCGATGCGGCGCAGACGCAGGCGCGGGGCCTCAGTCAGGGCCCCCCGCAATCCCCAGTTCAATAGATGGCTTGACCAATCCCGGGCGGACATGGCCCTACTGACCACGGACCTGGAGACCGGTCCCTACCCCTACGCAGGCACACCTTGGTTTTCGACGCCCTTCGGTCGAGACGGTCTACTGGCCGCATGGCAGATGCTCTGGCTTGACCCGTCCCTGGCAAGGGGCGTGCTGTGTTATCTCGCCGCCCGACAGGCGACCGAGGTCTCGGACTTTCGCGACAGTCAGCCCGGAAAAATCATGCATGAGACGCGGGGGGGCGAGATGAGCGCCCTGGGAGAGGTCCCGTTCGCACTCTATTATGGAGGGGTCGATTCAACCTGTCTTTTCGTTGCCCTCGCGGGTGCCTATGCACGACGAACCGGTGACTTCAAACTGATCCGCAAACTGTGGCCCAACCTTTTGGCAGCAAGCCGGTGGATGACCAGTTTTGGCGACGCCAACAATGACGGCCTGATCGATTACAAGCGCGCTGCAGAAACTGGACTTTCCAACCAGGGCTGGAAGGATTCCGAAGACGCCATCTTCCATTCGGATGGCCGTTTTCCGAATGGCCCGGTGGCCTTACTGGAGGTACAGGGTTACGCCTATGCGGCTTGGCAGGCGATGGCCGAGATGGGCAGGGTGATTGGAGATGAGGCTGCCAGCGAATGGCAAGCGAGAGCCCTGTCCCTTCGGAACCTGGTGGAGGATCGATTCTGGATCGAAGCCGAAGGATTCTATGCTGTCGCGCTTGATGGCCAAGGACGGCCTTGTGAAGCCATAGCCTCTAATGCGGGACACCTTCTTTTCACCGGTCTTCCAGGGCCGGAACGGGCCGCATCGATAATCCAGCGACTTCTGTCGCCTGAGTTTCGATCAGGCTGGGGCCTGCGGACACTGGCAACCAGCCAGCCCCGTTACAACCCCATGAGCTACCATAATGGCTCGGTCTGGCCTCACGACACCTCGCTGGCCCTGGCCGGAATGGCTCGCTATGGCGAACGCGACACCGTGGCCGCTATCCTGGGAGAAATCTACGCGGCCGCGAGCCATTTTCAGATGCGCATGCCCGAACTGTTCTGCGGTTTCCGCCGGCAGCCAGGAGAGCCGCCGATCGCCTATCCCGTGGCCTGTCTGCCTCAGGCCTGGGCCGCCGGATCCGTTTTCCTGATGCTCCAGGCGGTTCTGGGCGTGTCGGTCGATGCGCTAGACAAGCTCATAACCATCAAGGCCCCAGCCCTGCCCGACGGAATCGAACGCCTCGAGATAACGAACCTGACTGTGGGCGACTCCCAGGTGGATTTGGAGTTCTTGCGTCACGGTGCCGATGTGATCGTCACGCCACGAAACCGCACAGGCGACATCAGGATTGTGACGCTGCCCTGAGGGCCTTGGCAAATACCGTAGGCAGGCTCTTGAGAGCCTCATCCTGTGGCATCCAGATCCAGTTCCCACCCGAGCCGGTACCTGCCCTTATGGACAGTGTAAGGGAAAAATGGGTGAAGACATGATCGACGGTACCGGCGTCCCTCCAGTCTGCTGGGACCGGAGCAATCTCATCAGGTTCTGATGACCAGTCTGAAGTTGGCAGCCCCAGCATGCCCCCAAGAAGACCTCGTGCAGGTCTTTGCAGAAGAGCAATATGACCCTGTTCATTCTTCAAAACCCATACATACCCCCGCCGTACCGGACGCTCTGCCTTGCCGGACCGGACCGGATAGAGCTCCGGCCTACCTGTACTTAAGCCTTCGCAGGCGAAGGTCAGGGGACAGACCTGGCACTTGGGCGATTTCGGACGACAGATCGTGGCTCCGAGATCCATCAGGGCTTGCGCCCAGTCGCCAGGACGGCGGTCGCTGACAAACTGCGCCGCCAGACGCTTGAGCTCGGGACGTGCACCTGGCAAGGGTGTCGGAAGGGCAAACAGCCGCGCCATGACCCGTTCGACATTGCCATCAACGACATTTGCAGCCCGCCCGAAAGCGATCGCAGCAACAGCTGCGGCGGTATAGGTCCCCACACCCGGCAGACCGAGCAACTCGGCCTCGGTTTCAGGAAACTGCCCACCGTGATCACTCACCACTGTCCGGGCGCACGCCAGCATATTGCGTGCCCTCGCATAGTAGCCGAGACCCGCCCAGGCCGCCATGACGTCACTATCCGGTGCCGCAGCCAGGTCCTGAACCGTAGGCCAGCGCTGTGTGAAAACAGCATAGTAGGGCGCAGCGTGGGCGGTCGTGGTCTGCTGCAGCATGACTTCCGACAGCCAGACCCTGTAGGGCGAGGGACGCCCAGGCGCATTTGGAGCCAGACGCCAAGGCAGAGGCCGTGCCTGGCCATCATACCAGTCCAGAAGGGCTGCGCGCACAGGATCGACGTCCATTGACCCTCGTTAGCGGGCCGAAGGCCCTCAGGCCAGCGGATAGGGCCGGCGGGTTTGCGTCTGCTGGACTGGGTTTTCAGATCGGCAGCTTCACGCCGGTCATGAAACCTGCCGCACAGTTTTCGCCAGAGACCAGCGGGTCGCTGGACGGGCAGCAGAATCTCTTGAGGGCCATGGCGGCGATGTCCGCATACCCGAGGACACCCTGGCCGTGGCTAAGACAGCACCGGATCAATCAGGCACTTCAACCTGGTCCTGGGCTCCGCCGATGCGCAGCTCACCGGGTCTTGCGCAATTTTTCCTGGTCTTGGCCGATTGCGGGCCCAACAGCCGTAGAGGTCAGGGCCCATCGATAGCTTTCGGTCCCAAGGGGCCTGTAAAGTCGGGCATGCAAGCCTTTTGCGGAAGCTTGATCCACATGCCTCTGGAAACCCCCAAAGACTTCATCCTGGATCTCTCTCGAGGCAACCGTTGTGCGACCTGCACGCCTAGAGGCGATAATATTTGCAATCACATCACGATGAGCTGAACCTCCGCACTCGGTCAGGGCCTCGATGATTTGGGCCACGATCGGTTCCAGGGACCTTTTCGATGATCGGGACCGTGGCCGAAAAGCAGAATAGTTTATGATCGTACCCACGCTCGTCGCCCCTAGAACCTTGGCTTGATCTATGAAAAGGATCCTAAAGAGGGAGAGAAGACGGCGTCCAGAGACAGACAACCGATACTGGGGCCCTTTACATGGCTTTACATTGGAAGCCCGTCCGGGATGACTGCTGCATGGGCACAAAAGACAGGCTAAGAACATCGGATGGTTCGTCCACTTCCTACAGATGCAGAGGTACGTGAGATCCTGTCTCGCAAACGGACCCGCCCTGCCCCAAGACCTGCGCCGCCCGCAGGTCGTGCCCTGACCGGGCTGATCAGGGCGCTCGACGAAAAACATGGGCGCGGTGCCGGAGCCCTGGAGACGCGATGGCGCGAAATCGTTGGCGATCAGCTTGCCAGGATCAGCCAGCCGCGAAAACTGACCAAAGGTCGTCCAGGTCCAGATGGAACGCGGCCAGGTGGCGTGCTGGAGCTCCGGGTGGCCGGTCCCGCCGCCCTCTTGGTGCAGCATCAGTCGGCCGAGATACTGGCGCGCGTAAATCTTTTTCTGGGCAAGGGCACTGTGGACAGGTTGACCCTTTCACAGGGTCCAGTCAGGCCGGTCGGCAGACCCACCAGCAATCCGGCAAGATCACCTCGACTGCCCCCACCCCTGGGTGCTGCAGAGGAGGTTCGATTGAATCAATCTCTTGAGGCCGCTCCGGAAGAGCTCAAAGTCGCCCTGGCTAAACTGGGCCGGGCCGTACTGACCCACAATCGTAAGGCCGGTCAATGAAGGGGGGCACCACAGCGCGGGTTCAGGCCTGAGGACTGTGACCCCCACTAAACCTGTTACGGATCACCGACTGGCCCCTCTCCCGGTCCTTATTCCGACCCTGGTGATCGTCTGACCTTCGCTGCGACAAACACTTGCCCTAATGAACTGAAATTGGCACCTCCCGACGGGATCGTGAACAGGGAAATCGGATGATGGATCAAACTGGTTTTCAACTTCCGCCAGGAAGGCTGGATCGCCGGACCGCCATGCTACGGCTTGGCGTGGCAAGCCTCGGCCTGGTCGGCCTGACGAGTCTTTCAGGCTGCGCTGGCGAGATGAAAGCCGCCGAAGGCGACATGGCTCTGGGCGCACCAGAGGGGGCCAAGGTTACGGTCATCGAATATGCCTCTATAACCTGCGGCCACTGTGCTCGCTGGCATGCCCAGGTCTGGCCTGATTTCAAGGCCCGCTATGTTGATACTGCAAAGGTACGCTACATCTTTCGCGAGTTCCCGACCGCGCCTGTAGAGGTCGCAACAGCGGGGTTCATGCTGGCCCGCTGTGCAGGTGCAGACCGCTATTTCGAGGCCATAAACATGTTGATGATCCGGCAGGCCGAATTACTCAGTGCACCTCAACCCAGAACGGTTCTCCTGGATGTTGCCGCCAGTGCGGGCCTTGACGAGGCAAAGTTCCAGACCTGCCTGGGCGACACCGCAGCCGTCGCCAGGATCGATGAGCGCGTGCGAGCAGGCCTTGCGGCCGGGGTCGATGGGACACCGAGTTTCTTTGTAAACAGCGAGAAGGTCACTGACACCAGCCTCAGTGGCCTGTCAGCAAGGATTGAAGCCCTTCTGGCCGGAGGCTGAGACCGAAAGACGCTCACCCGCCCCCACCATTCAGCCGTGACATCCTTGCCGTGCGTTGCCGGGGCTGTATGAAATGGCCTCCAGTCTATTTTCCAGTTCAGAACACGGACCCACTCTGATGACCCTGCCCCGCATGACGACCCGTATACTAGCCTCCACGGCCTGCGCGATTGGTCTGATGGCCCTTGCCGCCTGCGGCGGATCAGGCGGCGCGGCCGTTGAAGGCGACATGGCAAAGGGGGCCCCTGAGGGTGCCAAGGTGACCGTCGTCGAATATGCCTCGCCCACTTGCGGCCACTGCGCATCCTGGCAGGCGAATGTGGGACCCGAGTTCAATGCCAAATATGTTGAAACCAACAAGGTCCGCTTTGTGCTGCGTGAGCTGCCCACACCGCCTGCCGACATTGCAAGCGCGGGATTTCTTCTGGCACGCTGTGCCGGTGAGGATCGCTATTTCGACGTGATCTATGAGCTCATGGCCAATCAAGGCGAATGGATGTCGGGGGCCATCACGCCAAGGGCATCTCTAGTCAAGACAGCGGGGTCCTTTGGGATCAATGAAGAAGCCCTTCAAGCCTGTATTACGGATGAAAAGGCTATCGCAGCCCTCGAAAGGCGCGTTCAGGCCGCTGTAGCCGCCGGGGTTACGGGAACGCCGTATTTCACCGTCAACGGCAAGGCCGTGCAGACACCCGGAAGCACCCAGGGCACATCAATGGCAGACCTCTCGGCGGCCATCGATGCCGAGTTGGCGAAGTAGAGCATGAGAAACCCTCTGCGGGCCCGGCTCGTGCGCCTACGGCTGAGGGGCCGGGCTCGGGGCCTGACGTCGGTACTTGGCCTGGTCCTTAGCCTGGTTATGCTCTCTTCCCTGGGCATGGCCACGCCCGCTCGTGCCCAGACCCTTGCTCCAGTCAGCCCATCCGACCGGGTTCTGGGCCGCGCAGACGCTCCAGTGACCGTTATCGAGTACGCCTCCTTCAGCTGTCCCGGCTGTGCGGCCTGGCACCGGGACATTTTTCCGGCCTTCAAGGCCCGCTTCATTGATACGGGCCGCGTAAGACTGGTTTTCAGAAACCTGCCAACAGCACCTGCCCGTGAAGCCTTCGCTGCTGCGGCTATCGCACGCTGTGCACGTCCGGAAAGGTTCTTCGACGTAGCCCGATCCCTGTTTCAAGGCCAGGAACTGCTCCTATCGGGCGCATCCGCACCATGGTTTGCAAATGCCATCGGCGAAAGCGGTCGCACACGTGCCGAAATCTCTGCCTGTTTCGAAGATCCCGCCACCCAGGCCGCAATCAATGCAGATATACAGAGCGCTGCAGCTGCCGGCGTGGCCTCAACCCCAAGTTTCTTCGTGAACGGCCAGGCCGTCAGAGAGCCGACGCTAGCAAGGCTCGCGGCGGCTGTTGCTGCCGCATCTCCCGAGAACTGATCCCATGACCAATCTCAAGCCCTTGCACAGCACGCGCGCCTGGATTTCTGTGTTTGGGCTGGCCATCCTTCTGTCGCTTCAGGCCCTGACCCCTGCCTGGGCTCAAAGCCCTGTCCCAAGGGTAACGGCTTCTGATCATTCCATCGGCAATCCCCAGGCTCGGGTGACCGTGATCGAATACGGTTCACTGGCCTGTCCGCAATGCGCCCAGTGGCAGATGAGCACCTGGTATGATTTCAAGGCACGTTTCATCGATACTGGACAGGTGAGGTTCGTGTTCAGGGAAGTCCTGACGGAGCCGACCGAAATGGCAGCGACCGCCGCCGCCGTCGCCCGCTGCTCAGCCCGGGACAACTATTTCGATGTCATCCACATGTTCTATCGCTGGCAGTCGACAGCGCGCAATTTCGGACCAGTGAGCGAATGGTACGACAGGGCTATAGCCGTCTCGGGCCTGCCAGAAAGCCAGGTAAGAGCCTGTGTGAATGATCCAGTGACTCTCAATGCCATTCAAGGGGTAATGGCTGGTGGCGTTGCAGCTGGCGTCGCCCGAACCCCGACCTTCTTCATCAATGGCGTAATGGTCGATGATCACAGCCTGGAGGGACTATCATCCTCCATTATGGCGGCATCGCGCTGAGACAATCTGGGTCGGGCAGGACAAACCCGCGATCAACCTTTTCATGGCGGCCTGGCAGACCTGCAGCCGATAATGATTGCGACGGGGAATCGCCAAGCCGCCGATTCGCCTCTAACCAGATCCCATGCAGTTCCAGAGACTGAGGCTAGTCGGCTTCAAGTCCTTCGTCGATCCGGCGGAGGTCCAGATCGAGGCTGGCCTGACTGGCGTCGTTGGTCCAAACGGCTGTGGCAAGTCCAATGTCCTGGAAGGCCTGCGCTGGGTCATGGGTGCCAACTCGGCAAAGGCCATGCGCGGCCAGGGCATGGACGACGTCATATTCGCGGGGGCTGCTAATCGCCCGCCCCGCAACCACGCTGAAGTCCAGCTCACGATCGACAATACTCAGCGCAAGGCTCCTCAGCCTTTTACGGACAGCCCCCTTCTCGAGATTTCACGCAGGATCGATCGGGGACAGGGCTCCACCTATAGGATCAATGGCAAGGAGGTCAGGGCAAGGGACGTCCAGTTGCTGTTCGCTGATGCGTCGACCGGAGCCAACTCTCCAGCCCTCGTTCGGCAGGGCCAGATCTCGGAACTGATCGCTGCCAAGCCACAGAATCGTCGTCGCATTTTGGAGGAGGCCGGTGGAGTGGCCGGCCTTCATACCCGCCGGCACGAGGCCGAGATCCGGCTGAGAGCGGCCGAAGCCAACCTGGAGCGGCTGGACGATATCAGCCGCGAGCTCGACACCTCACTGAACCGATTGAAGCGCGAGGCGCGACAGGCCGAAAAGTACAAGAAAATCTCTGCCGAAATTCGCGCCCTGCAGTCAGCGCTTCTCTTTGTCCGTTGGAACGACGCAAGGATTGCAGCCGAGACAGCAAGGGGCGAACTGCAAGAGGCTGAAAAACAGACGGCCCAGGCCACCCTGGCTGCAACCCAGGCCCAGGTTAAGTCCCTGTCTGCACAGGAGGCGCTCAAGCCGGCTCGCGAGGAGGATGCCGTTGCCGCCGCTCTTCTCCACCGCGCCAGTCTTGAGCGGGACCGGCTTGATATGGTCGAGCAGCAGGCTCGCACAGAGGTATCGAGGCTTAAGTCTGAAAGTGAACGCATTGCTGCCGATCGGGAGCGAGAATCCTCAATCGCTCAGGACGCCACTGTCGAACTTGAGCGGATCGGGCTCGAACTTGGTGTCCTCAACGCTGAGATTGCTAACGCTCCCGAGCTTGGACCTGAGCTCGAAGAGGCCCTTGCACAGGCGGAAGGGCGTCGCCGCAGTGCTGAGACCAGGGTTGAAGGCCTCGCATCGCAACTTGCCGCGACACAGGCTAGGGCCATGGCTGATCTTTCGCGAAGGCGCGATGCTGAGTCCAGGCTCGAGCGAACGGAGCGAGCCCGCGAGGCGGCCCTTCAGGAGCGGGCCGCCCTCAGCCTTATTGATAGCCGCTTGCTGTTGCAGGCCCGCGAAGCCGTAGACGCGGCGACACTGGAGTTGGATCGTGTTCGCGGGGCCGTCGAGGCAGCGGAGGCGCAACGCAGCGACCTTGCCCGTGCAGAACAGGAGGCCCGCACCACGGCCCGGTCCGCTGAGGATCGCCTTGGCCGTCTGCAGACCGAAGCCCGGGGCCTGGCATCGCTTCTGGTGTCGGCACGAAGGGACTATCCCCCGGCCCTTGACCAGGTCAGCGCTCAAAAAGGCTATGAGGCTGCCCTGGCGGCGGCCCTCGGTGATGATCTTGATGCCGCGCTGGATGCCCGTGCCATGGCCTACTGGGCTGGGGCCGAAGTTCACCTGCCCCAATGGCCGCAAGGTGTTTGCCCACTCTCGGACCATGTATCCGCCCCCCAGGCCCTGGGGGCAAGGTTGGCTCTGTGCGGAATAATCGAGGTTTCAGGCGCTTCGATAGATGCAGAAGCGCTCGCTCGCACCCTTCCTCCAGGTGCACGACTTGTCACGCGTGAGGGGGATCTCTTTCGCTGGGATGGTTTCATCAGCCGGTCTGAGGCCCCGCGTCCGGCGGCCGTGCGACTTGCCCAGCGCACCCGCCTGACAGAGCTTGAGGCAGGCATTGATGCCGCAAAGCCGGCACTTGAAGCCGCTCAAGCGCGTATGAAGGCTGCAACTGAGGCCTTTCGAAAGGCTGAAAGCGACGTACAGGCCGCTCGGCTGAAACCGCCGCTTGCCGACAAGGCCCTCGCCATCGCCCGCAGCCAGTTTGAGACTCTTGCACGGGATCAGGCCCGACTGGAAGCGCGTGCACAGGCCCTTGACGAAGCCCTCGAACGCCAGGCCTCAGAGGTCGATGCCGCACGGGTTGCGCTGGACGAGCTTATGCAGTCACAGACCCCGGCTGAGTCGCCCGACGAAATGAACGCAGCCCTTGCCCAGGCCAGGGTTGAAACTGAAGAGGCCCGGCTGGCGGCAGCGGCCGCCCGCGCCCAACGCGACGCAGAGGCGCGAGATCGATCCGGCCGCCAGGCTCGCCTGGCAACCCTCCTTCGCGAACAGGATGGCTGGACCGGTCGTGCCAGGGACAGTTCTGCCCGTAGCCTCATGCTCACAGAGGAGGCTGAGCGCGTCGCCTCAAACCTGAGCCAGGCCAGCCTTCTTCCCGATGAGATCGCAGGCAAACGCAATGCTCTGCTGGACGCCCTGACGGTTGCCGAAGCCAGACGAACCACCGCTGCTGACGCGCTCACGCTCGCCACAGACGATGCCGCCGCGGCAGACCGTGCGAGCCGCGCAGCCGAGTTGGCGGTATCCCAGGCCCGTGAAAGCCGTGCCGGGCTCAGTGTCCGGCTAGAGGCGGCTGAAACCAGGCTGACGGAGGCTGAGCACAATATACGCGAGACAGCCCAAATGTCGCCGCAGGACCTGGGTCAGAAACTGACCGACGACGCAATAGCCCGTCCGCCCGATGCCAT
>JBFZCB010000068.1:0-3558 GCA_041308165.1 Caulobacterales bacterium
GGGATACAGGGCTCCATCCGGACCATCGGTCCAGATCTTGAAGCGCACCCACCCTGATCACCTCGGGTGCGCTCATCGGCTGTTCACCAAAGCTTGAAGGTCATTATGGGCCGCCGAGGCAACCAGAGCGCTCCGACCGGGTTGGTTCCAGAGCTGCCCCTAGAAGGATCGCCATCATGTCTACCCCCGCCAGGCCCGAACAGGCCGCTCAGGTTGAACCGTCCAGACAGGCCGCCGACCTCAAGGCAAAGGCGCCAGCTCCGGCCCACCCCCCTGCCACAGATACGCCAAACGCGGGCATGAACCCCCTGCCAAACACAGGGATTGCGCCATCCGGTGCCTTTGATGCCGAGGGCCAGCGCCCCGTACTCGAGCGCTCGCGCAAGGTTCGCTGAGACAACAGCCCGTGACCAGACAGGACCAGGAAACAGCATGGACATCCAGATCAACACATCCAACGCCATCGATGGCGGCGGCGATTTTGCCCTGACCATGGAGGATATGGTGCGCACAAGACTGTCCCGGTTTAACGACCGCCTGACCCGTATCGAGGTTCATTTCTCCGATGGGTCAACCGGGCGCCAGACTGTCAACGACAAGCGCTGTGCGATTGAGGCACGCCTTGCCGGAGGCGATCCGGTCACCGTAACGGACCAGGGTTCCACTCTCGATCTGGCCGCCACGGGGGCCGTGACCAAGATGATCTCGGCCCTTGAGCGCCACATAGGCCGATCCAGCGATCGCAAGGGTCACTAGCCTCACCGGATCAGATCGGGTTCCATGGACAAGGCCTTGCCAACCCAAGAGCCTGCCGGCGGCAGAGGAGGCTGAGGGGAATCCGCAGCCCGAACAGACGACAGGCAGACATCGCCTCAGCGTCTGCCCGGCCCCTGCGGTGTCCCATCGGGCTCGAGACCAGCCGTATCGGGCCCGGCCTCATCCAGTCGGCCCCTGCGATCGGGACCTGCGGCCTGGCCAAGTGGCAGGTCGGGGAAATGGCGGGCCAGGAATCTTAGCCGCTCGATCCAGGCCGGCAGGGTGGCGGCCGCTATGCCTGCACTGTTGGCCAGCACATCGCTCACAGACAGGCTTCTGCCGACAATCCCCTGGCCCAGCTCTATGGCCACGCCAAGACCAAAAACCATGAGTGCGAGTTCCATGCGGCGGAACCGCGGCGCAATCGCAAAGGCCAGCAGGGTCACAATGTAGAAGGCCGCCACATGAGCAACCTTGTCGCTCAGACCAAACCGCGCCTCCAGGCCCTGGAAGGGCCCCATCGTAAGAACCAGCAGGACGCAGATGGCGATGGCGGTCATCGCGCGAAGGAAAAGAACAACGCGACGGGGAGTGAGCACGGCCGAGACCTTTCTGAAGGAACCCAGCCTAGGGTCCAAACCGCCAAGATCGCATGAAGCAACATCATGAACGGGTGTGAACCCTGTCGCTGAGCCGCGCCCCCGCCTGCGTCCAACGGCGGGACAGACCCGGCCTGCGACCCGGCCAAGGCTGATCAGCCTGGCCCCGGCCAGACCAGGCTGTCAGCGATCAAAACAGCGTCGACACCATGCCCATGGCCTCCTCCTGAACCTTGGAAAGGTGATCGGGTCCAAGAAAGGTTTCTGCATAGATCTTGTAGACGTTCTCGGTGCCGGACGGGCGGGCCGCAAACCAGGCATCGGCAGTGATGACCTTAAGGCCGCCGATGGCCTCGTTGTTGCCCGGTGCCTGCGTCAGGGTCGCCAGGATGGGCTGGCCGGCCAGTGTGTGCGTCTTGACATCGCTGGCCTTCAGGGCCGCAAGGCGACGCTTCTGTTCGGGAAGGGCTGGAGCATCGATCCGGGCATAGGCCGGACGACCGTATTGGACCGTCAGATCCTCATAGAGCTGACTTGCGCTCTGACCCGTGCGCGCCTCGATTTCCGCTGCCAGAAGGCCCAGGAGGATGCCATCCTTGTCGGTCGTCCAAACCCGGCCATCCTGGCGCAGGAATGAGGCTCCGGCCGATTCTTCTCCGCCAAAACCAACACTTCCATCGAGCAGGCCCGGCACGAAATATTTGAACCCGACTGGCACCTCGAGAAGTGTCCTGCCCATGCCGGCCACGACCCGGTCAATCATGCTGGAGGAGACGAGCGTCTTGCCGACGCTGACGTGGGCACCCCACTGTGGACGATTAGAGAACAGATAGGAGATGGCGGCGCTCAGGAAATGATTGGGGTTCATCAAGCCGGCGTCGGGCGTGACGATGCCATGCCGATCCGCATCGGCATCATTGCCAAACGCCACATCATAGGCCGCCCCACCTTCCAGCATCCCAATCAGCTTGGCCATGGCCATGGGTGATGAGCAGTCCATGCGGATCTGGCCGTCCGTATCCAGCGGCATGAACGCAAAGCAAGGATCAACGGTCTCGTTCAGGACGGTCAGGTTCAGGCGGTGACGATCTGCGATTTCACTCCAGTAGGCAAAGCCAGCCCCTCCCAATGGGTCGACACCGATCCTGATGCCGGCCTCACGGATGGAATCGAGATCAAGCACACTGGGCAGATCGTCCACATAGGCCGAGACGAAGTCGAACCGGCCCGCCTGAGCGTGGGCCGTCTCGAACGCCACGCGCCTTACCCCATCGCCCTGGCTCTCCAACAGCTGGTTAGCCCGTGCGGCTATGGCGTTTGTGGCGTCACTTCCCGCTGGCCCACCGGTCGGTGGATTGTATTTGATCCCACCATCGCGCGGCGGATTGTGGGACGGGGTAATCAGCAGACCATCGGCCTTGCGTGGATTGACGCGATTGTAGCCGAGAATGGCATGGGACACGGCGGGTGTTGGCGTAAAGCCGTCACGGGCATCGATCAGAACCTCAACGCCATTGGCAATCAAGACCTCGAGGGTCGTGCGCCAGGCAGGCTCGGAAAGCGCATGGGTGTCACGACCCAGAAACAGTGGCCCCGTAATGCCCTGGGCCAGGCGATACTCAACGACAGACTGGGCGATAGCGAGAATATGGCTCTCGTTAAAGGCCCCGTCGAGGCTGGCTCCCCGGTGACCCGACGTGCCAAAGACAACACGCTGGGACGGATCCGCCATATCCGGTCGGACGCTGTAATAGGCATCCGTCACGGCCCGGAGGTCTATGAGGTCTTCCGGCAGAGCCGTTTGGCCAGCGCGTGGGTGCATGGGTCAAAGCTCCTGGAGCGGGGTTAGATCTCGCCATTAGGGTAAAGCATCGCCCTGTCGCAAACGCCTTGATCACTTTTCCAAAGGCTTTGCAGACATCAAGGTTGCAGAACCCCTGGATATCGTCTCAACCGATGCGGGTTTTATGGGACCTTCGATCCCACTATTGCCCGGCGGGGATGGGTCTAAGCTCGAAAAAAGTGCGATCAAACAAGACCCGGCCCCTCGCCACCGGGACAGAACCCGCTAGACTCACACCCGTGAAATCAGACCTCGATCATCTTCCGCAGAAACAGCAGGACGAGCTTTCGCGCGTCCGCCAGATCCTGCTGTCAGAGTTCGAGATCGCGCGTGACAGTGGAGGCGGCGGCACCCAGCCCT
>JBFZCB010000069.1:0-6797 GCA_041308165.1 Caulobacterales bacterium
AGAACCCAGTCTTCCATCGATCGCTCGAAGCACGAGTGCCCTCAGGTGCGATCGTCAGGATGAACTGATCGCGGCGTTCAAACTCGGCCACCATGGCACTAACGATGTCCCGTGCCTGGGAGCGGTCAACCGGCACGCCGCCGAGATCGCGCAAGGCTCCGCCGAAGGGCCATCGGAACAGGGAAGCCTTGCCAAGGAACTTCAGATCCAGATCAAGCGCTCTTGCAGCGCCCAGATAATAGATGAAATCCCAGTTGCTGGTGTGAGGGGCACCTACGAGAACAAATTTCGGCATCTCTGGCCGCAGTCCCTCGACACTCCATCCCTGAAGCCTGAACGGCAGGCCGAGGGTCATCTTCATTGCGTCGGCGAGGAATGACATGCCGCAGTTTCAGTCCATTCGCCGACGATTCACAAGCTCCGTTGAAGCCCGGGAGGGATGTACTTGTTGATTTTCACTGTGAGTTGACCCGGGTGATGATTGTGCCCCGCGTTGTAGGCGGTGGGTCAGGCGGATCGTAATAGGCTGCCAACCATGCCAGTGACGGATTACGCTCAGTAACGCCCTATCCATCACCCCAAGGTCCCTCGACACTCAAGCAAGAGGAACGATCCGGTCATGCGTCAGTTCTGTGTGGAAACCCGGGCTCCTAAAGGGTCAATCTCAGTGGAAATCAACAGACCGCATTCGGCGGCGACGTGATCGACAACCTGAAGCGCCGAGAGAGATTTTGGCGCTCGCTCAACCACCTAAATGACTGATCGACCCTGTTTGCCCGGGCGAGCCCGCGCAAAGATGAGATTCAGCGCGAGGACCGGATCGCTTCCGCTCGCACCCAATGCCGTATCCAGCAGATGGTGGACGTGCTCAACAAGGTCGATCCGCGCTTTGGTTCAGCACTTCTGCCTTAGGCTTGGTATCGTTCCGAGCCGCTGCCCGGTTTCTCAGGGCAGACCGCGATGCAGCTGTTGCAGAACAACCAGGCCGATGATGTGCTGAACTATATCGACGCAGTCGACGCCAGCGTTCACGCCTAGTCTCATGCATTTTACCGGGCTACTCTTTCTCGCCCATAACCCAGTCTGGTCCTCGCAAACCCCTTTCGGGGGAGGGGGCCGCCCGGTTTTGGCGGAAGGTTCAAGCGCATAAGGCACCCTGCATGCTAGGGATATTGCAAAGGCCTTCAAGATGGCTGAGCGCCTCTAATGGAGATCATCATGCCCGACTTTTCAACTCAGCTCCTTTGACGCCGCTGAACATTTAAACTCACCTGAAGACATCGCTGCCTACCTCGATGCAGCGCTTGAGGAGGCTGGTGAGGATCCTGGATATTACGTGCATTCACTCGGCGTCGTCGCGCGGGCTCAAAACATGAGCAAACTTTCGAGAGACACTGGGATATCTCGGCAATGACTCGTCAAAGCTCTAGCAGAGGACGGCAACCCATCGTTCAGCACGAACTTGAAGGTCACGAAAGCGGTCGGGTTACAGGTAAGCGTCCGCCGAGCGCTGCGCGTAGCCGAGCAGAGAAAGCAAACGGCGAACGATGACGATAACCCTTTTTTGGGTGGCCGCGCCGCCAGAAGGATGTGGGCGGGAAGGGCTGATCGGCCGGTCCCCTCACCGTCTGTCCGACACCTGAACGAGCAGATCAATTAGCGGCGCATTAACGTAGTAGTTGTTCCGCCCCTGCTGGTGCTTTTCCACAAATCCGGCATCAGCGAGTTGGTCAAGACGCTTTGCAGCAGTCTGGCGGGTGATGTCGAGATCAGCCTGGAGGAACTCGATCCGCGTGTAGGGATGCCGGAACAGGTTGTTCAGAAGATCCTGCGAATAGCGAATCTTAGGGTGCCCACGTAGGCGCTGTTTGTAGTCCGCCATCAGACGACGAACGCCCTCGATGAGAGTGAGGGTCTGCTGTGATGTCTCGGAGACGGCCCTTAGGATGTAGAGCAGCCATGGCTCCCAATCGCCATCGTCGCGAACCGACTGGAGCAGCCGGTAGTAGTCCGACTTGTTCGCTGTGATGTAGCGACTGAGGTAGAGGACCGGAATATCGAGCAGTCCGGTGCGGGTTAGATAGAGAACGTTGATGATCCGCCCTATCCGCCCGTTTCCGTCAGAAAAAGGGTGGATGCTCTCAAACTGGTGATGGATCAGCGCCATCTTCACCAAAGGATCCAGATCGCTCGCACCGTCGTCATTCATAAAGCGTTCGAGTGCGGTCATGTGGCCGATGATGGCATACTGATCTTGTGGTGGCACATAGACCAACTCGCCTGTGGCCTCGTTCCGCAGTGCTGTCCCCGGGGTCGCACGGAACCCTTCGTCAGTTCGCTTGAGCACTTGAAACATATCGATGATGGCGTTGTTCGTCAGAAATCCACCGTTGCGATGGAGACTTTCGAAACCGCGTTTCAGAGCATCCCGGTAGCTTGAGACCTCCTTGGCAGCCGGGGAGCCAGGGCCATCGATGAAAAGGCTCGCCTGGAATAGCTCATCCTGGGTCGTGACAATGTTCTCGATTTCTGAGCTGGCCTTGGCCTCCTGCAAGGATAACGTATCGATCAGAATGGCTTGGTTTGGAATGCTTGCAGCCCGGCCTTTTAGTTCTGCGAGGTGACGATGAGCATGTGCCAGAGCGCGGAGTACCGCCGGTGTTTCCAGCGCGCCGCTGGGTGGAAGGTCAGGAAGTTTATAGATTGGTTTTAACATACGCCCAGATCATGTTCAAAAATAGCAAATATTTTAACACGATTCGGAAACGTGTTCGATTATTCCATCGTGCTACTTTCACAACGACGCTTGCGAGCCGCAAAAGCCCGCGCAACGATCAATGTGGGAGTGCCGCATCCCGTCGTAACGAGCTTTTCGGGCCGGTTTTTCCCAAGAGGCGACGAAGTCCAATGCCTATAGATTGTCAGCCGTCTTCGTAAGCGGCACTGTATTGGGCACCCACTAAACTCCCATGCGAAAGCGCCCTCCGGCTTTTCCCGGCCGGACGTCAACGCTAGTGGTGCTTTGGGAAAGGTGGTGCCGCTTAGGTGACTCGAACACCTGACCCCCGCATTACGAATGCGATGCTCTACCAGCTGAGCTAAAGCGGCCTCTGACACACAGGCAAAGACGCCCTGCGCGAGGACGGCTCTTTATACGCCAGTGGACGGCTTGCCAAGCGCCGCATTCACCGCATCCATAAGTCCTTGTTCATCGGGCGTAGCCGCAACATGAACCAAAGCAAATCCAGCCATCTCCAGCTTTCTTGCCACAGCCGGGGAAATGGCGATCAGTTGTCTACCTTGGGTGTTCTCAGCAGGCAGATGTTTCAGCAGCTCCTCAGCGGCCCGGGCCGACTGGACGAGGACGCCATCGAAGGCCTTAGGCAGGCTTGCCTGGGCGGTGATCGCTTCATAGACAGCCAGGGTATGAACCTCTGCATGGTCAGACAGCATTCCAGCGAGATCACCCGCAGGATGCAGAGCTCCGGCCTGAAGGAGGCGGGCTCGAATGGGCACCAACCTGCGCAAAAGATCGGCTAGGGCCGTCACATCCCCGTCTGCGGAATGGACGGTTTCAAAGCCGGCTTCCAGAGCAGCCTTTGCCGTAACCTGTCCCACCACAAAGACGGGCAGGCTCAGGGCAGTCTTGGACACGGCGAGATCCAGAAATGCGGAAACGCCATTCACACTGGTGAAGATCAGGCCCTGGTACGGTTCCAGATCTGGAAAATCCGGCCTTAGAGGATTGATGGCGATGAGAGGCGCAATGATGGCCTCAAAACCCATGTCCGCCAGTCTGGCCGCCGTGCGCGTCGCACCCGGCTCTGAGCGGGTCACCCAGATTTTGGGCCGGACGCTCAGCCTTCGACCTGCTGGTCACCGGCCGCCTCATGGACGGCATGACCGAGACGTTCACCCAGTATGCGAGCGGCAGCCTCGGCATTCACAGAGCCTGCATCCACCAGCGTCCCTGACCTGCGCCACCGCGCCGATCCATCCGGCGCCAGCATTTCTGTGGTGAGATTCAAGACACCCTCATTGATGTGGGCATAGGCCCCCACCGCGGTTCGGCACGACCCCTCCAGAGCCACCATCGCACCGCGCTCGGCTGCGATGGCCAGGGCCGTCATCGGATGGTTCAGGGCCTGGACCCAGTCCGCCTCGGTATCGCCTTCACGGGTCTGCAAGGCCAGGGCTCCCTGACCGGGTGCCGGCAGGAAGACATCAAGCGAAAGGCGCTCGCGAATAACCTCAGACAGCCCCAGACGATTAAGTCCGGCTGTCGCAAGCAGAATGGCATCAAAGTCACCATCAGCCAGCCGCTTGAGGCGTGTATCGACATTGCCTCTCAGCATCTCGATCTTCAGGTCCGGCCTGAGCGCCAGGGCCTGGGCCTGACGCCGAAGACTGGCCGTGCCCAGGCGGGCTCCATGGGGCAGCTCGGCAAAGGTCGCAAAATGAGTGGAGATGAAGGCGTCCGACGCATCCTCGCGCTCGGGAATGGCCGCAAGGGTCAGTCCGGCCGGCTGTTCGGCCGGAACATCCTTCATCGAATGAATGGCGAGATCGATGCGCCCATCAATCAGGGCCTCTTCGATTTCTTTGGTGAACAGGGCTTTTCCGCCGATCTCAAGGAGGCGTCGGTCCTGGACCCGGTCCCCGGTCGTGACGATCTCGACCAGGGGGACCCGGTCCAAAGGAAGGCCCATGGCTGCAGCTATCGCCCGCTGCATCATGCCCGATTGCGCAAGCGCCAGCTTGGAGCGGCGGGTACCGATACGCAGGACAGGAAGTGGGGTCGAAGACATCAGGCGTTGCGCAGCCGGCTGGGGGTCGCTACCTCGACCCGATGGAGATGGCCGCCGACTATAGCAGAGGAACGCCCCCCGCAACCGGTGCGACCGCAACAGGCCTTACCGTGCTTGGGCTCGAGACCAGCTGTGACGAAACCGCAGCCTCGGTCGTTCACCTTTCGGCCGACGGCCAGGCTACGGTCCTGTCTTCGGTGATCCACAGTCAGATCGACGACCATGCCGCCTTCGGAGGCGTTGTTCCCGAGATCGCGGCCCGCAGTCATGTCGAAATGATCGCCGGCGTGACGGCTCGCGCCATGACCGAAGCAGGACTGGACTATGCCGCCCTTGACGGCGTAGCGGCGACGGCAGGACCGGGTCTCGTCGGCGGTGTCATGGTGGGGCTCAGTTTTGGCAAGGCGGCCGCCCTGGCCAGAGGTCTGCCCTTCATCGGTGTGAACCATCTGGAGGGACATGCTGTCTCAGCGCGGCTGGCACGGCCGGTTGACTATCCCTTCCTCCTTCTTCTGGTCTCTGGTGGTCACTGCCAGCTGCTCGATGTTCAGGGTATCGGCAATATGAGCCGTCTGGGCACGACCATTGACGATGCCGCGGGGGAGGCCTTTGACAAGATCGCCAAGTCCATGGGGCTCGGATATCCAGGCGGGCCAGCATTGGAAAAACTGGCGCGCTCTGGCGATGCCTCGCGCCACGACCTGCCCCGGGCCCTTCTCGGCCGGAAAGACTGTGATTTTTCCTTTTCGGGACTGAAGACGGCGGCCTCTCGCCTGGCCCAGGCCTGCCAGAGTGATCAGGACAGGGCGGATCTGGCAGCGGCCGTCCAGAATGCGATCGCCCGACAGCTCTGTGAGCGCTCGGCACGCGCCATGGGTGCGTTTCTTGGTGAAACCCCACAGGATGGCAGTGTCCAGAGCCTTGGCGAATCAACACCAAGCCGGGCTCGCCCCCTTTTTGTGGTGGCCGGCGGGGTGGCTGCCAACCAGACCATCCGGGCAGAGCTTGAGAGCACCGCCAGCCGTCACGGTTTTGACTTCCTGGCACCGCCCATGGCCTACTGCACCGATAATGCCGCCATGATCGCCCTGGCCGGGGCTGAACGGCTGGCCCTGGGCCTGACTTCAGAGCTTGATATGGCGGCTCGACCAAGATGGCCGCTGGACGAAGCCCGCGCACTGGCCGATCCTGTCCACAAGGCAGGTCGCAAGGGTGCCAAGGCTTGAGGGGGGGACGTGCGTATGGATTTTCGGTCTGCGGGGGTAATCGGCGCTGGAGCCTGGGGCACAGCCCTGGCCCAGGTCACGGGATGGGCTGGACTGGACACCCTCCTTCAAGCCCGAGAACCCGAGGTCGTGGACAGTATCCGCCAGAGGCGGGTCAATGAGGCCTTCCTGCCGGGTGTGGTCCTGGATGAACATGTCCAGGTCACCTCCGACCTGACGGACCTGGCTGGATGCGACATGGTTCTGGCCGTTCCGCCCGCCCAGCACCTTCGGGGCGTCATGCGGGCCTATGCGGCGCATTACAGACCCGGCCAGCCCATCGTCCTGTGCTCAAAGGGGATTGAGCGGGGAACCCTGAAGCTCATGACCCAGGTTCTGGCTGAGGAAATTCCATCAGCCACCGTCGCCGTCCTGTCGGGACCCAGCTTTGCTGCCGATGTGGCGCGCGGCCTGCCAACGGCTGTGACCCTGGCTTGCGAGGATGCCGAACTGGGCGATGCCATCATGCAGGCCCTGTCGACGCCTGCCTTTCGGCCCTATCAGGCTACCGATCTGATCGGGGCCGAGATTGGCGGGGCATTGAAGAACGTCCTGGCCATTGCCTGCGGCATTGTGGAGGGCCGTGAACTGGGACGCAGCGCCCATGCCGCTCTGATTACGCGGGGCTTTGCGGAGATGACCCGAGTGGCCACGGCCATGGGCGGACAGGCCGAAACGGTTTCAGGGCTCTGTGGTCTGGGTGATCTGGTCCTGACCTGTTCAA
>JBFZCB010000070.1:0-6899 GCA_041308165.1 Caulobacterales bacterium
CGGCGTGTCGTGCCGCTGCATTTGACGCGCCGCTTCATGCGGTGCCATTGGGAAAACAGAATGACTGACGTCACGAACGGTCTCGCCATCAACGGTCAGATCGCGTCCGCCACGACCTTCACAGGCAAGAAGCGTATCCGCAAATCCTTCGGGCGTATCCCCGAGGCGGTGGCGATGCCTAACCTGATCGAGGTCCAGCGTGCCTCCTACGAGCAGTTCCTGCAGCGCGAGGTCCGTCCCGGCCAGCGCAAGGAGCAGGGTATTGAGGCCGTGTTCAAGTCGGTCTTCCCGATCAAGGACTTCAACGAACGTGCCGTGCTCGAATACGTTTCCTACGAGTTCGAGGATCCCAAGTACGACGTCGAGGAATGCATCCAGAGAGACATGACCTATGCAGCGCCGCTGAAAGTCAAGCTGCGCCTGATCGTATTCGAGGCCGACGAGGAGACGGGTGCCCGGTCGG
The DNA here is from genome assembly GCA_041308165.1 of Caulobacterales bacterium. Lineage (GTDB taxonomy): Bacteria > Pseudomonadota > Alphaproteobacteria > Caulobacterales > Caulobacteraceae > Brevundimonas. The sequence continues at coordinate 464 of JBFZCB010000070.1, forward strand.
TCAAGGATATCAAGGAGCAGGACGTCTATATGGGGGACATCCCCCTGATGACCGACAAGGGTACCTTCATCGTCAATGGTACCGAGCGGGTGATCGTTTCGCAGATGCACCGTTCGCCGGGCGTCTTCTTCGACCACGACAAGGGCAAGACACACTCATCCGGCAAGCTGCTGTTCGCCGCTCGCGTCATTCCTTACCGCGGTTCCTGGCTCGATTTCGAGTTTGACGCCAAGGATGTGGTCTATGTCCGCATTGACCGTCGTCGCAAGCTTCCGGCGACGACCTTCCTCTATGCGCTCGGCATGGACGGCGAGGAAATCCTGCGCACCTTCTACGAGACGGTGCCTTACGAGAAGCGCGGCGAAGGCTGGGTCACCCCCTACAAGCCCGAGCGCTGGCGGGGCGTTAAGCCCGAGTTCGATCTGATTGATGCGGATACGGGCGAAGTGGTTGCCGCTGCAGGGACCAAGATCAGCGCCCGTCAGGCCAAGAAGCTGGGCGATACGACCAAGGCCCTCTCCCTGGCTGCTGACGCTCTGGTGACCCGTTACCTGGCGGCAGACGCGGTCAACTACGAAACCGGTGAGATCTACGCCGAGGCCGGCGACGAACTGGATGCGCCGACGATCGAGCTTTTGGAAGCCAAGGGCTTTACGACCATTGATGTTCTGGACATCGACCATGTCACGGTCGGTGCCTACATGCGCAACACCCTGCGCATCGATAAGTCGACCGGTCGCGAAGATGCTCTGTTTGACGTCTATCGCGTCATGCGTCCGGGTGAGCCTCCGACCCCGGAAGCGGCCGAGGCGATGTTCAACAGCCTGTTCTTTGATGCGGAACGCTATGACCTTTCGGCGGTTGGCCGGGTCAAGATGAATATGCGCCTGGAAAGCCCGGAAGTTTCCGACGAGATCCGCGTGCTGCGCAAGGAAGACGTACTCAAGGTCCTGCGCATCCTTGTCGGGCTTAAGGATGGTCAGGGCGAGATCGACGACATCGATAACCTGGGTAACCGTCGCGTCCGTTCTGTCGGGGAGCTTCTGGAAAACCAGTATCGCGTCGGCCTGCTGCGCATGGAACGCGCAATCAAGGAGCGCATGTCCTCGGTCGATATCGACACGGTCATGCCGCACGACCTGATCAACGCCAAGCCTGCCGCAGCCTCGGTGCGCGAGTTCTTCGGTTCCTCGCAGCTGTCACAGTTCATGGACCAGACCAACCCGCTGTCGGAAATCACCCACAAGCGTCGTCTCTCGGCGCTTGGCCCTGGCGGTCTGACCCGCGAGCGTGCCGGCTTTGAGGTTCGTGACGTGCATCCGACCCACTATGGCCGGATCTGCCCGATTGAAACGCCGGAAGGGCCCAACATCGGCCTGATCAACTCTCTGGCCACGCATGCTCGAGTGAACAAGTACGGCTTCATTGAAAGCCCCTATCGTCGCGTCAAGGACGGCAAGGCCATGGACGAGGTGATCTACATCTCGGCCATGGAAGAGGCCAAATATACGATCGCCCAGGCCAACATCGAGCTGAGAAACGGTGAAATTGTCGAGGATCTGGTTCCTGGACGGATCAACGGTGAATCCCAGCTGCTGATCAAGGCCGACGTCGACATGATGGACGTCTCGCCAAAGCAGGTCGTTTCGGTTGCTGCCGCGCTGATCCCCTTCCTCGAGAACGATGACGCGAACCGCGCCCTCATGGGTGCGAACATGCAGCGTCAGGCCGTTCCGCTGGTTCAGTCGGACGCTCCGCTCGTCGGCACCGGTATGGAGGCTGTGGTCGCACGGGATTCCGGAGCGGTTGTGGTCGCCCGCCGCGACGGTGTGGTTGAGCAGATCGACGGTACACGTATCGTGGTGCGTGCCACCAATGAGCTGGACGCCGGACGTTCGGGCGTTGACATCTATCGCCTGTCCAAGTTCCAGCGGTCCAACCAGTCGACCTGCATCAACCAGCGCCCGATCGTGCGCGTGGGTGATGAGGTCAAGGTTGGCGATGTTATCGCTGATGGTCCTTCGACGGATCTGGGTGAGCTGGCTCTGGGCCGGAACGCTCTCGTCGCCTTCATGCCCTGGAACGGGTACAACTTCGAGGACTCGATCCTCATCTCCGAGCGGATCGTCCGCGACGACGTCTTTACCTCGATCCATATCGAGGAGTTCGAAGTCATGGCGCGCGATACCAAGCTTGGGCCTGAAGAGATCACGCGCGATATTCCCAACGTTGGTGAAGAAGCCCTTCGCAACCTCGACGAGGCGGGGATCGTAGCCATTGGGGCCGAGGTTCAGCCTGGCGACATCCTTTGCGGCAAGGTTACGCCCAAGGGTGAAAGCCCGATGACGCCGGAAGAAAAGCTGCTGCGCGCCATCTTCGGCGAAAAGGCTTCGGATGTTCGCGATACCTCACTGCGCCTGCCGCCGGGCGTTGCGGGTACAATCGTCGACGTTCGGGTCTTCAACCGTCATGGCGTGGACAAGGACGAACGGGCCATGGCTATTGAGCGCCATGAGATCGAGCGCCTTGGCAAGGACCGCGATGACGAACTCGCCATTCTTGAGCGCAACGTCTACGGCCGTCTGAAGCCACTGGTTCTGGGCAAGACGGCGGTTTCAGGTCCCAAGGGACTTGGCCGTGGTGAAGTCACCGAGGAGAAGCTGGCGGAGCTGTCGCGCGGACTGTGGTGGCAGATCGCTCTCGATGATGAAAAGGCCATGGGCGAGCTTGAGGCCATGAAGAAGCAGTTCGAGGATGCCCGCAAGGCGCTCGACCGTCGCTTCGAGGACAAGGTCGAGAAGCTGCAGCGTGGTGACGAACTGCCCCCGGGCGTGATGAAGATGGTCAAGGTATTCGTGGCCGTGAAGCGCAAGCTTCAGCCCGGGGACAAGATGGCTGGTCGTCACGGAAACAAGGGCGTCATCTCCAAGATCCTTCCGATCGAGGACATGCCTCACCTCGAGGACGGGACCCCTGTCGACGTGGTTCTGAACCCTCTGGGCGTGCCTTCACGCATGAACATCGGCCAGATCTTCGAAACCCACCTCGGTTGGGCTGCTGCCGGCCTTGGCAAGCAGATCGCTTCCCTTCTCGAGGCTTGGCAACAGGGCGGTCAGAAGCAGGCTCTGGTCGATCGCCTGACGCATATCTACGGAGAGGACACACCTCTGCCGCAGGACGAGGATGACCTGATCGAGCTGGCCAAGAACCTGTCGAAGGGCGTTCCGTTCGCGACGCCCGTATTCGATGGAGCCCATATCGGCGACATTGAGCGTCTCCTGGAAGAGGCTGGCCTGAACAAGTCTGCCCAGTCGATCGTCTATGATGGTCAGACGGGTGAACAGTTCAAGCGTCCGGTGACCGTTGGTTACATCTACATGCTGAAGCTGCACCACCTGGTCGATGACAAGATCCATGCCCGTTCCATTGGTCCGTACTCGCTGGTTACCCAGCAGCCATTGGGCGGCAAGGCACAGTTCGGCGGCCAGCGCTTTGGGGAGATGGAAGTCTGGGCTCTCGAGGCCTATGGCGCTGCCTACACCCTGCAGGAGATGTTGACGGTGAAATCCGACGACGTCGCCGGCCGGACCAAGGTCTATGAAGCCATCGTTCGTGGTGACGACAGCTTCGAGGCGGGCATCCCCGAGAGCTTCAACGTTCTCATCAAGGAAATGCGCTCGCTGGGTCTGAACGTGGAGCTGGAGAACAGCTGAGTTTGAAGTGACGGGTGAAGGCGGGTGGGGGCTCTGGTCCTCGTGGCCCGACCTTCACCCGTCACCGATCTCTCGCCGCTCTTAGCTTTCCACACTCTCTCTTATTTCGCGGCCCCCGCCGCAGAAGGAACCAAGATGAACCAGGAAGTCCTGAACATCTTCAACGCGGTCCCGGTCACTCCGACCTTCGACCAGATCAAAATTGCCCTGGCCTCCCCCGAGAAGATCCGTTCGTGGTCCTTTGGCGAGATCAAGAAGCCAGAGACCATCAACTACCGGACGTTCAAGCCGGAGCGTGATGGCCTTTTCTGTGCGCGCATCTTTGGCCCGACCAAGGATTACGAATGCCTGTGCGGCAAGTACAAGCGCATGAAGTACAAGGGTATCATCTGCGAGAAATGCGGCGTTGAGGTTACGCTTGCCCGCGTGCGGCGCGAGCGCATGGGCCATATCGAACTGGCCTCGCCCGTTGCCCACATCTGGTTTTTGAAGTCGCTTCCGAGCCGCATCTCCCTGATGCTCGACATGGCCCTGAAGGACGTTGAACGCGTTCTCTATTTCGAAAACTACATCGTCACAGAGCCAGGCCTGACGCCGCTCAAGCAGAACCAGCTTCTGACCGAAGATGAATTCTACCGTTACCAAGACGAGTTCGGTGATGACGGCTTCACCGCCGAAATCGGCGCGGAAGCCGTACGCAACCTTCTGATGGGTATCGACCTGCACTCGGAAGCCGAGCGCCACCGTGGCGAACTGGCTGACAGTCCATCCGAGATGAAGGCCAAGAAGGCGTCGAAGCGTCTGAAGCTGATTGAGGCCTTCCTCGAGAGCGGAAACAAGCCAGAGTGGATGATCCTCACCGTCGTTCCGGTGATCCCGCCAGAGCTGCGTCCGCTGGTACCCCTGGACGGCGGTCGCTTTGCGACGTCCGACCTCAACGATCTGTACCGCCGGGTTATCAACCGCAACAACCGCCTGAAGCGGCTGATGGAGCTGCGTGCGCCTGACATCATCATTCGCAACGAAAAGCGGATGCTGCAGGAGTCGGTTGATGCTCTGTTCGACAACGGTCGCCGCGGCCGCGTGATCACGGGTGCCAACAAGCGTCCCCTGAAGTCCCTAGCCGACATGCTGAAGGGCAAGCAGGGCCGGTTCCGCCAGAACCTGCTCGGCAAACGCGTCGACTATTCGGGTCGTTCGGTCATCACCGTGGGCCCGGAGCTGAAACTGCACGAGTGCGGCCTGCCCAAGAAGATGGCGCTCGAGCTCTTCAAGCCCTTCATCTATGCGCGTCTAGACGCCAAGGGTCTGTCGGGCACCGTGAAACAGTCCAAGCGGATGGTGGAACGTGAGCAGCCCCAGGTCTGGGATATCCTCGAGGAGGTCATCCGCGAACACCCCGTCATGCTGAACCGGGCACCGACGCTTCACCGCCTCGGCATCCAGGCTTTTGAGCCCAAGCTGATCGAGGGCAAGGCTATCCGTCTGCATCCTCTGGTGTGTACGGCCTTCAACGCCGACTTCGACGGCGACCAGATGGCTGTGCACGTGCCGCTGTCACTGGAGGCGCAACTCGAGGCGCGCGTCCTGATGATGTCGACCAACAACATCCTGTCTCCCGCCAACGGCAAGCCGATCATCGTGCCTTCGCAGGATATCGTGCTGGGCCTCTATTATATCTCGCTGGTCAAGGATGGTGAGCCCGGTGAGGGCAAGCTCTTTGCCAACATGGGCGAGATCGATGCGGCCCTAGATGCCGGTGTTGTAACGCTTCACAGCCGGATCAAGGCGCGCTGGACTGAGCTGAATGCGGCGGGCGAGGAAGTGACCAAGGTCATCGATTCCACACCTGGCCGGATGAAGCTGGCGGCTCTTCTCCCGCAGAACCCGAATGTGGGTTATCGCCTGCTCGAGAAGAACCTGACCAAGAAGGAGATCGGCAACCTGATCGACGTGGTCTATCGCCACTGCGGCCAGAAGGCGACCGTGATTTTCGCTGACCAGATGATGGGTCTGGGCTTCCGTGAAGCGGCCAAGGCCGGGATCTCCTTTGGCAAGGATGACATCGTCATTCCGGCCCAGAAGGAGGTCATGGTGGCCGAGACCCGCACCCAGGTCGAAGAGTATGAGCAGCAGTACGCTGATGGTCTCATCACCAAGGGCGAGAAGTACAACAAGGTCGTTGATGCCTGGGCCAAGGCCACAGACAAGATCGCTGACGCCATGATGGCCGAGATTGCGACCGTCAAGAAACTGCCAGATGGCCGTACGGCAGAGATCAACTCTGTCTACATGATGGCCAACTCCGGCGCCCGCGGTTCACAGGCCCAGATGAAACAGCTTGGCGGCATGCGCGGCCTGATGGCCAAGCCTTCCGGCGAGATCATCGAAACGCCGATCGTGTCCAACTTCAAGGAAGGTCTGACCGTTCTTGAGTACTTCAACTCTACCCACGGTGCCCGTAAGGGCCTGGCGGATACGGCTTTGAAGACCGCAAACTCGGGCTATCTGACCCGCCGTCTGGTGGATGTGGCCCAGGACTCGATCGTTACCGAGGACGACTGTGGTTCCACCCGCGGGATCACGCTGCGGGCTGTGGTCGAGGGCGGTGATGTCCTCGTCTCCCTCGGACAGCGCGTTCTGGGTCGCTACAATGCTGAAGACATCAAGGAGCCCGGTACGGAGAACGTCCTGTTCCCCGCGGACACCTACCTCACCGAGGA
>JBFZCB010000071.1:0-26956 GCA_041308165.1 Caulobacterales bacterium
AGATACATGCGCCGATCCAGATAGTAGATCCGGTCGTGCAGCCGATCTGCGCGTACAATAAACTCGATGAGGCCGATCGGTAGCTCAGCGCTGGTCGCCTCGACCATGGCAGGCCTCTCGGCCAGACGGTAACGCGCATCACAGGCCGACACAGGTGTCATGTCGCCCTCGCGTACGGCACGCTGGACAAGGAGCCAGGAGGCCACCTGCATCAGTCGCGTGGTCAGTTTCATGCTCTCGGCGGCATAGGCGAGCGCGGTAGCGCGCGAAAGCAATCTGGCTTCCCTGCGCCCATCACCATCAAGCCAGGCCGCAGCTTCCTCGACCAGATCCATGCCTTCCTGGAACGTCCGCTCAAACAGCTCAGAACGCGCGAAATCGAGCACCTCCGTGGCGCGAGACCGGCCAGCCAGCTGCACATCTTCGCTTTCCATCGATTCAAACATACTCAAGGAAGCCGCCCCCATCGGTGCTGCGGCCCACATGCCGCCTCGTTGCTTCAAAACCGCTTGCAACGCCCATGCCATGCCACCTCTAACGCGAAAAGATGCAACAAGAACCCCTCAACAGTCGATCTGACGTCCCCTATTGCGGGAAATCGCACAGGCAGGCTGCCCCGAGGTGGGATTCATCGGAAGTTGAACAGGGCTTCCGCTGCGCTCTTCTTGTCCTGTTTTCCCGAAATGGCCCGACTGCAACGCTCTATCTCTGTCTTAAGAAGTTCGATGCGCTCATTGAGATCATCAACCGAATACGGATCAAGGTCCTCGCGTATCAAGGCTTTCAGGCTGCCCCCCACGGCCGGGCGGGGTTCATTCTCGTCCAGTATCATGTCAGACCTCCTATCGGGTTGCTGCTGGCAAGGCCTTTTGAGTTTACCTATCTGAACCCTCGCACCGGGTCGATTGCAAGGTCACACCATGAGGGTCATCGAAATCAAGGGCGGATCAGGATCAGCCGACTGTCTTGAAGTCGGCGAGCGAGAACCCCCTCTAGCCCGTGCCGGCGAAGTCAGAATCCGCGTCCACGCCGCCGGCGTAAACCGGCCCGACCTTTTGCAGCGCGAAGGGCGCTATCCCGCCCCTTCAGGTGCCAGCGAGATTCTCGGGCTGGAGGTCGCCGGCATTATCGATCAGGTTGGGCAAGGCATCACGGACTGGAAGATTGGCGACCGGGTCTGCGCACTCCTTGGGGGAGGCGGCTATGCAGACTATGCCGTGGTCGATGCTCGCCATGTCCTGCCCGTACCTGACGACATGGAGCTGACACAGGCGGCTGCCCTGCCTGAAACCCTCTTCACCGTCTTTGCCAATGTATTCGAGGCGGGCAAACTTGCATCGGGCGAAACCCTGCTGATCCACGGCGCGACGAGTGGAATCGGGGTCACAGCCATCCAGATGGCAAAGGCCGCTGGAGCCCGGGTTATTGCCACCTCCAGAGGGGCCGCCAAGACTGCCGCTGCCCGTTCACTCGGTGCCGATCTTAGCCTGGACGCCACCTGTGACGATCTGTTGAGCGCCATTACCGGGGCGGGTGGCGCCGATGTGGTGCTGGATATGGTTGGCGCGGACTATGCCGCCCTGAACCTGGCGTCGCTCAGGCCTGGTGGACGCTGGGTCGTCATAGCCAGCCTCACGGGTGCCGACGTCCAGATAAACCTTCTGAGGATCATGCTGAAACGCATCGAACTTACCGGCTCGACACTTCGCTCACGAAGCCCCGATGAAAAAGCTCGGCTTGCGCAAGCTGTAAGTTCCCAGGTCTGGCCCTGGGTTCGGGCGGGCCTTGTCAGCCCCCCCATAGCGGCGATCTTCCCGCTTGAGCGCGCAGGTGAGGCGCACCAGAGACTCGAGGACGGTCAGGTTATAGGCAAGCTCGTCTTGAGCCTTCAGCCCTGACCAGACATCCCCAAGCCCCCCTCTCTCGGCCAAGCTACCCAATACGGTCAGGGCAGGCAGCCAGGCCAAACCGGCCTGCCTACCTGCCCTCACCGGCTGTGGTGAAGGGTCAGCCCGACCCGGGGCCCGGCCCCGGGTGTTGTGACATTAAATCTCGCCGCAGTGTGTTCAGGGGCTCAGTACCCCCTGCCCCGGACCGGACGTAGTGAAGAGATCCTGTCATTGAATCCCCAACGGCTGAGATTGCGAACATCGCCTTCGAAGATCTGGCACTGACCGCGGAAGTTACTGTCCGTACAGGCCTCCCAGACGCCTCTCATTTCCATCGAGCTGATCGCATCATTGAGGCCGGTGGAGGCCAGATTATAAACCTCACCCCTAAACGTCGCGCGCTCCCCGTTGAAGTTGGCATCCTTGTAGACCGTTATGGATCCCCGACTGCCCGAGCCCCATCCACTGCCGGGTCGGCCACTCTCCGGGCGGCCGCCTCCAGTCTCGCGCTCCCAGTCACCCCGCGTGCCTGCACAGACCAGAAGGCCGTTATCGTTGCCAATGTCGGAGCCACCGCACCGCGAAAGATTCAGGGAGCTAGGACGCTGATTGCGACCTACATCCCTGCAGGTTGCATAGAGACGCCCACCGCTTACAGAAATGTTGTTGCAGCTGCGCTCATAGGACCCGCTGGGAGCCCTGTCCGCACCGCCCCGCTGGGCACTGGCCGATGAGGGTGCCAGGAGCACGGCAGTAGCGACAAGGGCAATACTGATTGATGCGGTCTTGATGGTCATGTTGGTCTCCCCCCAAAAGAATGTCGCGCCATGAGTGGCGTTTCGACGTTATCTAACAGCGAAGCTGAACGGTACCTGTACGTGATCGTCAGGAGACAGTCGTCTGACATTTCCTTTTCGGCCAAATAGGCCTATGAAGGTCTGATCGCGCCCGGCCGAAAGGTCGGGCGCCTTTGTATCCAGCCTTCCCTTCGGGAGCGCACTTTCTTCGGGACGAACGCCCATGACCGACATCCTCATGCCCAAGGCCACTGCGGTCTGGATGGTGGACAACACCTCCCTGACATTTGAGCAGATCGCTGATTTCTGCGGCCTGCACCCACTGGAAGTCCGCGGAATCGCTGATGGCGATGTGGCGCGTGATATTCGTGGTGTTGATCCGATCACGGGGGGGCAGCTTGCTCGTGAAGAGCTCGACAAGGCTCAGGAAAGCCCGGACTACCGCATGAAGCCTATCGTTAGCCGCCATGCCGAACTGCTCAAGTCTGCCAAGCCCCAGCCGAAATACACACCGGTATCGCGCAGGCAGGATCGTCCTGATGCGATTGCCTGGTTTGTTCGCAACCATCCTGAGGTCACAGATGCCCAGATCGCCAAACTTCTGGGTACGACCAAGTCGACCATCGAAAGCGTGCGCAATCGTACGCACTGGAATAGCGCAAGTATAAAGGCCGTCGACCCTGTGACGCTTGGTCTCGTCGGTCAGCTCGCTCTTGATGATCTGATCCGCAAGGCGGCCGACAAGAAGCAGAAGGATGATCTGAAAAAAGGCGGTGGAACGATCCAGCCTGTCGAGCCTGAGGTGGTGGAAGAGGAATTCATCCCCGAAGCCCGCGAACGCTATGTGGCCGAACCTACGGCTGAATCGGTTTTTGGCTCCAAATCCTGATCCTGGTCCGGATCGAATGGGAATGGCCCCGGAGCCTGCTCCGGGGCCATTTTTTTCACGGCGTGGTCTAGGCGGCCTAGCTCATCCTGTCCGCTGCTCGAGGCTGGCAATCTCTTCCTTCAACCTGAGTTTCTTCTGTTTGAGCTCCCGGACCTGAAGTGAATCCACGGACGGGTGATGCATCTCTCGCTGGATCACGTCATCCAGCCGGCGGTGCCGGTTTCCCAATTCGCGGATACGAGCTTCGATGGTCATGGCTTGCGCCTCCATGTCTAAGGGACGATGGGTAGTGAGCGCTTCAAATGACCGCCTGTGGAATCACGATTCAGTGACGTAAACAGACGTTTACCAATCCGTTGCCACCCACACCCGTATGACCGTCAGAGCCATCGCACAGGACAATGCCTTGAACGAACCGCCTGAAGCTCCGGATCGGATCGTCGTCGGCATCTCTGGTGCGTCCGGCGTGATCCATGGCGTGCGCGTTCTCGATGCCCTGCGTGAGCTGGGTGTCGAAAGCCATCTTGTCGTGACCCGTGCTGCCCTGTTGACCCTGTCTCAGGAAACCGATCTTACGCCTGACGACCTGACAGGCAGGGCAGACGTCGTCCACAGGCTCAACGATGTCGGGGCCTCCATTGCTTCAGGGTCTTACCGCACACGAGGGATGATCATTGCACCCTGTTCGGTTCGGACCATGGGAGAAATCGCAACGGGGGTGACCTCTACCCTGCTAACGCGTGCCGCAGATGTGATGCTTAAGGAGCGTCGCCGACTGGTGTTGATGCTGAGGGAGACGCCATTGCACCTTGGACATCTTCGAACCATGACAACCCTGACGGAAATGGGTGCCATTATTGCCCCTCCCCTGCCGGCCTTTTACACACGCCCCCATTCGATCGAAGACATCGTAGACCAGTCCGTTGGACGAGCCCTTGACCTGTTCGGGCTGGACTGGTCGCCGGTCAAACGCTGGAAGGGTCTCAGAAGTCCGCCGGGTGGCGAGCGCGCTGACGCAGATGAGTGACGAGAGCTTCTGGGACTGGGCCTATGGCCGCTATTCCGCTGAGGGTGTCGCAGACGCCTGTCTGCATCTTCAGGACGTTCAGGGCCAGAATGTCCCTCTCTTGCTTTGGGCCTGCTGGTGCAGCGCGACAGGACGCAAACTGGACGAGGACACCCTTGAAGCCGGCTGTGACCTTGCGAAGTCATCGGCAGGCTTGACTATCGAGCCTCTCAGAATGGTAAGGCGCAACCTGAAGATTAAGGCTGTAGATATAGATGACGCTGAGCGACTGGCGCTGCGAGATCGCGTAAAGGCGCTGGAACTGGAAGCCGAAAAGATACTGATGGCAGGCCTTGAGCGCCTCGCCCCGCCTCCCTCGACTGCAACTCTGCCGATGATCAATGAGCTGGTCAGGGTGGCAAGGTCCTGGAGCCGGGTTGTCCCCCGCCCGGCCCTCATACGACTGGCTGAGCACCTTCCGGCGTGAGCTTGATTCCGCTATGGTCTTCCCATTCGGGACGCCTTGCCACCATGAACGACGACGAACCCTTCCTATCCGCCGACGAGCTGGCGCTTCATGCTGAGGTAAAGCTGCTGCGACAGGAACATGCTGATCTGGACGCCTCCATAGAGGCCCTGATGCATATGCCACTTCCCGACCAACTGCTGATTGCCCGCATGAAGCGTAAGAAGCTTCTTGTGCGTGACGAAATCGTTCGTATCGAAGGTCGCATACTTCCAGACATAATCGCCTGAATGTCTGGTGGAGCGGAACCTGCATATCGCCAAGCTTCATCTGAACAGAGACGCCCGGTGCCGAGCAGACGGGATCCGGTGCAGACGGGTTCCAATCGATACTTGACCTCAGCACTGCTAAGACGCCCGGTTGAAGATCGGCCCTGTCGATCGCCAAGCCCCGTCAAGTTTAGGTTTTGATCTGATCTGTCTCGCTGCCGTATCGCCAATCCGAAAGCCCTAATGGCCAGAACGCCCCAACGCCCTGCTTCAGGTTTACCCGACAAGGAAACACTGCTGCGGTTTCTTCGGGAAGCCGGCGAAGCCGACAAGTCCGATCTCGCCCGCGCCTTCGGCCTGAAGGGCGGTGAGCGGCGCGCCCTGCGTGAAATGCTGCGTGAGCTTCAGGCCGAGGGACGGTTGGGCAAGCGCGGCAGATCCGGTTTTTCTGAAACGGGCACCCTGCCGCCTGTTGGCGTGTGTGATGTCGTCGAACGTGACGGGGACGGTGAACTCTACGTTCGGTTGGTGTCTGCCTCTGACGATGCGCCAAGGGCGCTTCTCGTTCCAGACAGGAACGCCACAGCCGGTCCAGCGCCTGGCATGGGTGATCGGCTTCTGGTCAGGTTCGAACAGGGCGAGGATGGCTGGGAGGCCCGGCTCATCAAGAAGCTCGATACTGACGCCAATCGAGTTCTCGGTGTTATCCGTAAATCTGCTCGAGAAACACGGATCGAACCGGTCGACCGGCGCTCAAAGGACACACTGATCGTCCCGCAGTTGCTTTCAGAGGGCCTGAGGGATGGCGATCTTGTCGTTGCGTCCATCGAAAAGAATGAACAGCGTTATGGTCCCAAACGCGGAAAGATCCTTGAACATATAGGCCGCGAGGATGATCCGCGCGCGGCGTCCCTCATTGCCATACATTCACACGGCGTCCCAACCGGGTTTTCCGAGGCTGTCGAGCGGGAAGCCGAAGCCGTCGAACTCCCCACCCTCAAGGGACGCGACGACCTGCGCGACATCCCCTTCATCACGATCGATCCCGCAGACGCCCGTGATCACGATGATGCTGTCTATGCCCAGCGCGACGATGCCGCCGACAATGAGGGCGGCTGGATCGTCTGGGTCGCGATTGCCGACGTGGCCGCCTATGTCAAACCCGGTTCCGCACTGGACCGTGAGGCCAGGGCCAAGGGAAATTCGACCTATTTCCCTGATCGGGTAGAGCCCATGCTGCCCGAGCGGCTGTCGAATGGGCTCTGCAGCCTCAAGCAGGGCGAGAACCGGGCCACCCTTGCGGTGCGAATGGTATTTGACAAAGACGGGCGAAAAACCGCGCACCGGTTCCACCGTGGTCTCATGAGATCCCATGCCAAGCTCAGCTATGAGCAGGCTCAGGCTGCCATTGATGGCATCGAAAATGGAGGCGGAACCGACGATACGACCGGCCCGATCATGGAAGCCATCCTCTATCCTCTCTGGAATGCCTACCACACGCTTCTGAAGGGACGCACACGCCGAAGCCCCTTGCAGATCGAAAGCGCCGAACGTCGTATCCTCATGTCAGCCGACGGGGGCATTGCCTCCATCACTCCACGCAAATCCCTCGAAGCGCATCGACTCATTGAGGAGATGATGATCCAGGCCAACGTCTGTGCCGCGGAAACCCTCGAGCAGAAAAGAGTGCCACTGATCTTTCGGGTCCACGAAGCGCCAAGCCAGGAGAAGATTTTCAATCTGGCCGATTTCCTCGCAACTCTGGCCCTCCCCTGGAATAAGGGTGAGCCGGCCACCACCAAACGTTTCAACAAACTTCTGGACCAGACGCGTGACGGGCCGCATGCCGAGGTGGTCAATGAAGTGGTCCTGCGTAGCCAGATGCAGGCGATCTATTCACCGGAGAATGTAGGTCACTTCGGTCTACACCTGGACCGCTACGCTCATTTCACCTCCCCCATCAGACGGTATTCCGACCTCATTGTTCACCGTGGGCTGATCCGGGCGCTCAACCTGGGAAAGGACGGTCTTAGCGATCGCGAGATCGCCGAACTTGCCGCGATCGCAGATCATGTGACGCAGACCGAGCGCCGTTCCATGGCCGCAGAGCGCGAAGCGATGGACCGTTATATGGCGGCTTTTCTGGAGGATCGCGTCGGGGCCACATTCACGGGTCGGATCACCGGGGTCACGCGCTTTGGCCTGTTCGTGCGACTGGATGAGACCGGTGCTGATGGACTGGTTCCAGTGTCATCCCTGGGGGACGAGTATTTCGTCCACGACGATCGCGCCCATGCCCTGGTCGGCGAACGGAGCGGTCGGCGCTTTACCCTTGGTCGAATGGTTGAGGTCCGGCTCAAGGAAGCCACGCCCGTCACAGGAGGGCTGCTTTTTGAAATGCTGTCTCCAGCAGAGCCCCGGGATCCGAATGCCCCTGCCCCGCGGCTGGGCATGCGCAGCCGCGACGCACGGCCAGGTGGAGGCGGGAACAGCCCGCTGAAAAGGGGAAGCAATCGACCCGGTGGCCCGAAACCTCCCAAGGGTGGACGCCCCTCCGGTGGACTGAAGGGCGTTCGCAAGGGCAAACGGCGTTGAAACATCAGGCTATCGCCATCATCCCGTCGGGCGACCTGCCCGCCAGCCGCGCCTTCTATGTTCGGCTTGGCTTTGACGTGATCGACGATTACGGCGACTATCTGATCCTCGCCGATCCTGGAGGTGCCGAGATCCATCTGAGGCATGAACCCGGCTGGCCGGTCGCCAATGAGGATAATCCTATCGGGCTCTACATCTATGTTGATGACGTCGATGCTGTAGCCAACCGCGTGCGCAACCTCATCATTGAGCCCGGAGCACCGCACCTCAAGCCCTGGGGGACCTATGAGTTTTCCATCAGCGATCCAACGGGGGTCCTCGTGCGGATTGGCAAGTCGGTAGATACGTCCGCGACAGGCGAGAGTGGCGAGGAACTACACGATCGACCATCGTTGTCATGAGTGGGTGGACAGGACCCATCCGATACGGTCGCATCTCAGCCTGTTTCGCTTTAGGCTCTCGCTGTGAGTACCGATCCGATCGAACCCTTTGATGCTGCCCAGGACCTGAAGGATGCCCCGCGCAGCCCCGGCAGCCACCGGATGCGACCAAGAGATGCCGCGACACTGATCCTGGTTCGACAGGGGCCAAGCCAGGCCGAAGTGCTGATGGGCCGTCGCGCCTCGGGCCATGTCTTTATGGCCTCGAAATGGGTCTTCCCAGGCGGTCGCATTGACCGATCAGACTTTACCATAGGCTCTGCGACCGAGGTCACATCCGACACCATGGCTCGCCTGGCCCGGGAAATGCCCCCGCGTCGCGCCCGTGCACTGGCGCTGACCGCCGTTCGCGAGACCTTTGAGGAGACCGGACTGATGCTCGCCCAACCCGCCCCTCCGGTTCCTGTCGCGGGTCCCTGGAGGGAGTTCCGGGCTCACGGTGCCCTGCCTGACCTTGGGGCCCTCACCTATATCGCTCGAGCCATAACTCCACCCGGCCGGACCCGCCGGTTCGATGCTCGCTTTTTCCTGGCTGACGCCTCGGCCTTGCTCCACCTTGAGCCGACGAGCGGATCCGGTGAGCTCGACGAGATCGCCTGGTGGCCTCTGGCAGAGACACAGGCTTTGGACCTTCCAGCCATCACGCGTTTCGTTCTGGGTGAAGTTTCCCAGCGACTGACATCTCCGCGTCGCCCCCTGCCCTTTGTCCGCATGGTCCGCGGACACCATGTCGTTGATCTTCAGGACTGACCAGGCAGGCCGAGACCTCCATAATCCTGAAACTAACGATCGCGAATCCGTTTCTCTGTGTTCGTTACGGTCTGCAAAGAGCTACGGCCCCGCATGATCTTGTGGTAACGACAGACGGTACCGCTGTCCTTCAAAATGCCCCTAGGGCTGGCCGGTGACACCCGAGGTCTGGGCCCATTGTCCGTCGAGACGGTTAGCGATGCGGCTTTGTCCATATCTGCATCGCTCGGGCGGCAGGAGACCAGGCCGCGGGCTTTGACCGTCGCACCAAAATCGGCATTCACGACAGTCCTCCACCAGGCGCATGCCAGGCTCCTGCTGGAGGCCTCACTGCCCGAGGGCGGAAAAAGACGCACCGCCCGCCTGCGGCTCCTTGCGGTCCGTTAGGGCGCGGCGAGACCCCTAATCCGCAAGCGGCCGGGTCAGGTCGAACTCTACCCTAAGGTAGCGTCCGCTTGGACGCCGCAACTCATAAGCAAACATCTGCCCTGGATGCACTTCTACGGCCCAGACATTGGTGGTCGAAACCTGGGCGTCGCCGGCGATGAACTGCTCAATGGATTCCTGATCGACCGGAAACTCCTGTCTGGTCACGGTTCCGGTCGTTGCCGTATCGCCCCCATACATATGATAGCCGTGGATCACCCCTTCGGGATCACGATGATCATGCTTTAGCCGCAACCCCTGTTCGGTGCGTGTGATCACCCAGCGACGTGAACGGTCCTCTCCCACGGCAAAGGGAATGCCCACCTCGCTGGCGCTACAGTCACGAACATGCATGACCAGTCGGCTCGCGCGGAAATCGGCATCCGCTTCATCCGTGGTTACGACACGGCCCTCAAAGGTTTGTCCGCAAAGCGCATTCAAGCGTTCGAGAAACACATCCTGGGGTCCACTCTCTCCAGAGATAGCGGGCGCTGAGGCGCAGGCGGACAGGAGCATGACGGCGGCAATGGCGATTTTTTTCATGGGTATGAGCCTAAACGGTCCGCAGGAGGATTCAATGCCGCATTGCGGCCGTTGACTTTGGAGTGGCCGTGAGTATGTTCCGCGCCTCGTATTTTAAGCGGCTTTCGCCGTCGCAGAGGTAATTCCGATGGCCAAACCGGCTTCAATCAAGATTCGCCTGAATTCTACGGCCGATACAGGCTTCTTCTACGTGACCAAGAAGAATGCCCGTACAATGACCGAAAAGATGGTCGTCAAAAAGTATGACCCCGTCGTCAAGAAGCACGTCGAGTTCAAGGAAGGCAAGATCAAGTAATCTTGCCGATCACACCCGGCCCATGAAGGGTCGTGCAAGACGCCTTAAGACACAAAGACGTCCGGTCAGAAATGACCGGACGTTTTTGTTGGCTGTTGGCAGTGTGGACCCGTTGTCCTTAGTGCACTGGCTCGTCTGCGGCCAGCAAGGCGTGGCGTTACGCTGCCCGGGCTATGACCTGATCTCGGCCGCGTGACTTGGCCTCATAGACGCCCTCATCGGCCCGCTTGAGCAGGGTTTCGGGGGTATCACCCTGGCCTGTCGAGGCGGCCACACCAATCGAGGCTGTGACCGAAAGGTGCTCTCCTCCCATGACGCGAAACGGTGCGGCTGCGATATCGCGACGAATGCGATCGGCGATCAGCAAGGCGTCTTCCAGACGGGTATCGGGCATGACAACGACAAACTCTTCACCACCGATGCGGCAGGGCAGATCGACGGCGCGGACATTTGTCGCCAGGCGAACAGCGAATTCGGTCAGGACTTCATCACCGGCATCATGACCAAATCCATCATTGACCGCCTTGAAATGATCAATGTCGATCATGAGGACCGCAACCGGTCCACCACCGCGGTTGGAACCACGCACGAAATCCGCCAAACGGCCGCCCATGTAGCGACGATTATGCAACCCCGTCAGGGCGTCGGTGACCGCCATTTCGAGACTGTAATCCAGCTTCTGGCGGAGATAATCGGCATAACGTTTGCGTTTGACCTGGGTTCGCGTACGCGCCGCCAGCTCTTCAGGATCAACCGGACGCGGCAGGATATCATTCACCCCGAGCTCCAGTGCCTTTAACAGGCGCGGGCGATCTTCCGGCGAAACCACCGCTAGAATAGGCAGGCTGCGTGTCGCCTCGGCAGACCGGACATGGGCGATGAGGCGTAGGCCGTCAAAACTCTCAGCGGCCACATTGACGATCATGAGATCAAGAGGTCCGGCTGCCGCGCGCCTTGCCGCTTCGACGTCCGCCTCAACAGTTGCCCTGTGTTCGCGACCCAATTCAGCGACGATCTGGGCAGCCTGGCGTGGATTGTCGTCCACCACCAGAACGCGACCACCCGCCGCGCGCAGCCGCTTGGCTCCATCGGTTGAAACGCCAAGGCGGCGACCGCTTTCTTCGCGCTCGCGCAGTTCGTCCATCACCATCTTGAGACGGACGAGCGACTTTACCCGGGCAAAGAGTATGACATCATCCAGCGGCTTGGTGACGAAATCATCGGCACCGGCGTCCAGACCCTTGATCCTGTCCTGCCGTCCATCGAGTGCGGTTACAAGAACCACCGGGATATGATTGGTGGCCGGATTTGCCTTGAGCCTGCGACAGGTCTCGAACCCGTCCATTCCCGGCATCATGACATCAAGAAGTATGATGTCGGGCTGCTGGGTCTCGGCAAGGTCAATGGCCGAGGCTCCGTCCGTACAGCTAATGACGTCGTAATATTCAATGGTAAGCTTGGCCTCAAGAAGCCGTACATTGGCTTCCACATCGTCAACCACCAGTATGCGTGCGGTCATTGAATCCCCTTCAAGCCGCCTGGCCGAGGTGTTTGCGCACCGTGTCCAGAAAATGCATTACCGAGATCGGCTTTGAAATATAGGCTTCACATCCGCCCTGGCGAATGCGTTCTTCATCACCCTTCATGGCAAAGGCTGTAACGGCCACAACGGGTATGTGGGCCAGATCCTCATCGTCCTTGAGCCACTTCGTGACCTCAAGTCCGGAGATTTCCGGCAGTTGGATATCCATGAGAATCAGGTCGGGACGATGCAGGCGTGCGAGCGCCATGGCCTGCAAACCCTCACGGGTCTGCAGGGTTTCGTAGCCCTGAGAATCGAGCAGATCATGAAACAGCTTCATGTTCAGCTCGTTATCCTCCACGATGAGGACTTTCTTGGACATCATCACCCAGTCTGTTTGCCCCCTGCCAGTGCGCGGATGCGCTGCAAGGGCTCTTGGTCTTCTTGATGTGCATTATGGCAAGACCAGTCTTAAGTTGGCGTGAAGTCGAGCGCAGTTTGCGCGCAGTGTCCGACATCGGAGAAAAACTCTGACAATCAGGGCCATCTGTCGCGACTGTCTCTGGACCGGCACAGGGTTAGCGTCCTGCGCGGCATCAGTCAGGCGCTGTCCGTCATGTGACAGCCTGAGACTGGTTTGCAATGACCAGCTCGGCTTGCTCAACATTGCCCATCTGGACTGTGATGCCTTTTATGCTTCAGTAGAAAAGCGTGACCGGCCTGAGCTTCGCGATCGCCCCGTGATCATTGGCGGTGGTACCAGGGGTGTTGTATCGACCTGTTGCTACATAGCCCGCCTGCACGGCGTCGGCTCGGCCATGCCGATGTTCAAGGCGCTCAAGGCCTGCCCTGATGCCGTTGTATTGAAGCCGGATTTTCATAAGTACCAGGTCGAAAGCCAACGCATCTTTGCGCGGCTTAGAGACCTGTCTCCCCTGGTCCAGACCCTGTCACTTGATGAAGCCTGGATCGATCTTTCAGGGACAGAACGGCTCAATGGCGGATCCCCGGCCTATCAGCTGATCCGGTTGCAAAAGCGTATCGAAGAAGAAATCGGACTGACCGTTTCGATCGGTCTTGCCTCCAACCGGTTTCTTGCCAAGCTCGCGTCAGAGTTTGACAAGCCTCGTGGCTTTTCGGTCATCAATGACACCGATGCGAAATCGATCTTGGCGCCGCGTCCAGTGAGCGCTCTGCCCGGAGTGGGCCCGGTGTTCGGCGTGACCCTGCGGAGCGATGGCTTTCGCACGATTGGTGACCTGGCCAGGACTGATCTGTCCGAACTTATCGAGCGCTACGGGGAGACGGGCCAACGCCTTCACGACCTCAGTCATGCCTGCGATTCGCGTCCGGTTCGTCCAGATCAGGATCGAAAGGGAATGAGTGCGGAAACGACATTCGAGACTGACCTTGCCGAAACCGAAGCCTTGGAGCGCGAACTCTGGCCCCTGTGTGAAAAAGTTGCGGCGCGGGCCAGGAAGTTAGGTGTCAGTGCCCGCACCGTAATACTCAAGCTTCGCCGTCCTGATTTCAAAATCGTCTCTCGTCGCCGCACGCTTCCAGAAGCCATCCGGACAGCCCGGGGCCTCTTTGCCATCGGCCGTGACCTGCTGAAGCCGGAACTTGGCACTCCCTATCGCCTCATAGGCATCGGCCTGGCAGATATTCACGACCAGATCGAAGTCCCCGCCTCACTCTTTGATACCGACGAAGACAGGGCCCTGCGAACCGAAACGGCCATCGACAGCCTGCGAGACAAGTTTGGAAGTGGGGCTGTGGTGGCCGGACGCGCGTTGAAGTCGCCTTAAGGTGGTGATGTTACGGTTGGCGCTTTCATAGCGTTGAGCCTTGCCCCCAACCGGCTCTCAGGACCTTTTCCGGCTGCATCCATGTCTCCACTGATTGACAAGATCCATCGCGGCATGGGCCGCCGTTTGAATGTGCGACCCGTACCTATCCAGCCCTCTCGGGGCGTGCTGAGCCTGTCATTTGACGATATTCCCGTTACGGCCTGGACCGAGGGTGGACCGATCCTGGCCCAGTATGACCTCAAGGCCACCTACTATGTCTGCGGCGGCCTTTCAGGCGGACAGAACATGGGGCTGCCACAGTTTGAGCCCGAACACCTTCAGGCCATTCATGCTGCAGGACATGAGATCGGCTGTCACACCTTCGAGCACGTCTCAACGCTTGAGCTCTCCGCCAGACAGCTTGAGGTCACCCTCGCCAGAAACGCAGCCTGGGTAGACGATGTGCTGGGTGGATACGAAATGACAACGTTCGCCTACCCATTCGGCGACTGTGCGCTCAGAGCAAAGTCGGTACTCGACCAGCGGTTCCTGTGTAGCCGCGGCGTCGGTGACGGCGTGAACATCGAAAAGGCCGACCGGAACCTTCTCAGGGCGATCGGGCTCGAGTCTCGGCGCCTGCCGGGTTATGATCTCGAAGCCCTTGTCGAAAAGACAGCAGATCAGCGGGGCTGGCTCATCGCCTATGGCCATGAGGTGATGGACGGCCCCACACCCTACGGGTGTACCCCTGCTGATCTCGAACGGCTGATCCGCCTCGCTCTCGACGCAGGGCTGGACATCAGGCCGGTCGGTGAGGCCTGGCATCTGATGAACCCGGGGCAGTGAAAGACCGGCATCTGCCTCAACGGGCTCCACTTTCGCGCCTGACCCAGCAACAGACCCATCCAAAGCCGGCGTGCTTCCAAGCCTGCAGCCTGCTGGCGGCAGGCGTTAGGGGTCTCACCGCGAGCGTACGGGCGGTGGCTTGAGGCCGGATTTGAAGGTTAGGCAGACTGGCTGGCAGCTGCACTGGCCCTTGCCCAGGGCAGGAGGGTCGAACGGGGCCAGGCTATGAGCCAGGACCTCGGCAGGTAGTCTCCAGCCTCGATCATGGCCCTGCGCGTGGGTGAGGTTGCACCACAACGCTCGGAATGAATCTCTCCTGGCCCTTGATGGATCATGAAGGCGCCGCCCTTGAGGGGATTGAGACGCAGATAGGCCAGGCGAGGGCTGATGGTCTCGAGAGGGGGATCAAAGAACCAGCTCGCGCCAATAATCCCGGCCAGAGCGGGTCTCCGTTCACAGATTGCGGCAGCCGCTGCCCAGACCCGGTCCCATCCCTCTTCGGTGAAATCCACCGTATGCCGGCTCTCGGTATGGGTCTCCAGCCAGGGTCGCTTCCAGCCCCCTGCCTTCAGATAGGCCAATACCGGTGCCCAGCCATGACCATGCAGACCATTTCTCAGGACCTGACCCGGCCCAAGCGGTGAAGTCAGGTCGATCGACTGGGTGCGCGTCGCAGGCACACTGAGGGCCAGGGTAAGCCGAACGTCCTTGGCCCAGTAATCCGCATCATAGGCTCCGCGTTCAGTGGTCAGAAACTCCGACAGCCGGTCCAGCCAGAACCCGTAGTTGTCGAGAACCTCTGGCGGTAGATCTTCTGCCTGTGCACGCCCCGGCAGTTCCAGGGCCCAGGTTGCAACCAGGGCCCGCTTCATATCATCGGTAACGGGGCCGTCTTCGGCCAGAGCGGCATGGGCAGCATGCGCTGGAAGTTCAAAGTTCCAATGGGCCGCGGCTGCGGCAGCCGGATCGAGGGCCTTGACCGAGGCGACATCAACCCGATGAAGGCTTCGAGCATCAAGCCGGTCACGAACAGCCTGAAAGGCACCCATCTGGTCGCAAGAAAGCTTTTCCATATGGCAACTATGCCTCATGAGCGTTGGTGAACCTTTAAGCGCACGAAAGAGCGCGCTACAGGCAGGCCAACACTGTTTCCAGGAGACCTTCATGAGCATCGCTACCCGCCTGACCGAACTGGGCATCAGCCTGCCTGAGCCGGCAAAGGCTGTTGCCAACTATGTCCCCTGGGTCCTTACCGGTAACCTGCTCCACATCTCCGGCCAGCTCTCGAACGATTCCTCAGGAGGCCTGAAGGGCACTGTGGGGAAGGATGTCACCGCCGAGGCCGCCATGGCCGGTGCCCGGCTGTGCGGCATTAACCTGCTGGCACAGATGAATGCAGCCCTGGACGGCGATCTGGAGCGCGTCGTTCGGATCGTAAAATTGGGTGGATTTGTTCAGGCTGGCGAGGGCTTTACAGCGATCCCTTCAGTTGTAAACGGCTGCTCTGACCTCATGGTCGAGGTCTTTGGAGACAAGGGCAGACACGCTCGCTCAGCCGTGGGCGTCTATCAACTGCCGCTCGGTTTCGCGGTCGAGGTTGATGCCATCATCGAGGTCCGTTGAGCCCGAATGCGAGGGCAGCTCGAGCCTGGCCCGTGTTACATCTATGCCAAGCAGGGTCTGAAAGGCGTAAGGGCTGGCCAGACCCGTCAGGGAACGGGTCTGGCGGCCCTATTGGCTGCAGCGCGAGGGTAGACGTTTGAGTCTGACCATCCAGGTGCACAGCAGCATCGGTGAAATCGGCCGCGAGCGCTGGGACGCCTGTGCCGCCCCGCTCGGGGATCCGTTTTTATCCTATGACTTTCTCAACGCCTGTGAAGCCTCGGGCAGCGCAGTCCCCGACCAGGGCTGGGCGGCGCAACACCTGAGCCTGCGAGACGAAAACGACACCATTGTTGGGGTCATGCCCCTCTATCTCAAGGGGCACAGTCAGGGCGAGTATGTTTTCGATCACAGCTGGGCTGACGCCTACCAGCGTGCTGGCGGACGATACTATCCAAAACTATTGGGGGCTGTCCCGTTTACGCCCGCAACGGGCCCACGGCTACTGGCTCACCCGGATGCGGATCAACCTCGTGCCAGAAATGCTCTGATCCAGGGAGCCCTCAGCCTCACGCAACAGATCGGCGTATCGTCGCTTCACATCAACTTCCCAACCGGTGAGGAGTGGCTGACCCTGGGCGAAGCCGGGATGCTTTTGCGGCAGGACATGCAGTTCATCTGGGCCAATGACGGATATCGCGACTTCGAGGCCTTTTTGACGGCACTTTCATCGAGCCGCCGCAAGACGATCCGAAGGGAGCGTCGCGAAGCTCGCGCCGATCTGGACATTCGCGTTCTGACCGGATCCGAGATTACCGAGGCGCATTGGGACGCCTTCTTTGCCTTCTATCTCGATACAGGCTCACGCAAATGGGGCCGGCCATATCTGACCCGGCCCTACTTCTCGATGATCGGGGAGACGATGGCCGACCGAATTGCTCTGGTCATGGCCTTCAGAAACGGCCGGCCAATCGCCGGCGCGCTCAACTTCATTGGGCGCGATGCCCTTTACGGTCGCCAATGGGGGGCGCTCGAAGACGTCCCCTTCCTTCATTTCGAACTCTGTTATTACAGCGCAATCGAGTTTGCGATCGAGCGAGGACTGGCGCGCGTCGAAGCCGGTGCACAAGGCGAGCACAAGATTGCCAGAGGCTATCTGCCAACGCCGGTCTATTCGGCCCACCTCATTGCCGACCCCGCCCTTCGCGAACCCGTCAGGCGCTATCTCGATCAAGAGCGCAAAAGCGTCGTTTCAGCCATTGAGGAGATGGGACAGACCCTGTCGCCCTACCGGATTGCCTGATCAGGCCTGTCTGCCAGTGCCTTGAACCAGCTCTCCATAAGCTCTGCCTCGGCCCGTCTAGCCTGGGTGCGGAGGCTGGCCTCTTCGTCAACACCCCACTGAGCTTCCTGGAAGGCTTCATCGAGACGTGACAGTTCAAAGGCCTGTGAACCGGACAGGGCTCCCATCTTGAGAGCCAGCCCGAGAACCGCCGAGCCCAGTAGCGGAACCACCGTCGCAAGGGCAGCAAGGGTGAAGGTATCCAGTTCCAGCGCCAGCATACGCACGCGCTCAAGCGAGGCCGTTGGCTGGGTTTGGTGCTGCAGGCCGCAGGCAACCTCGAGCTTCACACCCTGATCCTCTGCCCATAGCCTCCAGGGATGCCACTCGCGGTCCTGGTGCGCCCTGAGAGGGGTTGGATGCTCGACAGGGTAGCAGAGCAGATCTGTGCCAGCGTAGGCGGCAATCTCTTCTGCGACCGCAGCCCTTGCCGGCTCAATACGATCAATGGCCGTGGCCGCTAGTCGTGTTGCAGGCATGGTAGCAGGCACCAAGAACTCGCCCTGCGCTTCCCACTCTGAAGCAACCATGCGCGCAAGGGCCAGCGTGGGAAGATCATAGCCTGCACCCGCGGGCGTCTTTGGCGCACGGCCGTCCAGCAGAACGCGCCATCCACTGGGAACCTCAACAACGTCGACCGTCTTCCAGAACCTGCGGGGGCGGTCTTCGGATTCCCGAAAGCCCTTTCGGGCAGCAACCCGGGGGTCGAGCGGAGGTATAGAACTCATGCCGACACCTCCAGAGCACTTGCCGCCGGCCGGCCCTGAACGGGGTCTGAGCCCGCGACCAGAGGATGGGAAGCCAGACCCTTTGACGGATCTGAGCCTTCACGAAGCATCGTAAGTGTCGATTCTAGATCCTTGAAACTATTGGCAACATGTCGAACGCCTTCGACACGCTGCTCGTCGGCAGTGTGGAAGCCCCAGCTCACGCCAACCGCCTTGACACCCGCATTGCGCGCCATGCGGGCATCATGGGCTGTATCGCCGATCATAACCGCCATCTCGGGCCCCACCTGGCTCGCTCTCAGCGCTGCAAACAGCATCGAGGGATCGGGCTTTCCCGGGCCATCATCAGCACAGTGGCTTGAAACAAACAGTTGGGCCCAGCCCTGACGCGCCAGATTGCGCGCCACGCCCCGTCGATTCTGTCCGGTCGCCAGTGCCAGCTGCCATCCATCGCGGCGCAGGTTCTGCAGATGCTCCAGTGCCCCCTCATACAGGGGCTCCTGATAGCCCCGAGCATGCATGCGTGCAAAACTGGCTCTAAAGCCGGCCACAAAATCGGCCAGGGCCGCCCCGTCCAGATCCGGCTCAAGCGTACGCATCGCCTCATCAAGGGACAGTCCGACAATAAGACGGACGCGGTCATAATCGGGTTCCGCAAGCCCGATTTCCCGCGCCGCCTCACAGGCTGCCGTGAAAATGGACGCCCGGCTATCCACCAGTGTTCCATCGATATCAAAGATCGCCAGCGGTCTCACCGAAGCCTCTTCACACCCGCGAACGGATCATAGTCCGCTTCTCGTTCATCAAATCCGAAATGATTGAACCCGGCCTTCATCTCAGGACTGAGTGGGGCCTCGACCACAAGCGTACCCCCGCGAGGATGGTCGAGCTCAATCCTGCGCGCGTGAAGCTGTAACCGCAGCGGCCCGCTCAGGGTCTTTGATTGGTCATCACCGTACTTGGGATCACCCAGAATGGGATGCCCTATGCCCTTCATATGGGCTCTCAACTGGTGGGTACGCCCTGTAAAAGGTCTCAGGGCCATCCAGGACGCACGCTGGCCTGCATGACTGATCATTGCAAAGGCGGTCTCGGCCGGTTCAGCTCCGGGCTCCTTTGGATCGGCAGGACGCATGATCTCATAGTCATTAATGCCCGACTTCTTGAGAGCCATGTCGATCTGGCCTGCCGTGGGCTTGGGCATTCCATGCACGATTGCCCAGTAGGTTTTCTTGGCCTGGCGTCGCGCAAAGGCTCCCGCCAGCCGCTTAGCCGCTTCTGGCCCCTTGCCCAGCAAAAGGACCCCTGAGGTATCACGATCCAGACGATGCACCAGACGCGGACGCTCCAGCCCCTCCCCCCAGGCTGACAAGAGCCGATCCACGTGCCGGCTTGTCTTGGTTCCCCCCTGAACGGCCAGCCCATGCGGCTTGTTCAGCGCGATGACCAGATCGTCCTCGTACAGGACCAGTGACCTCGCGAAAGCGATGTCGCGCTCACTCAGTGTATGCAGATCGCCGGCCTGACGGGACGTATCCTCCGGGATGGGCGGAACGCGCACGGCGGCGCCGGCTGTCAGACGTCCCTCAGGCTTGATCCGTGAGCCATCCACACGAATTTGACCACTGCGCGCCATCTTCTGAACTTGGATATTGGACAGGTGCGGCCAGCGCCTGCGGAACCATCGATCGAGCCGGATGCCGTCCTCGGCTTCGGCCACATAAAGGGTCTGAACCTGACGGTCGCTGTCCTGGGAGGGTTTCATGGTTTCATTCATAGGCCTTGACCCAACAGACGCCGCGCAACGAACAGGCCAATGAAAAGGGCTCCGATCGCAGCGAGGACTGAGATGGCGCAATAGACCCCAGCGAGCCCATAGCGGCCACGTTCGATCATCTGGACAGTCTCGAGAGAAAAGGCCGAAAACGTTGTGAAGCCACCTAGAAGCCCCACCGCGGCAAAGAGCCTGATCTGCTCGTGGTCAGCTCCGCCACGCTGGGCCAGCCAGCCCGTGAGAACGCCAACGAGAAATCCACCTGTGACGTTTACAACCAGGGTAGGCCAAGGCCAGGACGTTGCCGGAAGCAGGCTTGCAACGCCGTAGCGCATGGCTGCGCCGATAGCTCCTCCCGCTGCTACAATCAAAAAGCCTGTCATGATGGGGGGACTATCACGTGTTTGTTGGCGAGACGAACAGTCCGTTCATAAGAACGCCATCTCATGCAAACCGAACCACAGTACAGTCCGTGTAGAGGCCCCAGCCCGCGTTTGCACCGCCTGGGGTCGGCCCCTGGCCTCGTGGGCACACGTACACGCTCCAGCGCGAGCCAAACGCCGAATTCAGTTCCGAACTCACCCTGGCCCTTAAGGGCGCCTTAGACCTAAACCTCAGGCGTCCTGAATAAGGCGGACCGTCCAGTCCGCCCAAGCCTCAACAGGAGCTGTTCGTCGCCGCATTGGCCAGGCCCTCTCCCAGTCCCATGGCCTTCGCCAGGTCAACCAGATCCTGGGCCGGTTCGGCCGAGATGGTGATGCGCTCGGAGTTCAAAGGGTGCGGAAAGACCAGGCTTGCAGCATGGAGCATCAGCCGCCCTGCCTTTTGGCCGGCAGCGGTGAGGCTTCCCCCATAGCGGGCATCGCCCAACAACGGGCAGCCGATATGGGCCATGTGGACACGAAGCTGGTGCATACGTCCTGTGAGAGGCTCCAGTTCGACAAGTGCGCCATCCGGGCTTGAGGCGAGTGTCCGATATCGGCTTTGAGAGCCCTGGGCACCGGGTGCATCAAAGCTGCAAACGCGCATATAGCTCTCACGGCCGATTTCCTGTCTGAGCAGGGGCGCATCAATCCTGCCGCTCTTCGGCTCCGGTGCCACTGAAGTGAGGGCCAGGTAGGTCTTAGAGAAACGCCGCATCTGGAGTGCCTTGCCCAGAAACCCCGCCCCCGGCTTTGTCTTTGCCGCCAGAATGACACCCGATGTGTCGCGATCCAGCCGGTGGACCAGCTCTGGCCGCTTGCCATTGGAGCGGGCAAAGGCCCAGAGCAGATCATCAAGGGTATTGGCCTGAATCCGCCCCCCCTGGCTGGAGAGCCCCGCCGGCTTGTTGAAGGCCAACAGTTGCTCGTCCTCAAAAATCACCCATGAACGGACACTGGCAACGTCTTCGGGACTCAAGAGGACAGGTGTTCGGGCTTTCACCTCGGTGACTTAGCGCAGTGCGCCCTGTTTCGCCATCCAGCGTGCATAGCCAATCTCGAACAGAGTGACGATGAATATGATGACGGAGAAGACAAGAGCTCCAGGTCCAAACAATCCAGCCCCGTCATTGAGACCGTAGACATAGACAGCGTGGACGATGAAGCCGATCAGTGATGCCACATAGGCATTGAAAGCCAACCGCCGTCTCAACAGAAGGGCCAGGGCCCCCAGAAGCGCTGCCCAAACAGCAAGCCCGAAGGCAACAGAGGCCCATACCGGGCTTGCCTCAATGAAACGCACCTGTGCGAGCGTGAGCTCGGCAAGCCAGGCCGGCGAACGCTTGATCTGATTATACCACTCCAGAACGCCAATCAGGTTCCAGATCAGGGACAATCCCCCGACAAGAAAGAGATGCCAGTGGGTTTTAAGATTCGAAGCCATCATTGTCCTCCTGGCGGGCTTGAAGATCCCCGAGCCTAATGGGCTGAACCCGGTTCAACAATGCCGTGTGAGCGTGTTCCTGGATCGAACCGAAGCTGAAGACCGCAGCGGCATCATCCAGCTTCGAGCGAAGCCCTAATGGCGGCCCACCGCTCGAGCCTTAGCTTGATCTTGGCCTCATGGCCCTCACCCTTGGGTCGATAAAAGACCTGCCGCTCCATCCCATCGGGGAAATAGTTCGCTCCCGAGAATCCCTCGGGCGTATCCGGATCGTAGGTATAGCCCTTGCCATAACCCAGGGACTTCATGAGCGTGTTCGGAGCATTTCGGATATGGGCCGGAGGCATGAGTGACCCGGTCTCTCCAGCGGCGCGCCTGGCCGCCTTGAACGCCTCATAGACACCCACTGATTTAGGGGCCGTGGCGAGGTGAACGACCGCCTGTGCCAGGGCCAGCTCACCTTCGGGGCTTCCCAGGAAGTCGTAGGTGTCCTTTGCCGCATTGGCGACAAGGATCGACAGGGGATCAGCCTCACCAATATCCTCAACAGCCATCCGGACTATGCGGCGCGCAAGGTAAAGGGGATCCTCCCCTCCAAGAAGCATGCGTGCAAGCCAGTAAAGCGCGGCGTCGGGGTCGGAACCTCGGACCGACTTGTGTAATGCAGAAATCAGATTGTAGTGCTCTTCTCGAGACTTGTCGTAGGCAGGAGCGCGTTTCTGCAGCATCTGGGCCAGAGCCTGGACATTGAGCTGCGAGCCCTCAGGCAGCTCAAACAGGACCTCTGACAAGGTCAGAAGATATCGCCCGTCCCCGTCTGCAAGGGTCAAAAGGGCCTGGCGCGCCTGCTGATCGAGGCAGAGCGAACGTTCCATATGGTCTTCGGCGCGCCTCAACAGGCACTCCAGGGCGACATCATCAAGTCGTCTGAGCACAAACACCTGAGAGCGCGAGAGCAGGGCCCCGTTAAGCTCAAACGAGGGGTTTTCAGTGGTTGCCCCAACAAGCGTGACAATACCTTCTTCGACAAAGGGCAGAAAACCGTCCTGCTGGGCCCGGTTGAACCGGTGGATTTCATCGACGAAGAGCAGGGTCGACTGCCCCGCCAGGCGGCGCACGCGGGCGGCTTCAAACGCCTTCTTGAGATCCGCCACGCCAGAAAATACCGCAGAGATCTGCTGAAACTCGTAGCCGGCAGCCTTGGCCAGAAGACGCGCTATTGTGGTCTTGCCCGTACCCGGCGGCCCCCAGAGAATGAGAGAAGAAAGACGCCCGGCCTCTATCATCCGGCTCAAGGGGCCCTGAGGACCCAGCAGGTGGTCTTGCCCGACAACCTCTTGAAGACTCGAAGGCCGCAACCGGTCAGCAAGGGGGGGGCTAGGCGGTGTCACACCGGCGGCTTCAAACAGATCGCTCATGATGCCAACCTATGCGCCTTGCGCCGGCCATCAGAAACCCCCTGCACACCTTCAGGACCAGATCGTGCCGCACCTCGGGCTATGGCCTAACCCACTCGGCCGGTTATCTGGCGGCCGTTTCTCTGAATGGTCAGTTGAGCTCGCCCGGAAAGGCTGGCCAGCGTTTCAGAGGATGTGACCCTGCGGCCATTGAGCCCTACAATCACGTCACCCGGCTTCAGGCCCCATTGTGCGGCGCGCCCCTCAACCTCGGTGGCGACCAAAATCTGGGCAAACGGATCGCCAGCCAGCCGGTCGGCCTCGGCTGGACTGCTGGACGCCACAGTCAGACCGGCAAGGGGTCCCTGACGGATAGCTGTTGAGCTTCGAGCTGCATTGGACAGGGTCTGCACCCGGACATTGGTGCTGCGCGCTTGACCGTCCCTGAGATAGGCGACAACCACCCGTTCGTCAGCCTGCCGGGTTCCAACTCGAAAATTCAGTCCGCCCTGGTCATTGATGTCCTGGCCGTCGACCGAAACGATGACGTCTCCGTCCTGAAGACCGGCCCTAGCCCCAGGCCCTCCGGGCCAGATGTCCGTCAGGATCAGGCCCCTTGGCCGGTCCATCCCCAGACTCCGGGCGATCTCGGCCGTTACGGCTGTCCCCTTAACCCCCAGCCAAAGGCGCGCCACACTGGTGGCCCCACCCACGGCAGACTCAACGACCCTCTTGACCATGGAGGCCGGCACCGCAAACCCCACACCCGACGATGACCCACTGCGCGAAAATATGGCCGTGTTTATCCCAATGACATCGCCATCCATATCGACGAGCGGTCCACCCGAGTTGCCGGGATTGATGGCTGCATCTGTCTGGATGAAGGACCCAGAATCCGAGATCCCCGTCTCGGTCCGGTTGAGCGCCGATATGATCCCGTTCGTTACGGTCTGCCCGACCCCGAACGGATTTCCGATGGCCAGAACCAGATCCCCCACTTCAAGATCCTCACTGTCATCAATGGGCAGGACCGGCAGGGCCTCGGTCACATTCTCCAGCTTGAGGATGGCAATATCGGACCGTTCGTCGGCGAGAAGGACGGTCGCAGGAAACTCTCTCCTATCATTCAGAACGACGCGGATCTGCTGGGCACCCTGAATGACATGGCTGTTGGTAACGACGATCCCGTCAGAGCGAACAATGACACCCGACCCCGCAGATTCGGCTGTTCGTTCGCTGGGCATTCCGAAAAACTGCCCGAAGAAGGGATCAGCAACCCTCTGTCTTGATCTGGCCGAAATATTCACCACCGCTGGAGCGGCCTGGCGCACAACAGGCGCGAAACTGGACCGGACCGCACTCGCGTCGCGGGGAACCTGACGCTCGACCGGTTGGGCAAACACCCCCTCCTGCGCACGGCTTGTATTTGCGTTGCCACAGGCTCCGAGAAGAACGAGGGCGGCAGCAGCGGAAGCGGTCGAGAGTTTCATGCAAAATCCGTTGTCAGGCACAACAGTCTGATCAGACTATAACTGCATTATCTGGTCTGCATTTCGACTGGATCAAGGCGTCCTTGACACATGGGCGTTCATCAGCAGGCTCGGCCTGGACCCTGGGCGGGAGATTGAAGCATGTCTGCCCACCTTCAATCAGCACAGGCTCGAGGGCTTACAGTTCAGGTCCAGACCCCCGCCGCCAGGATGCTGGAGGCGGAGAGGATGTCAGGGCGGGTTGGGTATTGGCCAGAACCCCATCACCTTGAGGCACCCTGATCCTAAGCAGAGTTCCAATGAAGGGGTGTACATCCACGCTATCCATCTCCCCTAGCCTGCCGCCCCTGGCTATTCCCGGACCTCGTGCAAGGAAGAGCGCCCGCATCTCATCGGCCTGATTATCGTAACCATGGGCACCGCCCGTTCTCAGGACAGGTCGCGCCTTTGTAGCGAACAGCCACCCTACATCGGCGGCACAGACAATCTCTGCAACACGTGGATTGGATCCGAGATTTAATCGCTCCGGAATAGAGTTCCGCTCCCAGCAGTTTCCATTGGCATGACGCCTCACCAGGGCGGCTCGGACCTCGTCCTGGCGCCCTGGGGCGGGATTCAGAAACACCGCCGCACCACTATAGATGACATCGATCGCTGTCGGATCCACAAGGTCATCAAGAACAATAACGCGATCGGGTGAAGTGGCGGCCATGCCGTGATCCGAGACGATGACCAGAACGGTCTGTTCAAAGAGACGTCTGGCCCGCAGACCATCAATGAGGCGTCCGATTGAGGCATCAACCTGAGCTACAGCCTCAAGGGTCTGGGGACTGTCGGGTCCGTGCAGATGACCTGCGGTATCGACAATATCGAAGTAGAGAGTGGAGAAGTCAGGGCTCGGCTCTGCGTCCATCCACGTCAGGATCTGATCCACACGTTCATCGCCCGGGACAGATTGATCAAAAGGCCGCCAGTAATAGGGACGGACACCCCCATGTTCGGTCTCCGACCCTGGCCAGAACATGGTCGCAGTCGTGAGACCGGCCTTTTGGGCAGTTATCCAGATCGGCTCGGCCTGGCTCCACCAACCGGGTTCGGTCTTCTGCATGGTGAATCGGCCCAGTTCACTGTCGAGAAAGCTATTGCCTACGATCCCGTGACCGTCCGGGTGCTTGCCGGTAACCAGGGTGTAGTGATTGGGGAAGGTTACGGTCGGAAAGGAGGGCCGCATTCGGGCCAACACGCCTTCACCGGCAAGGCGTGAGAGGTTTGGCGTCACACCGGCATCAAGATAATCGGGTCGAAAGCCATCGATGGAAACAAGGATAAGCCGAGGACGGCCGTCTGTTTCGCTACGACCCAGACCGCTGCAGCCCGCGACCAGGAGGGCGATCAAAATCACGGTGAGGCGTAACGACATACGGGCTCCTTGAAGGGCAGGCCTAAGGGCAGGTTCGCGGGCAGGTTCGGGGCCTAAACATTGCCTAAGCTTAATGCGCGACAGGCGTGCGACGTCTTGCGGGATCGAAAACCACAAGCCAAGGTCTGGTCATGACTGCTGTTATCGAAGCCAGAGACCTCACCAAGACCTATGGAGCCGTGCGGGCTCTGGACGGTCTTTCCCTGACCATACCCAAGGGCGGAGTCTACGGGGTTCTTGGGCCCAACGGTGCCGGCAAGTCTACCCTATTTCGCATCCTGCTTGGTCTGATCAAGCCGTCGAGCGGTACGGCCGAGGTGATGGGTGGGGCGGTCGGTATTCCGGGCTCTATGCGGCGGATGGGGTCTATGATCGAGACCCCTCGATATCCGCCCTACATGACAGCCCGCCAGGTGTTGACCTGGCTGTCTTTGGCCCATGGCCTGAACACCGACGCTCGGCGCACTGAACAGTGGCTGGAACGTGTGGGGCTGACCGAAGCTGCTGATCGCCGTGTTCGAGGGTTTTCCGTCGGGATGCTACAGCGGCTTGGTGTCGCCATTGCCCTGATTACCGAGCCTGAACTCGTGGTTCTTGATGAGCCCACCAGCGGCATGGATCCTCCCGGCATTCAGGAAATGCGAGCCCTGATTCGCTCACTTGCCGACAAAGAGGGCATCACCATCGTCCTGGCCAGTCATCAGTTGCTTGAAGTCCAGCGCGTTTGTGACCGCGTGGCCATCATGAACAAGGGAAAGCTGGTCCGAGAGGGTGCAGTCAGTGAACTGACAGCCGCAGGCGAACGCCTTCGTCT
>JBFZCB010000072.1:0-18492 GCA_041308165.1 Caulobacterales bacterium
GACTTCTGGCCTATTCGACCATCAGCCACCTCGGCTTCCTGACCATGTTGTTTGGCTTCGGTACCCCTGCAGCAGCGGTTGTGGGTGTCTTCCACATCATCAACCACGCCACCTTCAAGGCCGCCCTTTTCATGAATGCCGGCATCGTGGATCACGAGACGGGGACGAGGGACATCCGGCGACTGGGGGGGCTGGTCACCCTGATGCCGATTGCCGCGACGCTTGCCGTCGTGGCCGGTCTGTCGATGGCGGGCATTCCTCCACTGAACGGCTTCATCTCCAAGGAAATGATGCTTCACGAGGCTGCAGCGACGGTGTGGTGGGGCCAGCCCTGGCTGGTGCCCGCGCTTGCGACCCTGGCGGCAACCTTTTCGGTGGCCTATTCCTTTCGCTATGTCGTCCAGGTCTACTTTGGTCCGCGTCGCGACGATTATCCCAAGTCCCCCCACGATCCGGGGCCCGGTCTCTGGGGGCCACCGGCCGTTCTTGTCGCCCTTGTGGTCGCCATTGGCCTGTTCCCCGCCACCGTGGCGGGCCCCCTTGTGGAGCAGGTTTCCCAGGCCGTCATAGGCGGGAGCACACCCTATTATTCCCTGTCCCTGTGGCACGGGGTGACGCCGGCCCTGTTCATGAGCATCGCGGCCATCGGCATCGGTCTGGTCCTGCTGAGGTCCCATCGACAGATTTCGGCCCTCTGGAACGGCCTGCCCCTCCCGGATGCCAAGAGGCAGTTCGACACGGTCGTGGGTGCGGGCTTGCGGCTAGCCATCTCTGTCACGGACAGGATCCAGAACGGATCACTGGAGCGCTATATTGCGTTTTTCATCGCAACCGCAGTGGTCGTCGGGATTGTCGGGTTCCTGGGCTTCGGCTTTGTCGCGGGTGAGCGAGCCACCACGCCGGCGTCTCCGGCGGCCATAGTCGGATGGCTGGCGCTGGTGGTGGCAACCCTGCTGGTCGTTCTGAACCACAGGGCCCGTTATCTTTCGCTGGTCTTCATCGGGATCGTGGGACTTGTGGTCTCGCTCGGGTTTGTCCACCTGTCGGCCCCGGATCTTGCCCTCACCCAGATCTCGGTCGAGATCGTCACCATTCTCCTGATGCTGCTCGCCCTCAATCTTCTGCCCAAGACAACACCCAAAGAAAGCGGTCTGGCGCGTCAGCTGCGCGACGGGGTTCTGGCCTGTATTGCCGGTCTGGGCATCGGTGGTGCGGCCTGGGCTGTCATGACGCGCAATCTGGACAGCATCTCTTCCTACTTCTGGGACAACTCCAAGTCTGGCGGCGGAGGCACCAATGTCGTCAATGTCATCCTGGTCGACTTCAGGGGCTTTGATACCTTTGGTGAGATCATCGTCCTGGGCATTGCAGCCCTGGGTATATTTGCACTCCTGGAGACTGCAGGCAGGGGCGGCAGCGGGCGAAGGATCCTGGCCTGGAAACCCGACGAGGCCCGATCGCCCGAACATCACCCCATGATGCTTGTGGTCGCGACCCGGCTTCTGTTGCCGCTCTCGCTTCTGGTCGGCCTCTATCTGTTCCTCAGGGGGCATAATCAGCCCGGTGGCGGTTTTATTGCCGGCCTCATCATATCGATTGCCTTCCTCATGCAATACATGGCCTCAGGCTATCACTTTGCCGCCCCCCGCCTTCGGATTGATCATCACAACCTCATAGGTCTGGGTGTGCTCATTGCCGCCGCCACGGGCCTTGGATCGCTCGTCTTTGGCATGCCGTTCATGACGACGGCCTTTGGCTATTTTACCCTGCCCGTGATCGGCACGTTCGAACTGGCTACCGCCATGCTGTTTGATACCGGTGTGGCACTCACGGTCGTCGGCGCCGTGCTTCTGGCACTGGCACAGCTGTCCCAGATCGCCCGGAGTGCGGAAAAAGAGCAGTCCGAGGGTCCTGATGAGGCCATGGATGTAGATCCTTCACGCAAGCCCGGGGTTGCGGCACCAGGGGAGGGGGGCCAGTGATCAGCCTTGAGTTTCTTGTCGCGTCCGCAATCGCGATCCTGACGGCAGCCGGGGTCTATCTCGTGCTGCGCCGCAGGACCTTTCCGGTCGTGCTCGGACTGGCCTTCCTGTCCTATGCGATCAATGTGTTCCTGTTCGCCATGGGACGGCTCGTGATCAATCAGCCGCCCATCTATGACAAGGCTGCCGCAGGCTATACCGATCCCCTGCCGCAGGCCCTGGTCCTGACCGCCATCGTGATTGCCTTTGGCATGACCGCCTTCGTCGTGGTGCTGGCCCTGCGCAGCTTCCTTGAAACGGGAACAGATCGCGTCGACGGCAAGCCGGATACGGAGAGCCGCCGGTGAACCTTATTGTCTCCTACTGGGTTGTTGCCAGCCTGCTGCTGCCCGCGGTCATGGGCGCATCCATTCTGCTTGTGCTGCGCCATCAGCTGACACTGTCGAGACTGGCGTCGATCGGTTCGTGTCTGAGCCTTGTCATCATCGCCGGTGTGCTGGTGCTCGAGGCCAGTGCCGGATCCGTCCAGAGTTACGCCCTGGGAAACTGGCGCGCACCGTTTGGCATTGTCCTGGTTCTCGATCGCCTGTCTGCCATGATGCTCATGCTGACGGCCGTCCTGGCCCTGGTCGTTCTCATCTATGCCATCAGCACCGGCACGGACCGCAAGGGCTGGCATTTCCACGCCCTCTTCCAGTTCCAGCTTCTGTGACTGAACGGCGCCTTTCTGACGGGCGACCTGTTCAACCTCTTTGTGTTCTTTGAAGTTCTTCTGATTGCCTCCTATGGGCTCATGCTTCATGGCCAGGGTGCGCGTCGCCTCAAGGCCGGCGTTCAGTACGTCATCATCAACCTGGTGGGATCGACCCTTTTCCTTGTCGCCGTGGGCCTCCTCTATGGCGTGACGGGGACGCTCAATATGGCGGATCTGGCGGTGAAGGTGGCTGCCGCGCCTGCGGCAGACCAGGGGCTGATTGCAGCCTCGGCCCTTCTTCTGACGGCTGTGTTTGGTCTGAAGGCTGCCCTGGTACCCCTGCATTTCTGGCTGCCGGGCACCTATGCCGCGACGACTGGAGCGGTTGCGGCGCTTTTTGCCATCATGACCAAGGTGGGGGCCTATTCCATCATCCGCACAAATACCCTGATCTTTGGCGGGGATGCCGGAGCCTTGTCATTCCTTGTCGCGGACTGGCTTCTGCCGGCGGCTCTGGCCTCTATCGTTATAGGGTTCATCGGCCTGTTTGCGGCGCGAGGCCTTCGCGATCTGGCGGCCTGGTCCGTCGTCGGGTCCATGGGCACGCTTCTGTGTACCGTCTCGGTGTTTACACCCGAGGCGATGGCGGCTGC
The DNA here is from genome assembly GCA_041308165.1 of Caulobacterales bacterium. Classification (GTDB taxonomy): domain Bacteria; phylum Pseudomonadota; class Alphaproteobacteria; order Caulobacterales; family Caulobacteraceae; genus Brevundimonas. Next base: position 3,330 of record JBFZCB010000072.1, read on the forward strand.
GCTCTACTATGTCCTCCATTCGACACTGGCAGCGGCCGCCCTGTTCCTGGTCGTTGACCTGATTGCAAAGAGGCGGGCCCAACACGCCGATGGCATTACGCTCGCTCCCCGCTTCTGCCAGATCGAGATCCTGTCCGGACTGTTTTTCCTGGCCGCCATAGCGATTGTCGGTCTTCCTCCGCTTTCGGGATTTGTCGGAAAGCTCCTGATACTGGATGGCGTGATCTCCTCACCCAATGGGGTCTGGATCTGGGGCGTTATCCTGACCACGACGATCCTGGGTGTCGTGGCCTTTGCCCGTTCGGGAAGCCTGATCTTCTGGAAGAGCGCATCGGTGGAGGGAGAGATTGGACTGCGACGCTTGCGCGGGTCACGCGGAGGGGTTGGCGCAGCGGCTGCCCTGCTGATCTGCCTGGGCGGTCTCACGGTCCTGGCCGGTCCGATAACGACCTATACGACCGCAGCGGCCGAGCAGCTGTTCAACCCTGAACAGTATGTTGAAGGCGTACTGGGACCCCAATCCGGAGGCCGTCGATGATCCGTCGACTTCTGCCACATCCCGCCCTCAGCCTGACCCTGGTTGTGGTCTGGATGCTCTTGGTCAATGAATACAGTCATGGTGCCCTCTTTCTGGGCCTGGTGTTTGGCATTGTCCTGCCCCTGCTCACCGGTCGGTTCTGGCCGGAGCGACCACGGGTCAGGTTTGGTGGCGCCATGATCAGCTATGTGCTGATCGTTCTGTACGACATCGTGGTGGCCAACTTCCATGTGGCCTGGCTGATCCTGTCACGTCGAAACCGGGATCTGGCCTCGCACTGGCTTGTCATACCCCTTGAGCTGCGTTCGCCCGAAGCCATCACCATCTTCGCCGGCACCATCAGTCTGACACCGGGCACGGTATCGAGCGACATCTCCAGCTGCGGCCATGCTCTGCTGGTCCATGCGATCGATGTTGCTGATCCGGAGGCGGAAGTGGCCAAGATCAAGCAGCGTTACGAGACCCGACTTCTGAAGGTGTTCGCATGACCGGATCCATCCTGCCGCTGGCGCTGGGCTTTGCCATTCTCTGCGTTGGTCTGTCCTTTCTGCTGAACCTGTTTCGTCTCTGGCGCGGGCCATTGGCAACCGACCGGATCCTGGCTGTCGATACGCTGACGATCAACGCCATTGCCCTGATTGTCCTGTTCGGCATCGCCTATGGCACGGCGGCCTTCTTTGAAGCCGCGATCCTCCTGGCCATGGTCGGGTTTGTAGCGACCGTGGCCTACTGCAAATTCCTCCTGCGCGGAGACATCATCGAATGAACCTTTTCGCTGAACTGGGTATTTCATTCCTGCTGGTCGTCGGTGGCGGGTTCATCCTCGTGGGCTCCTGGGGGCTTGCAAAACTCCCCTCTCTGATGACCCGCCTGCATGGTCCCACCAAGGCGACGACGCTTGGTGTGGGCGCCTGTCTGATTGCCTCGATGATCTATTTCCCGGTCACGGGCGGCGTCTATTCCGCGCACGAGCTGCTGATCACCCTCTTCCTGTTCGTGACAGCACCGATATCGGCCAACATGATCGCCAAGGCCCACCTCCACCGACAGGGCAGGGGGATCGATTCCAACCCTACCGACGATATCGCCGATGGCCTTCCATCTGCACCCGACAACTCTGACTGGGCCACATTTTCAGGGGCCGCTTCAGGGGCCGGCAAGGGCGCGATCGCACCGAAGACCGCGATCAACACCGAGCAGCCCTAGGGCTTTGAGTCTCTGGCCCTGAGGGGGCGCTAGACTCCCATGGGCTGGCCAGAGCCACGTCAGGATGTCCTTGCATGGCTCTGGGTGAGGCATGCCCATGGCCTGCAATGTTCAGAAGTGGCCTATACCCGTAGTCACCGGGACGGCTATGTGTTCAGTATTCAATGATGGAGACTGGCCCAGAGCGGGCTGTTTGGAGATCGCCTGGAATGTCGGGCCCCAAGACGCGGGTGGAAACCTCCGAAGTAGAAGCGGCCGAATGGCACGCGCGGCTGGGTGCGCCCAGTGTCAGTACAGAGACCGTCGAAGCCTTCTTTGCCTGGCAGTCGGTGCCGGCCAATGCTGACGCCTACCGCAGGGTCGAACAGGTCTGGGGTGAAAGTGCCCGTCTGGCAGCCAGCCCGCAGATCGAGGCCGCCGTTGATCAGGCCCTGGCGAGGGCGGCAAAGGCCGAAAGGCCGCGGCGGCTGCCCCGGACCACGGTGGGTCTTGCCGCCATGGGACTGGGGATGGTTGCGGCACTGGCGGTCTGGGTCGGGATGCAGGATCGTTCGCTCTACTCCACAACCATAGGCGAACAGGAGCTGGTTCAGCTTTCGGACGGATCATCCGTCCGGCTGGATACGGCCTCGCGTGTTCGGGTCCGCTTCAATGATGAGCAGCGCCTGGTCGAGCTGGAAACCGGACAGGCTCTCTTCACTGTGGCCCACGATGCTGGCCGGCCCTTCATTGTCCGGGCCGGGGGTGCCCAGGTCACGGCCATCGGGACCGTGTTCGAAGTGCGCAGGCTTGCGGCAGGGGTGAATGTCACCCTGGTCTCTGGCCGGGTGGATGTCATGCCGAACGAGGGTCCGGTCCGGCGCCTCAGTCCCGGATATCAGGCAGCGATCAGTCCAGCAGGGACCCTGACACGAGCGGTTGATCTTGAGGCGGCGACAAGCTGGACCGAGGGGCGGATCGTGTTCCAGGACACGCCCTTGTGGATGGCCGTCGATGAGGTCAATCGCTATCTTGAGGACAAGATCCGCCTCAGTCCGGGACCGGTCGAATCTCAGCCAGTCAATGGTGTCTTCAGGACGGGCGACAGCGAGGGCTTCATCGCGGCAGCATCGGATGTGTTCGAGCTGGAGGTTACTCCGAATGCGGATGGATCGGTGTGGCTGTCACCCAAGGCAAAATAAATTCGGAAAACCTCCGGGGTTACCCCGGGGGTCGGTCGTCTCCTGACTGACGCCACTTCGCGTCGAGGGGAGTATTTGTACCATGAGCCGTCTAAGCCTTCTGTCTGGTAGCCTGTTTGCCGCCTGCAGCCTTGCCGTAGCGACCTCAGCCTGTGCCCAGTCGGTTCGCGACTTCGACATTCCGGCAGGCGCGCTTCGGGATGGGCTGAACACCTTTGCCATCCAGTCGGACATGCAGATACTCTTTGCGGCAGACTTGGTCCGGGGCCTGACGACGCCGGGTCTGAGGGGGCGCTATTCACCCCAGGTGGCCATCGCCACCCTGCTTGAGGGTTCAGGCCTGTCCTGGGCCGAAACCCGTCCCGGCGTCATGGTGATCCGGCGCGCCCCCGTGTCCGGACCGGTCAGTGAGGCGACTACCCTGGATGATATCCTGGTAACGGGAACGCTCCTGAAGCGATCGGGCGAGCTGGCCTCTCCGGTCATTACGCTGGACCGGGCTGAACTGGACAGCCGGGGTCTTGGGAGTGTGGCCGAGGTGCTGTCGGCCTTGCCACAGAACTATGCCGGTACCGCCACCCCCATAGTTCAGCTGACCGGTTCCGAGCGTGGTGGATCAAACACGGTCATGTCGACGGGGATAAATCTGCGGGGTCTGGGTACGGCCTCCACCCTTGTCCTGGTCAATGGCCGGCGCATGGCCGGAACCGGATTTCGGGGCGAGTTCGCGGATATCTCGGCCCTGCCTTCGGCTGCCGTCGAGCGGGTCGATGTCCTGCTGGACGGGGCTTCGTCTCTTTATGGCTCAGATGCCGTAGCCGGTGTCGTCAATATCGTGCTTCGCCGATCGTTCGAGGGCTCGGAGACCCGGGCCCGGGTCAGCGCGGTCCAAGGGGGTGCCGAGGATATTACGGTCTCCCAGATCACAGGCCGATCATGGTCTTCCGGCTCGGCCTTCCTGTCCTGGGAATACCAGAGGATGAACGCTCTGAGTTCCTTGGACCGCCCCTATACGGCAGATGGGGATCTTCGGCCGTTTGGAGGGTCCGATCGGCGCAACCTTTTCAGCGCTCCGGGCAATATCGTCGCCTTTGATACGGCAACGGCGTCCTTTGTCTCGCGTTTTGCGATCCGGCCCAATCCCTCGGGCACGGCGCAGGGTCTGGAAGACTTCGCCGCGGGCGAGACCAACTGGCAGGCTCCGTCCCTGGGGGTCGATCTTCTGCCAGACCTGCAAAGGCACAGCGTCTTTGCCCGGTTGCGCCAGTCCATTGGCAGTCGGTTGGATCTGTCGGCTGATCTTCGCTACAGCCGCCGCACCCACGAGTTTGCCGGTGCTGCGAGCGTGGGATTGCTGACCGTTACGCGCAACAACCCCTTCTTTGTCTCGCCCACTGGGTCTGCCAGCCACCAGATTGCCTATGGATTCCTGAATGACCTGGGTAACGCCAAGCGGAGCGGGCGTTCGGAGAGCCTGGGTCTGAGTGCGGGCGGGAGCTTCGACATGGGCTCAGGATGGTCGGCTGACGGCTATCTGACCCTTGCTCAGGAGCGCGGCGCTGTGCGCACGGTGGACCGGCTGCACACCCGCTTTCTGAATGAGGCTCTGGGAACGACGCCGGACGATCCGGCAACGCCGTTCCGGGCCGCTGTGGACGGGTTTTTCAATCCTTACGGCTCTGGCAGGGCCAACAGTCGGGCGGTCCTGGACTTCATCAGCCAGGGGTATACACGGATCGACGACAGGAGCCGGCACACCTCTGCCAACCTGCTGCTGGCCGGGCCTCTGTTTAGCCTGCCAGGGGGAACCGTTGATTTCGCCTTCGGCGGGCAGGTGCGCGACGAAAGGTTCGATACGCGGTCGGATATCTTTGGCACGACGCCAGCCCCTGTGATCCTGGTTGCGCCCCAGAGGGGGCGGACGATCCGCGCCGTCTTTGCCGAGGCTCGCGTGCCGATTGTCGGGCCGGACATGGCCGTGCCCGGGATACGGAGCCTTGAGGTTTCCGTGGCGGGGCGCTTTGAGGACTATGAGGACTTCGGATCGACCACAAACCCCAAGATTGGCCTATCCTGGTCCCCGCTTGAGGCTCTGGCGGTGCGCGCATCCTGGGGGTCGTCGTTCCGGGCCCCGAACCTTGAGCAGAGCCGTGCGCCCAGCCTGGCCTCGACCACCTTTCTCAACCGGGCCGACGGTAGCCGTGCCCTGGCGCTCTTTCTCACGGGAGGTAACGCAGACCTCAGTCCCGAGACAGCGGACACCTTTACGGCCGGCATCGACTACCGGCCCCGAAGCGGAGCCTCGTTGAGTTTCAACGTCTTCGATACGCGCTTTACGGACCGTATTGCCCAGCCCGTGACGGAGAACCTTGCCGGTGCCCTTGTGGACCCGTCCCTCGTCCCCTTTGTCACCCTCATCAGCCCGGCAACAAATGCGTCGGATCTGGAGCGTGTTGAGGTCTGGACCCGACGTCCGGATTTCGTCAACTCAGGACTGTTCGCGCCGACCTCCTTTGGGGCCATTGTGGATGCGCGCTGGGTCAATACGGGTGATGTGCGCGTGCGGGGCCTGGATCTGTCCGGCCGTTACCCATTTGACCTCGACAGGGGGCGTCTCGTCCTTGACGGCTCAGCCTCCTACATCCTGGATTATGAAACCCGCCCCACGCCCACCGCTCCGGTTCGCAAGGTTGTGGATCTGATCGGCTTCCCGGTCAGTCTGAAATCCCGGATAGGGGCGACCTGGACACAGGGTGAGCTCGGATTGAGTGCGCATTGGAACCATGTTCCTGACTATCGCGATCGTCTGGGCAGTCGCATCGGAGCCTGGAATACGATCGACACACAGGCCAGCTGGACACCCCTGACCATGTTCCCGGGGGTCCGGCTGGCTCTGTCTGTTCAGAACCTCTTCGATGAGGACCCGCCCTTTGTAGATTCGCCAACCGGCTTTGGCTTTGATCCCGGTCAGGCCAGCCTTCTGGGACGGGTCATATCCCTTCAGCTGATCCGTCGCTGGTAGGTCCGTCATGGCAGGGTGGCATGACGGCAGCCGGGCCGCGATGCGGCAGGGCAGGCCATTCCGGCTGACCGGCAGGTGGTCCTCAGGGCCAGACACGGGCAGGATGGCCAGAGGGTCTCTGGCCTGGTGGCTTCTGGCAAGGGCCCTGGGCCTAGGTCTCCGGCCCGCCCCGCAGTGGGTTGGCCTGGTTATCCTGATGCTGTGTATGGCAGCCGGAGGGGCGGTTGCGGCCGGCCAAACGGGAAGGCCACTGACCGTCGAGGACATTGTTGCGCTTGAATCCTTCGGCAGGGCTTCGATTGCGCCCAATGAACGCTGGGCGGTCTATGAGCGGCGGGGAGGCTATGACACGGCCCCCCGCTATGACCTGGGAGCGAGATCGACCTGGACGATCATGAAGCTCAGGCGACTTGACCTTGGTCGGGCTGGAAGCCGATCCGAGCCGCTTCTGGAGGGAGATCCTTCTGGCCTCCTCTGTGGTCCCTGGTCGCCGTCCGGACGGCGACTGGTGATCTGTCGTCTGATCGGTGAGACCCTGGAGCTTGGCATTGTCGATGTCGCTTCGCGTGAGGTCCGGTGGACGGGACTGACGCCTGAGCTGCCCATGGCCGGGGCCACGATGGAATGGGTTGGCGAGGATCGACTGGTCCTCATGAGCCGACCAGACCGAAGCCTGCCCTGGCTGCTCCGTTTCTCAAGCGGCAGTCAGGCCCGGGCGACAGAGGACTGGGCCCGGAGTGCCGCTGGCGCACGACCGTCCAGGGCTGTTCTCAATACAGCAGACGGCGTTCTTTCCAGCCAGGCCCGCCCGGCAGATCAGTCCCTCGTTCTGATGGATGTTCCGACGGGGCGTCTTCAGACCTTGGCAAGCGGACAGATCAGCGATTTCTCCGTCTCTCATGATGGGTCTTGGCTGGCCATGGTCGAGAATGGCGAACCTGTCGCCGTTCAGCCGGGATCGGTCTCCTTCAGCGGCATGCGTCACAGGCAGAGGCTCAGCCTACTGGGTCTGAAGGGACAGGCTCCTGTCAGGTTCGATGCCCAGTCTGACATCGGTCCGGGTCTTCTTCGCTGGTCTCCCAGCTCTCACGCCTTGCTGGCCTGGATCCGGCGCGATGGAGAGGCCTGGGACCAGGGGCGACTGGCCCGGCTTGAGAACGACGGGACGGTCACTCTGCTGGACCATACCGGACTGGCCCCCATAGACCCGGACCGGGGGCTCGGCTTCCTGGCTGGTGTCAGGGCGGACTGGTTTGGATCCACCCCTGTTCTCTATGCCCGTGACGGGGATAAGCCGCGCCAGGACTGGTATGCATTGGCTCCGGATCGGCAACCACTGGCCATAACGGCCCAGATGCAGGTTCCGCCCTCGCGCCTCAACAGTGTGACCGAAAACGGTGGCTTTCTGGTGGGCGATGGTGGTGTCTGGTTTTCCGACGCTGCAGGCACGCAACGCCTGACCCCGGAAGGCACCGTCTATCGGGATATCCTGATTGGCGATACCGAGACCCCATTCCGTCTGCGCATCAACAGTGCACCCCGGCGTCTGAGTGCTCAGGTCCAGTCCGCTGAAGGCTCAGTTGTCAGTGTGCAGGGCAATGGCGAGGTTCTGGCTGTAGGCCGTGACGGGTCTGCGGACCAACGGATCCTGGCGGTCTCGGCTGGAACTTCGCTTGCGCTCAGAGCCAATGGTGTGGTGGAGGATCTAGTCCTCTCGACGCAACAGGGCGACAGAAGTGTTGACCAGGTCAACGCCGACCTTGCAGAGGTCGTGCGCATCAGACCCCGGCCTGTGTCCCATATGGATAGCAAGGGAAGGCCGGTCGTCAGCCAGCTTTTTGCACCTGCAGGACGAAGGCTCGCAGACGCGCGAGGGGTCATTGTTCTGGTCTATCCCGGATCCGTCAGCACCGGGGCCTGGCAGGGCCCCTTCTACCTGACCTATGGTCTGCGCGCCGAGGTCCTTGCCGGAGCAGGCTATGCGGTTCTCAGCCCGGCCATACCGCATGAGCCGTCCCATTCCCCCTCGCCGGAGACCCTGACTGAGGGTGTCGACCTGGCGGTCGATGCCATGCTCGAGCAATACCCGGATCTTGCGGCAGGACGCATGGCGGTGGCTGGCCACAGTTTCGGAGGGGGAACGGCACTCCTGGTGGCCACGCGGTCCGATCGCTATCAGGCCTACATTGCCTGGGCCAGTTTTTCTGACCTCTTTGGTCAATGGGGTGAGTTCTCTCCGGTGAGCCGCCAGGTTCCCGAGGAGGAGCCGCTGATCAATCGCACCCAGGCCTGGGTCGAAACCGGTCAGGCCCGGATGGGTGGCCCGCCCTGGGCGAGACCCGATGCCTATGTGGCCTTCAGCCCCTTCATGGCAGCTGACCGAATAAGGGCCCCGGTTCTGCTCATTGCTGGAGACCGGGACTTTGTTCCGGTGACCCAGGCGGAACGCATGTTCAGTGCTCTCTATCGCCTCGGCGGACACAGCCGTCTGATTACCTACTGGGGGGAAGATCACTTTAACTGGAGCCCCGCCAATATCCGCGATGTCTATAGTCAGATCCTGGAATGGCTGGACCAGGTCCTTGAGGCCAGGGTTCGGCCCGAACAGAGGACGTCTGACGACCGGTTGAACGGATCAGGTGCAAGGGCGGATTGGTGAGCGCCAGGCGCGTCAGTATTCCGACGCCAGCATGATGGTAAGCAGGCGGCAGGTGACCAGTGGGTTCGAGGGGTCATCGGAGCCAGACTGCATCGACGGGTCGTAGTAGTCGATTTTCCAGAAGATCCTGGAGCCCCATAGGGTCAGGGCACCGAAGTCATGTTCACCATAGGGGTCGTTGTCGGAGGTGAAGTCGTCAAAGGTCTGAACGGCCCGCGCGACGACGATGACGAAGGCTGGACCCCTCTCCCTTATGCCCGGCGTGGTGACCCAGTGCCCCAGTCCGGGGCCGCCGGCCCGAAACCTGTCATTGAGTTCGCGGATTCGGGCCTGGGCCAGGGCTGAAGGGTCCACGGTCTAGGATCTCATGATGGGGTACCGCCTGCCTGCGGCTTCCAGGAGGGCCTGATGCGCAGAAAGCCCTGTGAAGGCCTCAAGGGGGCGGCGGCGAAACCGGAAGACCGGCCGTACGCGAGCCCGCCCGGACGGCTTTTGAGGGCGTACTTCGCCTTTGGGTGTGCGTGCTTCAGGCATCGTCACCGGACCTCAGACGCGCCTCCCAGACGCGCCTCCCAGCCGCGGACCCAGGCCTCAAAGGCCACAGCCATCATGATGGCGGCATAGCGACCCTGCCAGGTGAGCTGCTCACGGGTCAGTGCCGCTTCTGTCGCCCGCCAGTCCAGAATCCCTGTCTCCACAAGTCTCCCCTCGAGGAGGTAGGGCCGAAGAAAAGGCAGGCTGTTCAGGATCATCTGTCCATAGATTCGCGACATGTCGCCCTTGGAGCGACGCTCCAGAATCCGTCGAGGCAGGCGATCCCTGAAGGCCCATCGTGCAAGACCCCTATCGCGAGTTCCCTTGGTCAGGACGGAAATGGGCAGGGACAGGCAGGCCTCGATCACGGGTTGGGCACAGAGGGGATGTCTGACGTCAAACCGGTCCGTCAGAAGGGAGGGGCCATGTCTTGAGACGCTGTCGGCCACACCGGCAATCTGTCTGGCCTTGGCCGGACCAAAGGCGTCCAGATCGGTGAGCCAGGGATGAACCCGGCGCGCTTCATCCAGTGGACACAGGAGGCTTTCGAACAGGGTGGGCGGAGCCTCAATCATGGCGGGGGGCCGTGAAGCCTGAACGAGAGACCAGAGCGAGGCCTCATTGACAGTCGACAGCTGGAAGGCCTCGGACGAGAACAGTGTTGCGGGGCCCCTTGCCTTCCAGAGGTCTGCAAACACCTCGGCTGTGATGGCCTGGACCAGGATGGAATCGCCGCCCTTGCCGGTCATCAGGGCACAGGCACCCGCCTTTTCGAGTTCAGCGCACCATGCGAGGTCGTGATGAATGTCCATGGCATTCAGCGGGGGTCTTATGCTCAGTGAAAGGCGTTCCAGCGTTTCTGCCGTGATCGGTCCGATCGCATGCGGAACGGATCGTGGGCTGATTTTCAGGGCCTCACCGAGGGCGGCGACATAGGATCGCTCGTCGGATTCAGGGTTCGGGCCATAGGCATTGAGCCAGGCGGCAACAGGACGTTCTGACTTCAGGAGGCTGGCTGCGATGAGGCTGGAATCCAGCCCGCCAGAGACCTCGGCCGCGACCGGGCCTCCAAGGCCGGCGAGCCCCTCGACGGCCTCGTCAACGGCCTTAACCAGGATGTCGGCGGCTTGATCCGCACTTGGCCAGGGCCCCAGGCTCCGACGCGCAAAGTTGCAGGGTTGCCAGATCATCCGCGGCGCAGAACCCAGAGGTAGGGATTGCACACTGCCTGGCAGGACCGCGACTGGCCCATCGAGCATGAGCTCACCGGTGGTCAGCAGAGGGCGTCTGATGAACTGACCCAGGCGTTTGAAGTTGATGGACCAGTCTGGTCTGAGGCCACGCAACAGCCAGTCGGGGATGAAGGAGGCCACGACCGTGACACCGGATTGCTCCCAGACCAGGCAGTCCATGGCACCAGAGGGGTCGCGCAGAAGACTGGACAGGGTCCCGCCGGGGGCAAACCGCAGGCCGACATATCGACCCCAGACCCTTGCGAGGAGTTTACGCTCATAGTCCAGATCATCGTCTTGGTCAGAGGAGACCCCTGCCACCGCAGACTGGCGGTTGATGACCTCACCCACGAGTGTCCAGGGCCCAAAGTTGACGAGCTTGGGCTGAAGGGGTCCGCAGCGGACCAGCCAGGCAGCAGGCGTCAGAAAGGACACTGTCATCTGGGCAGCCTGGGCGGCCTCTCGCAGGGACTGGGATAGATCGGGCTGCCCAACTTCAGCGCTCGATCGGCTGATCAGGATGAAGTCGCCCATGGATCAGATCACCATTATGGGCGTGTAGAGGCGAACGCGCTCCAGGCGGTCGCCGACGACCTGATTGCCTTTCTGAATCCAGCAATGCGCTCCAAAGGGCCAGGTTCGCACACCGAAAACCCAGTCAGTCTTGAGGCCTCGTCGGTCCAGGATCCGCTTGAGCTGAAAGCTGCGCTGCAGACATTCACCTTCGAAGGGTACGTACGGCAAAGCCGATCGAAAGGCGCTCACGGTCCGGGCCAGGCGCTGATCCTCATCGTCATTGATAGGGGAGGGCCAGGACGTGACAGATTCGATCAGTCCGCTCAGTGTCCGTGTCTGAAACGCCAAGGACGCTTCGATCACTTCAGCCATGAGCCCTATTGTCAGGCAAGGGCTGTGGGCCGTGCCCTTGGCCAGTTCCCCAAGGACAGGCTGGGGAGATTTGCGGGCTTTCAGGGGCGCCCTGGTCTGGAAGAGACCGGTCTCAAGGAGTTCAGCGGCGACATCGCTCTCACTGACCAGGACCGATCCGTTGGATTGAAGCTCCATCAAATGCCGGACATCGAGCAGGCCTGAATACTGATCCGCTTCGATATCAAGCATAACGATGTCCTCATGGACGGACGCCAGAAACAGGCTTTCGGCGGGCCAAAGGCGTTCGATCATCGTTCCTGTCCAAGACGGTCTGAGCACGGATGACATCGGGCGGTCACAGCGGGGGAGCCGGGACCGCCCGCGTCCCTGTTCAGCCTGCGACCGTGCGGCTCGGGAAGATCTGCATCTCGAGCAGATCGCCGACTTCCTGATCACGCGTCAGTGCACGGGCGGCACCGAAGCTGACGAACTGGAGCTTGGTTTGGGGCATTGTGAGTCTCCTTGGGGTTTGATCGCCACGGATGTGGCGCTCTCAAGAAGCGACCCGTTGACCGGATTGAAAAGCTATATCTGAGGTATATCCGAGCTCACCCGATCAGGCCGGGATAAGCCGCGGTCTGGGCCAGCCGGATCAGAAATGGGGGACAGGGCCAAGGCTGGACGAGAGGCCTCAAAACATAAGAAGGCGTCACAGGGGAACGAGATGAGTGCGCAGAGCTTGAGTTCCTATGGCCTTGAACATGGGAAGTCCTGCCGTCGTCCTCGTCGTTGATGACGAGCCCCTGTTGCGGATCGAGGTCGCTTTGGCGCTCGAAGCGCTCGGTTGCGGTGTCATCGAAGCCGAGCATTCCCGCTCGGCCCTGGTCGAGCTTGAGCGGCATCCGGAGATTGCGGCTCTCTTCACAGACATCAACATGCCGGGTGATAGCGGACTTGAGCTCGCACGGATCGTCCATCGCTTACGTCCGGACGTGCATGTGTTCATGACCTCGGGGCTCGAGCAGCCGTCGGGGATGGAAATGCCCGAGGCCTGTGTCTTTGTGGGAAAGCCCTACGCGGCAGACAAGGTTGCGGCATTGATCCGTGAGCGGATTGCCCTGGGACCCGCCTGTCCCGAAGCGGTTCGGCTGGATTAAATAGAGCCCCGTATTGAAGACAGACCCGTGTTGAATATGGCCCCATGTTGAATAGGGCCCCGTATCGACGCTCACGTGCCGGCGGGAAGCCTAGACCTTGCCCCTGGCCGTCAGCGTCCCGGCGCCGGGCGCCGGCTCTTGAGATCACGGGCCCCCTGGGCAATCCAGTCCGCAGCCGTATCGCTGCGCGACTTCGTGGCCCCCAGACTTTCGAACATTCCCATCACAGCGGCAATGACCTCGCGGGCCTCAAGGGTCTGGATGGTGTCGCCCATGGTTAGGTCAAATCTCTGGAGCGCGATGAGGAGGATGGTGCCCAGCTGGTTGTCGGCACACCTGCGCGCGAGTTCAGGCGATCCTGCGGCGACGGCCAAAAGGATGGCGTGGGCATCGCTGCGCGTCGCGGTCGCAAACCGATGGATATGGTCCAGGTTCAGTCGGGTCTCGCCGGCTTCGAACCTCTCATAGGTTCGAAGGGGCATATTCATCGCCCCGGCCACCTCGGTGGTGGAAAGTCCCCTGTGCTTTCTGACGGATTTAAGCGCCGTGGAAAGGAGAGCTCCATCATGGGTAGCAACGGGTAAAACCAGGCTCATTACCTTTCCAACTCTCCGTTGGGGCACATTGTAAAAACTCGCCTCGCCGATCAACGAAAATCACTGAAGTGAATAGAGATTTTGGAGCTAACCGCCATAAAGTGGCGGAATAGCCGTCTAGATCCGGCGGTCGTAACGACGTTCTTCAGCGGAAGCCCGGCGGTAACCAAACGGGGTGTTGGCGAAGCGGGCCATTGGCGCAGAAATCTCCCGAACCGGTTTGGAGACAGTCTGTGGGCCGAAAGCGTGATCCCTTCATGAAAGCACTCGCCAGCCTTCGCGCTCAGGCCGAGGCCGGAGCCTTTGTCCCGGGCCGCCCGGTGGTGATCATTGAGGAGGCGCGCAGGCTGCAACTCTCGCACACACCGGTTCGTGAAGCCCTCAGCTGGCTCTGCGGATACGGCCTGGTCGAACGCGGGCCAGCGGATGGTTTCGTGGCACCGCGGCTGGATACCGCTGTCGTGCGGGATCGCTTTTCACTGAGGCTGTACTGTCTCTCCCTGAGCCTTGAGGGCGCAGCGCAGGAGACGCGCCTTGGCCAGATCACTTGCGACGAAGGCCCTGTAGGGGCTCTTGCCGGCTGTATGCTCTGGAGGGTCAGGAGCACAGGCAATGCCGCGCTGGTGGGGGCCTATGAGCGGGTCTGTAGCCAGCTTGCCCCACTGCACCGCGCCGAGGCGCGCCTCTTCCCCGATCTGGAAGATGAAGCCCAGGCCATTCTCTCTCTGTTTGCCGGTGCCCCCGTGTCCGGGCTTCGTGCCGCCATCAGCGATTATCACCAGAGACGCATGCTGGCTGCGCCGCTTCTGGTCCTTGAGGCCATGGCCGACTGGCCCAGCCTGCCGCTGGAGGTCGGGTATTGAAGGGGCGTGTCCTGGGCTTTGTGATCGGATTGGGTCTTGGCCTCCAGCTGGCCAGCCAGACCTTTGCCTGGACCTATGCCAATGCCGAGGTCCTGGGGCCAGGGCTCAGGATACTGGGCGAGACCCGTCTCTATCCTCCCTGGTCTCTCATGATCTGGCACAGGCAGTTCGCAGGCGAGGCTGACGAGACGGCCCGGCAAGGGGCCCTTTTGGTCCTTCTCAGTTCCGTGCTGGGACTGGCTGTGGGCGCAAGGGCTGATGCCAACCGACCCCTTCCAAGGGTGCGTGGATGGGGGCAGATGGAGACGGTCCGCGCAGCCGGGCTCCTGTCAGGCTCCGGGGCCGTGGTGGGCGTCTTCAAGGGACGGGTCCTGATGGCCCCTGATCTGCGTCCCACTCTGGTCACCGGCGGAACGCGAAGCGGCAAGGGCAGAGGGCATGTTACGCCTACGCTGCTGGCCTGGACGGGAAGTGTCCTCGTCCATGATCCCAAGCGCGAGCTTTGGTCGACGACGTCCGGCTGGCGCTCGAGCTTCTCGCACGCGCTCTACTTTGATCCGCGTGATCCGGGTTCGGCGCGCTGGAATCCGCTGGCAGAAATCCAGCCAGGTCCGGGAGAGCTTGCCCAGGTCCAGCGTCTGACGGCCATACTGTCGGATACGGGCGGGGCTCGTGACGATGACAGCATCTGGGACCGGGCGGCCTCGGAAATCCTCGAGGCCGTCATCCTGCACGTTCTCTATGTTGAGCCTGATGCGTCCAAGACCCTGGTGAGAGTGCGAGAGCTGCTCGCTGACCTGGACACGACAGCACAGGTCATGGCCACGACCCTGCATCGGGAGAGCGCGTGCAAACTGCCCGAGACCCATCCCTTCATCCGCACGGCCGTGATTGGCTATGGTGCCATGCATGACCGGTTTCGCACCTCGGTCCAGGGTACAGCGCGCTCCTATCTGAAGTGGCTGGCTGGGGACGACCTTGAGCGCGTCGTGTCGGCATCGGATTTCGCGATCGGCGACCTCATGTGTGCCGAGGTGCCGGTTTCCCTCTATGTCCAGGTCGCCCCCGCGGATGCCGCCGCGCTGAGGCCCCTGGTGAGGCTGCTGTTCTATGCCGCAGCCCAGTCGCTTACAGCCGAGGCCCGCAAGGATTCAGCCGGGCGCGCCAAGATCCATGATCTCCTGATGGTGATGGATGAGTTTCCCCTGCTGGGCAGGCTGGCCTTCTTCGAGAAATCACTTCGCCTGATGAGTGGCTACGGCATCAAGGTGATGTTCGTGGCCCAGTCGCTGAATGACATTGTCG
>JBFZCB010000073.1:0-10759 GCA_041308165.1 Caulobacterales bacterium
AGTTTAATCCCGAAACCGGGGCTGGGGTCCGGCCGGACTTCAGGATCAGCCTTCCGGTCTCAGACTCAAAAGGCGGGCAGCGCACACTGACAATGAACCTGTTGAAGAGCGCAACACCGAACCAGTGGTTCGCTGAGATCGTCGCAACACCAGCATCCGACGTGGTCTCTGGTGCTCCTCTCGCCAACGGCCAGGTCAAGACCGGCATTATCGCCTTCACACAGGATGGACGTCTCGACGAGGCCACCATGGCCACCCTAGGGGCGGATGCACTGTTCAACGACATTAACGCTGCCATTCTGACACTTGGGGCTTCTGATGCCGCAGCGCCCGCTGCAGGCGCAGCAAACTGGTCTGCGGGCCTCGGTGTCGCCAACCAGACCGTCACATTTGACCTCAATACGGCAGCGGGTGGGCTCACCCAGTACGACAGTGACTCTATTGTTCAGGCCATCATCACCAATGGAACGCCCTTTGGCAGCCTGACCGGCGTTGAGATTGACGAAGAAGGTTTCGTGACCGCCAACTTCGACAACGGAGTGAGCCGCCGCATCGCTCAAGTGGCGATCGCCACATTTCCATCAACCGACAGTCTGACATCCGTTTCCGAGAATGCTTACAGGGTGAGCCGGGATTCAGGCACCTACAACCTCAGAGCCCCGGGATCGGCCGGAGCCGGACTTATTGGGGCCTCACAGCTTGAAGCGTCCACGGTCGACCTCTCCGCTGAGTTCACGGGACTCATAACGACCCAGAGGGCCTATTCGGCCTCCTCCAAGATCATCACTACAGCCGACGAAATGCTGGCTGAACTGATCAACATAAAACGCTGATCTCAAAGTAGCTAATCGTTAGTAATAATGAATCGTCGATTCAACATCATTAGCCAAAGCTGTCTGGTGACAGAGAAGTTTATCTTCTTCTTCACCACGACGCTTAAACGGGCTTTAGCTGCCCGTGGCTATTGTTCACCCAACACGTTTGGTGGGGAATGAGGCAAAAGCCTATGTTGCAAGATCGACGCCTGAACAGTAAAGGCGAACAATACGTGGTCGGACCGACAGGCACTCCGCTGACGCTGCGGGACCTTCCACCGTCCAATACGGACAGGTGGGTCATCCGTCGTAAGGCGGAGGTCGTGGCTGCCGTAAGAGGCGGACTCCTAAGTCTTGAAGATGCGCTCGAGACCTACCGCCTAACAGCCGAGGAGTTCCTCGCCTGGCAGAAGGCTATCGACAAATGGGGTATGCAGGGCCTGCGCACGACGCGCATCCAGACATACCGGTCTTAGAAGAACCAATCCCTTCTAAGCTACGAGCATTCGGCCCCGTATCACTGCGGGGCCGAACTCAATTCTGGAGTATAGCGGCCACTTTGGGTCCGACAGTCGCTCAGGGCGCGGGCGTCTCATTGAGGCAGAGGCCAGCGATCTCCCAGCCCGCAACCAGCTGCAGGAGATCCAAAAGGAGGTCGTAGTCCGCATCCATACTCTCGGCTGGCCAGTTCACAGCGACAGTATCGGCGCCTGCAATCACGGTGAGGGTCGCCCCGGATACCAACTCATCAAACCAGCGACGGTCCTGATCGGCAGCGGCATCCGGGCCACGCTCAAAGCTGAAGCTTCTGCCTTCAACGAAACCAAATGCACCTGAAAGTCGGGTCGCGCCCGGCACAAGTCCCTCCGGATCGACCGAGAGGGTGAACCTGTCCACAGCCGGCCTGTGGGGGACGAATTCGGAGTTGACCGTGAAGACAATCCCCGGTGTCTCCGAAACACGCCAAATCAGTTCTCCCTTATAGCCCCGCCCTTCGCCGCGGGCCGCTATCCGCCCCATGCCTTGGCCGATTTCACCTTCCAGGCTGCACACAGGGATCGGCAGGGCTTGCGGTCTTGCAGGAGACGAAACAGCGGCTTGACCGGAACCCGCGGTCACGGCTGTCGCCGCCAATAGCGGGACAGGAAAAGCCACAAGCCCACAAAGAGCCGTGAACACAGAATAAAAAGGCCTGTTCAGCAACAGGATATTCCCACCTTGAGACACTCAGCCCAACCAGAAGGACCCGGATGCAATTCTCTTTCCGACCTCGACAGTGTGCACCTCTAGCCTGTGCCCCTCGAAATCGATCACATTAACGCCTAGATTATGACCATGACACTCATGGAGCCCAATACCTGCCCGATACCTGACATCACTCCGATGTCGGAGCCCGCAGACCTCGAAGCTGCGGTGGCCAGTGCACGCGCCGCCATTGGCCTGCCGGCCGGATCACGCGTGGTGGCCGCCATGTCCGGTGGCGTGGATTCGACCGTCGTTGCCGCTCTCTTGAAAAAGGCTGGCTATGAGGTGGTGGGTGTCACCCTGCAGCTTTACGATCATGGCGCAGCGCTTAAGAAAAAGGGAGCCTGCTGCGCAGGCCAGGACATCCATGACGCGCGCCTTGCTGCCGAAACGCTGGGCATTGCGCACTATGTCCTGGATTACGAAAGCCGGTTCCGGGATGCAGTGATTGACCAGTTCGCTGACGACTATCTGCGCGGCAGGACACCGGTCCCCTGTATTCGCTGCAATCAGACGGTAAAGTTTCGGGACCTGCTAGACGTGGCCAGAGATCTGGGTGCCCTGGCCATGGCCACGGGTCACTATGTCAGACGCGCCGTTGGCGATGATGGCCGGACACAGATGCGGAAGGCCATCGATCCCTCGCGCGACCAGTCCTACTTCCTGTTTGCAACCACGCGCGACCAACTGGATTTCCTTCGCTTTCCCCTGGCCGACCTGGAAAAGCCCCAGGTTCGCGGCGTGGCCGCAGAGCTGGGGCTCAGGATTGCCACCAAGCCCGACAGCCAGGACATCTGCTTCGTGCCCTCCGGCGATTACCGAACACTGATCAACAGACTAAGGCCAGAGGGCCGCGAGCCTGGCCAGATCGTTCACCGGGATGGACGCATCCTCGGCGAGCATGAGGGGATTACCGGTTATACCGTCGGCCAGCGCAGGGGATTGAATGTTGCTGTGGGCGAACCTCTCTATGTGACAGGCCTTGAGCCCGAGACGCGACGTGTCATCGTTGGCCCCAGAGAGGCCTTGCTCACGGCGTCGCTGGTCCTGGAAGAAACGAACTGGCTGGGAGATCAGGAAACGATCGAGCAGGCGGCCAGGCTTTCTACGCCTGTACTTGCGCGGGTGCGTTCGACGCGTCCCCCCTCACCTGCCCGGTTGGAACTGACCGAGGGCTCTGTCTGCGTTCTGTTTGAAACCGGAGAAGAGGGCGTGGCACCGGGTCAGGCCTGTGCGCTTTATGATCCTGCTGATCCCGGTCGGCTTTTGGGCGGCGGTTTCATCAGCAGGACATTAGCGGCCGGATAAGGCTGATGTCGCATAAGCGCCAGGCCTTCGATCTCGCCTGGCCAGACCAGGGGCGCGGTTGCGAGCCTTGCATCAGGATCAGGCGGCTTCGTCCTTTGGCATGACATCGCCGACCGTGGGCCGGTCCGCTGTGCGACTGGTCTCGATATCGCGTCTCTTGACGATCTCACCACAGCAGGAACAGGCAAGCCTCGGCTGAAGTTCGGCTCCGCAGGTCCTGTGGCGGAAGCTCACACCCGGATCAACATCGCAATACAGATGTTTGGAGCCCCAGCCGTGAAGGGTGAGCAGGACGTCGGAGAGGTCGCGGCCCTTCTGTGTCAGCACATATTCATTGCGCGGTGGGCGTTCCGAATAGAGGCGGGGTTCCAGCACGCCATGCTGGACCAGGCTCTTGAGACGCGAGGCAAGAACATTTCGCGCCACGCCGAGCTGCTCCTGCCACTGCTCGAAACGCGTCACGCCATTGAAGGCATCTCGGATCACAAGCAGCGTCCACGGATCGCCGATGACCTCGAGTGTCGCGGCGATCGAACAACTCTGTTTGGAATAGTCTGCTGTACGGCCCATGGGTGAAGGGTGACCCCGGGTCAGTTTTTTTGCAAGTAGGTTGCCAAAGCGAACGTTGCAGTCCGCGTGAACGCCTGCCCCAAGGCGATCTGTGGGGCGATGTAAGGGGCGCATCACTGGAGACCCTTCATCTGTAAACATCAGAAAAAGCGCCTTGCATTGACAGGCAACAGCTACGATCTGGCTTCAAAGCTAATAGGACCCAAACCCAATGACCGAGTCAGATCCCATCGTCATCGTCGCTTTCGCCCGCACGCCCATGGGCGGCTTTCAAGGTGCGCTGGGGGGTGTGAAGGCGACCGAGCTCGGAACCGCTGCCGTGAAGGCAGCCGTCGAACGTTCTCAAGTGCCTGCTGATCGGATCGACCAGATCTATATGGGCTGCGTTCTGCCTGCCGGTCTGGGTCAAGCGCCAGCGCGACAGGTTGCCTTGGGGGCCGGCCTTGGACTGCATGTGGAGGCGACCACGGTCAACAAGATGTGCGGATCCGGGCTGCAAGCCGTCATGATGGCATCGGATGCATTGGCTGCTGGGTCAGCGGATGTGATTGTGGCCGGTGGGATGGAATCCATGACCGGTGCGCCCTACCTGATGAACAAACACCGTGGAGGGGCTCGCATCGGTCACGATGTCATCGTCGATTCCATGATGATGGACGGGCTTGAAGATGCCTACACACCGGGAAAGCCCATGGGCGCATTTGCCGAAGACGCCGCGCGGACGTACCAGTTTACGCGCGAAGCTCAGGACGCCTATGCCATCGAAAGCCTCTCGCGGGCCAGTGCAGCCATCGCTTCAGGCGCCTTCGAGGCCGAAATCACACCGGTCGAGGTAGCAACCCGCAAGGGACCATTGACCTTTTCGGTCGACGAACAGCCTGGCAAGGCCATGCCTGAGAAGATCCCTAGCCTGAAACCGGCCTTCGACCGGGAGGGCACGATCACGGCCGCCTCTTCGGCTTCCATATCGGATGGAGCGGCCGCCCTGGTTTTGACCCGCCAGAGCCTTGCCCTTTCTATGGACCTGCCAATCGTTGCCCGGATCGTAAGCCATGCCGCCCATGCTCATGAACCGGCATTGTTCACGACCGCTCCCGTCCCGGCCATTCGCAAGGCCCTGGCGCGAGCAGGCTGGTCAGTCTCTGACGTTGATCTCTGGGAGATCAATGAGGCCTTTGCAGTGGTACCGATGATCGCCATGCACGATCTCGGCATTGATCATGACAAACTCAACGTCAACGGCGGAGCCACAGCCCTGGGTCATCCGATCGGAGCTTCGGGGGCGAGGGTTCTGGCGACCTTGTTGGCGGCACTGTCTGCACGCGGTGGCAAGAAGGGTGTTGCCAGCCTCTGCATTGGCGGTGGCGAGGCCGTAGCCATGGCTGTGGAACTGGTTTGACGCCTGATCGGCGGTGCCAGAGCCGAAGCCTATGCGCTGATCATCTTCGATCCGGATGAGTTTACGGTCTAGCAAGCCATCGGCATTGGTTGTGTATTCGGGCTTCCAGCCAGGGCCTTCGCTCGGTTTGATCGCGCGCAAAGGCTGCCCGGATGGAGCCAAAATTCAGGATCGAGAAGATGTGAGCGTCAAGGCCGTCGAGCGGTCGTGTGGACGCTAGGGCCGAGATCAGCTTGCTTGACGTCTCTCCTCGCTCTGCTCGCGCTGCCAGAAGACCTTCCTGAAGTTGCTCATCCTTGTCTGCCGCCCCCAGGAATTCGACAATCGCCAGCATGGTCGACGAGGGGGCTCCATCGGAAGTAAAGGTTGTGTTGGCCATTCCGCTGGATAAGCCCTCGGCACTGACTGAGCCCTGGATGAGGCTGTCCAGTGACGTCTCCCGGAGCAGTTCTGAGAGCAGGGCGTCAAAGGCTCCTCTGACCAGGGCGGCCCGGGTTGGAAAGGCTCCCAGAACGGCCGCCAGAGATACTCCGGCCTCCATAGCAACGGCACGGTGGGTCAATCCAACGAGGCCTTGTCGCCCCAGGATCGCGACGGCACCGGACGCTAGGCTGGGGGCATGGAGGGTGGCTGGCAAAGCCGATATCCGGCTTCGGATACCCTGTCGCCACCCATCCCACCCCGAAATAACCGGGCCGCCGACTATCCGCGACGAGAACCGAGAACAGGTCTCGCTGAACCAGGCCCGCTGTTCCATTTGGGAGGGCCGCTGGGCATGCAGAGTCGACATACCTTCTGCGAAGTCGGCCAAAAGACCTGTCTGGTCCGCGGGCAAACCGAAAGTCTTCAGAACACCGGCCCAGAAGACTTCCAAAGCCTGGCTCTCGGCCAGGGCGAGGTCCCGTCTTAGAGGTGAACGGGCCGCATCCAGTCCAAGCTCGCGGAGAACCGACCTGACAGGGGCCTGTCCAAAGGCATAGTCATCCATAGCCAAGGCAAACCATCCCGGGAATGCCAGCCCGGGCAGGTCAGAACCGGGATGGAAGGACCAACTGCCCCGCCATGCGCCGGCCCTTGCATGAGCCAGAGCGAAGGTCGCTGACAGGAGGCCCTCACTACCACCGAAATGATAGTTAACGCTGGACGCTTTCAGGCCCGAAAGATCGGCCACAGCTCGAGACGTGACGCCATGAGCTCCGGCCTTGGCCATGAGCAGGAATGCAGCCTCTGTAAGGCGATCATGGGCAGAAATACGGGCCACAGTTCAACAATGCTCAGGATTCCCCAGGGGAGGCAACCAAGCAACACGAGAATGACAAACAAACGTTCGGCTTATAAATACTATACATGAACACGGACGATAAAATGTAATTTTATTGTTATTTATTATTAGTTTAATGGGCAAATTTCGAGTTGTCTTTTTCACTTCACATAAAACATATGTTCTAATTGTAGGAATCCCGCATGCGTTTCTCGGGGTTTCTGTCATGACTTCAATATTCTTCAATCGTAGATCAGGCTTGCTGGCGGGCATCGCCCTTTCGTCGACGACCTGGCTGGCTGTAACCCAAACAGCAACAGCCCAGACGCCTGTGGAGCAGCAGGACCCGACATCGCTCGAAGACATCGTCGTCATTGGATCTCCGATCGTCGGCAGCCAGGCCGCCGCGATCCGTCGACAGCGAAACGCTGACAACATAATCAATGTCATTGCTGCCGATACGGTCGGCCAGTTCCCTGACCAGAACGCAGCCGCAGCCCTTTCGCGCCTTCCATCCGTTGCGGTTCAGCGTGACCAGGGCCAAGAGCGCTACCTTCAGATCCGAGGAGCACCCAATCGCTGGACCAGTGTCTCGATCGACGGCATCAATGTTATTGGCGTAGACGAAGGCGGCACTCAGCGCGCCTTCCGGTTCGACGCTGTCCCGGCCGTCATACTGAGCGCTCTGGAGGTCAACAAGTCACTGACACCAGATCTGTCTGCCGAGGCGATCGTAGCGCGGGTTGACCTTCAGACCTTCAGTGCCTTTGACCAGCGTGGCCTGAATATCCAAGGCGACATTGGTGCCGGTGAAATGGTGCTGGGCGGTGGTCGCCAGAACCAGTATTCGCTGCGCGGTTCCTGGTCAGGCGACAAGCTGGGGCTGATTGCAGCCCTCTCCCACTACATTCGTGACCAGACGACCGATAACCGGGAAAATACCTACGATGCCGCCGGCCTGCCCACCACCCTGGACTTTCGCACCTACGCGCTCGAGAGGGAGAGCAACGGCGGCATCCTGGGCGCAGAATATCGCATTAACGAAAACCATCGCCTGTTCCTGAAATCGATCTACACCGAGTTCAACGACAATGAACAACGGGATCAATATGTATTCCAGATCAGTTCTGCAGCTAGCGGTACACGCACGGCTTCATCTGGAGACCTATTGGGCGTGCCGGTGCGGGGCACATTCAATGATGGATACTATACAAACAACAACTGGATAAGCACTCTTGGCGGCGATCACAACATAGGTGACTGGGACCTTGAGTGGCGCCTCAACTATACTGAGACAGAAAATACAACTGATCTTCCCATCATACTCTCCCAACAGATCAGTTCGTCTCAGAGGTTCGCCCTAAGATATGACCGTTCGGATGTGAACTTCCCGGTCTTATCCCTGGCTACCCAGGTTCCTGGTCCGACGCCGGGCAGCTTCATTCGCGGTCCGGAACTGTCCTCACTCCCCCCGCAAAGTTTTTCGTTGAACCTTGTCCTGCCTCTCTTCTCTGAAGTGAAGTCCGACGCCCTAATCTACAAGACCGATGCACGACGCGATCTTGTCCTTGGCGGACGTGACGTACAGGTTTCATTTGGAGCTCAATACGACAACCGCGATATCGAAGGCTCGGTCTTCAGCCTTGCTCCCCCAGTCGTTTTGACCGCCCTGCTGCCGCGCGTCGGCAGAAGCTTCAGCTACTCCAACTATCTCACAAACCAGCCCTGGAATACGGCGTTCCCGAGCGGTCTCAACCTGTTCCTTGTCAACAACAAGCTGATGCGAACTGACGTAGAGGCGGGCTTGAGAGCGCTTGCCGATGCCGGGCTTTACACGCCCGCAGGCAACGGTAGCCCTGCTGATCGCTTCACGATCACAGAGACGCTTTTAGCCGGCTATGGTTCTGCAAAGATCAATGTCGGCAATGCCCAGTTCGTTGCCGGACTGCGCGTGGAACGCCTTGATCAAGATATCGATGGCATCTTGCAGGTCGGGACGACTAGGACCCCGCTGTCTGTCTCGAACGGCGACACTGATGTCTTCCCGAGCCTGAACCTCAAGCTCGATATGAGCGATGACACGGTTCTGCGATTTGCCCTTGCAACAGGCATTTCACGCCCGTCTTTCGGAACGATCCGTGCGGGCGCATCCGTTAATGACATTTCCCGCACCATCACAGGCGGCAACCCGACGCTGGAACCCGAACGCACTGTGGGTGGCGACTTTTCGCTTGAGCGCTACCTCCCGGGACGTGGAGTTGTCTCTCTCGGAGGCTTCTACCGTCATGTCGACAAGGTGCTTTTCGATGCTAGCGCGCCCGTAACGAGCGATATCTATGATGTTCCCGGCATCGACCGGACCGGCTATATATTCACCTCGACACGAAATGGTGCCGACGGGCAGCTCTACGGGCTGGAACTGGCCTATTCTCAGCAGTTTGTCTTCTTGCCCGGCTGGTTCGCTGGTTTCGGATTTCAGGGCAACATAACGCTTCTGGACGGTGAGTTTGAAACGGGCGACGGCCGCAAGGCCGACTTCCCCGGTACCTCAAAGACCATCACAAACGCCTCGCTCTATTATGAAGACTATGGCCTTTCGGCCAGGGTCAGCTACCAATGGCGTGACGACTGGATCGATACACTGAATAGCCTTGGCAGCGGTGAGTTCCGCAAGGGCTATGAGAGCCTCGACGTCTCCCTGAGATACGCCGTCAACAACAACATCTCCCTCTTCATCGACGGCAACAACCTGACGGATGAGGTCTATATTGCCTACGAAGGCGATATCAGCCGCCCGAGCGAGGTCGAACAGATTGGTCAGCGTTGGATGGCTGGCATCAGGTTCAACTTCTGATGATCTCAACCCAACATCACACTCGGAGATCCGGGATGAACAGAACCCTGCTCGCCGCGGCGATGGCCATCGGCTTGTCATCAACCTGCCTGACCGAAACCGTAATGGCCCAGGTGCCAAGGCCGACCGGAGACACTGCCGTCATGGCTCCACGCCTTGTCCCCCTCGAGGGCGTTCAGAACTTCAGGGACATTGGCGGGTATCGCACCTCTGACGGGAGGCGAGTGAAGTGGGGGCTCATCTACCGCTCTGCAGAGTTGTCACGTCTCACACCCCAAGATCTTGTTGAAATCACCGGCTTGAACATCCAAAGCGTGCACGATCTTCGCTCGCTAGAAGAACGCCGGTCTGAGCCTACAGCTTGGACGGGAACACAGTCTCCGCGTTTCATTGCGCACGACTACACCATGGATATGGCCGCCCTGGCTGACCTTTTCCGCAACGTCACGACACCCGAGCTGGCCCGAGATGCATTTACTGGCCTCTACCCTCACCTGCTTGATATCCAGCAACCGCAGGAAGCCGCCCTGTTCGAAGATCTCCTCAAGGCCGAAGGGGCAACGCTCTATCATTGCACTGCGGGAAAGGATCGGACAGGTCTTGCCACGGCGCTGATACTTTCAGCCCTCGGCGTTCCAAGGGACGTCATTCTTTATGACTATGAGCTATCCAACAGGTTCTACGACGCCGGTCTTGCCCATCAGGGCAATGAGGATGGCGCAGACAGGTCAGCCCTTGCTCAACTGCCTGCGGACGTCATTTCGGTGTTTATGAGTGTGGACGCGCGCTATCTGCGGGCAGTCTTTGATCGGATCGAAAGCGAATATGGCACGGTCGAAGCCTATCTGGACCAGAAACTCGGGGTAGACGCTGCCGCCATTGCCAGGTTGCGCAACCTCTACACTGAGTAGCGGGTCAAGGCGGGCAAGCCGTGCTGCCCCAGGACCCTGAGCCATCAGCCACGATCGCCTCAGACCTTATGGACTGCGCGACCGTCAGATCGATTGCACGATCTTTTCGATCCGCGCCGCAACCGCGTTCAGCGCCTCGGCCACGCCGTCGGCAGGTGCTGGATGGGGGGCCTGGACTGGCACCTGGGCCGGAGCAGGCAGGCTACCGGGACCTGCCATCCGAACCTCGTGCAGCTGATCCGCCAGCATTAGCGCGCCCATCAGGAACAGTTTGAGGTCTCCTACCTGCCCGACATCCTCAGCGACAGATCGAACGTGAGCGTCAAAATCCCGCGCCAGCAGACGCACGCGCTCCTCCTGCCCGTCGGCGCAGCCCACCGAATAGGGACGACCGTT
>JBFZCB010000074.1:0-5197 GCA_041308165.1 Caulobacterales bacterium
AGACACTCCAGACCAGATCAGAAATCGACGCATGCTAGGGGCAGCTCCTGCTTCACCTGGAGCAGCATAGACCGCAATCTGCCCTCGCGTCGCCCCCCTGCCGAAATCTGAGCCAGCCCGGGCGTTTCGGGGGTAACATCGACAGGGCCGAACCCAGGCCCTACCGTTTGCAGCCACAAGGCCTTTGGGTCCAGCTCCCCCTCCCCATATAGGTGCAATGACAAGGCTATCCATTCTCGACCTGGCGCCCATACCCCAGGGCTCGGACGTCTCACGCGCTCTGGCCAATACGATCGAGCTTGCCCGCCATGCAGAGCGCCTGGGCTATGATCGCTACTGGCTGGCCGAGCACCACAACATGCCCGGCGTTGCCTCAGCGGCGACCTCGGTACTGATCGGGGCCGTTGCAGCCGCAACCCGGACCATTCGTGTTGGCGCGGGAGGGATCATGCTGCCCAACCACGCTCCCCTGGTGATTGCCGAACAATTCGGCACCCTCAATGCCCTGCATCCTGGCCGGATCGATCTTGGACTGGGGAGGGCCCCGGGATCCGACATGGCAACCGCTCGGGCTCTTCGTCGCGCCCAGGCCACTGGCGGCGATGACTTTCCCAATGACGTGCTGGAGCTGATGCAGTGGTTCGAACCCGCAACCGAGGGACAGCGCATCCGCGCCAATCCCGGTGAAGGCCAGGCGGTCCCGCTGTGGATTCTGGGCTCCTCGACCTATGGCGCACAGCTTGCCGCCCACCTGGGCCTTCCCTATGCCTTTGCCAGTCACTTTGCTCCGGCAGACCTGAAACCCGCGCTGGAAATCTACCGCTCGAACTTCCGGCCATCGGCTCAGCTGGCCGAGCCCCGGGTCATGCTGGGCTTCAATGTCTTTGCAGCAGACACCGACGCCAGGGCCCAGCTTCTGTTTTCTTCACTGCAGCAGGCCTTCATAAATCTTCGCACCGGAAGACCCGGCAAACTGCCTGCTCCGGTCGAGAACTATGCGGCCCTGCTCGACGCCAGTGCGCGCTCAATGCTTTCCCAGGCCCTTTCATGTTCGGCTGTAGGATCGGCGGCAACTATTGGAGCCCGGCTGGCCGCCTTCATTGCCGACACCCAGGCTGACGAACTCATGATCACCAGTCAGATCTGGGACCCTGAGGCACGCTTAAGGTCACTGGAGATTCTGGCCGAGGTCGCAGGTCTTGATCCGGCCACGGGCTGAAATCTTGCCCCATGCCTCTGGCGTGGAACGGGGGATCAGAGTCCGAGCCTCTGTTCGACCTGGGAGAAGTGGTCTGGCCAGGTCGTGGCCCGGTAGGGTGGGGCCACAGGCGGTTTGAGGGTCGCCCGCTCAAGGGCAGCCAGCCACCCCAGGCCATCAAGGGGGTCGATCAGTTCGGCTCCGGGCACGAGTTCGCGGTGTGCCGGAATATCCGAGGCAATCAAAGGCACGCCAAGTGCACAGGCCTCAACGGCCGGCAGGTCAAAACCTTCGACCAGTGAGGGTGCAAGCACTGCCCGGGCATTGGACATGAGATCAGCGAGTGCCGCGTCACCAAGACCGGTAACCTGGTGGACGACGCCGCGAAGGTTGGGCGATCGCTCAAGGTGATCCAGGACCGCTTCATTCTCCCAGCCATAGCGACCCACAAGCACGAGCTGAGGCGTTCGATCCGCCATCTTTTCCTGCAGCCGGCGCCAGACCGTCAGGAGGAAGGCCAGGTTCTTGCGGGCCTCGATAGTCCCGACGTGGATAAAATAGGGTCTGTGGGTGCCAGGGCCTGGCGCACCGTTGAAGCCCGGCTCAAGGCCCAGATGCAGGATATCGACTGGAGGCGAAGACAGACCTTCCGATCGGGCAAAGCGATCCAGCTCAAAGGCTGTGTAATGGGAGTTCACCAGGATCCGCGACGCATACCTCAGCGCTGTAATGACGCGAACCCGATGCTTGTCACCGTCACCGGGCCGACAGAACTCGGGGTGGGTGATCGGAATGAGATCGTGGAGCAGCACAACACTGGGAACACCGCTCCTGGCCAGATAGGCCAGAATATCGGGAGTATTCAGGCTCGTATGCCCGACATTGAAATAGGCTCGGCCGAGCGGAACACCCGATATCGGCCGGGATCGCACGAACTGGCGAAACACGCGGAACCGTCTCGCACGATTACGATCGGGCTCTGATGGGTCGGGGGGCGGGCTCATGATCGAGCTGGCGAGAGGTCGCTCGGCTTTGAGGGCCTTGAGAAGGCGCTGTCCCTCCTCGTCGGAATGGGAGTGATCCGGACCATTCCAGCGCCTGCGAAGATCGCGAACACTTTTACCGAACCATTCGGTATCGACAGCCACCAGTCGGTCATGCCGGCTGCGGACCGGGACCATACGGATATCCGGCCGGTGCAGGAGCCACTCGGCATAGGCCAGGCACACACGGTCAACGCCCGTAGGCGCACTGCGATCGCTTCGGCTTATCAGTCGACTGGCGTCGAACAGTATATCGGTCGTCATGCGATGAAGCTCTGGTCCGGGAAGCCGTCTTTAAGCGATATAGCCTGCCTGCATCAACTCGGCGACATGGACGATAGCAACGGGCCTGCGATCTTCCACAACGAAAACGGTCGCGATCTTGTTGGCCGTCAGAAGGTCCACAACATCGCTCATTCTCTGATCCGGACCCGCGGTGATCGGGGTGCGGCTCATGATATCGGCAGCCGTGACGGTCATGAAATCCCGCGCAAAGGCCCGGCGCACGTCTCCGTCAGTGATCATCCCGACCATGTTGCCACTCCCATCGAGGACGGCCACGGCACCCTTGCGACCCTCGGTGATTGCCGAGACGATCTCGGCAAAGCTGGCGCTCTCTGGCACACTCGCGGGAGGAGAATGGACATCGCCCATCCATTCGCGAACGCTCTGCAGGCTCATACCCAGGGCCCCCCCTGGGTGATGCAGCCCGAAATCCTGGGCCGTAAAGGCCCGTCGGTCCATCAGGACCATGGCCAGGGCATCGCCCATAGCCAGGGTCATCAGGGTCGAGGTCGTGGGTGCCAATCCGTTGGGGCAGGCTTCGGCCACATTGGGCATGACCAGGGCGACCTCAGACATGCGCGCCAGGAGACTATTGGCCCGCTGGGTCATACCAATAACGGGAATGCCATTGCGCTGACAGAAAATCAGGGGGTCGCGCAGTTCGCGGCTTTCACCCGATGCCGAGATCGCAAGCAGGGTGGTGTCATGGCGAAGCATGCCCAGATCGCCATGGCTCATTTCAGCGGGATGGACAAAGAAGGCATTGGTGCCGGTCGAGGCCAGGGTCGCGGCGATCTTGCCGCCAATATGACCGGATTTTCCCATACCGGTCACCACAACATAGCCACTGCGCGACAGGATCACGTCACAGGCCCGGGCCACTGAGGTGTCGATGGTGCGCTCCAGAGCCTGCAGCGCCTCTATATTGAGCTGGACCACCGATCGCGCCCGCTGCGCCATGGTCGCGATCTGATCGGGGCTGGAAGACTGAATGTCTGGGAACATGGGCTATCCTGGATTGCCGGAGCCGCTTTCTGCGCGGCTTCGATCCTGAGTTGTTCAGCGAATTGCCCCATTCCCGAGCACGACACAATGGTGAGACCGGTCAATGACGAAACCTGACCCTGGCGAAACCTGACCCTGGCTTCACCTTCCTGCCAACCTTTGCCGTGCTCATGCGTTTGGACGACTGGGATTTCTGTCCATCGCGGAGACTGCATGCCGATCAACCTCGAAACCCGCAGCAATGACCGGCACCCTGACGAGGCGCTGGACGCTCCAGCCATCCCTTGCGGACGCCTCTCTGTGTTTCTGGACATGGACGGCGTCCTGGCTCCTCTTGCCCCAACACCCGAGGCGGTTCTGGCAGATCCGCGCCGAACCGGGGTGATACGAAGGCTGGTGCGCGCTCTTGGCGGAAGGGTGGCCATAATCAGCGGACGCACACTCGCGGAAATCGACCGTATTTCCGGTGAGGCGTCGCCCGCTGCAGCCGGTGTCCATGGTCTGGTTCGCAGACTGGCCAATGGGGAGCAGCAGGCCATCTCGGCTGCCCCAGGGATTGCCCCCGCGGCTGAGGCCATGGCGGCCTTCGCCCGGGACAGGCCGGGCCTGCTGATGGAAACAAAGGGGGTCGCTGTCAGCCTGCATTATCGCCACGCTCCTCAGTATGAGCCCTTGATCCTGGACCTAGCCACAGACCTTGCCAGGCAGTTCGACCTCGTGATCCAGCCAGGCCTGCTTGTGGTGGAACTTAAAACCCCAGGAGCCGACAAGGGTTCAGCCCTCGCGGCCTTCATGTCAGAATCCCCCTTTGCCGGTTCGATCCCGATCATGCTTGGCGATGACCTGACCGATGAGGATGGTTTCGTTGCTGCCAGCGCGCTCGGTGGCTTTGGCATAAGGGTAGGCCCTCATCGCGCCACAGCTGCGCGATACGGCCTGTCGGATCCGCTGGCCGTACTGGACTGGCTGGATCGGGTCTCGGCGGCCTTCGAGGCGAAAACAGACCCATCATGAACCCTGTGCTCGCGCCCTCGCTTGACCTCGCCCCCATCGGCAACTGTGCGATAAGCGCCCTGATAGACCGCCAGGGGCGTTATGTTTGGGCCTGTGCACCGCGGGTGGACGGCGACCCGGTCTTTTCTGCCCTCATGGACGCAGACGCCCCCGAGCACGGCTTCTGGACGGTCGAACTTGAAGGCATGACTGGCTCAAGCCAGGACTATATCCGCAATACGCCCGTCCTGCGGACGATCCTGACAGCAGAAGACGGAAGCGAGGTCGAGATCATCGACTTTTCGCCCCGGCATCTGAAACACGCCCGCACCTACAGGCCCATTGCCTTTGGGCGAATAATCAGGCCGCTGAAGGGCTCGCCGCGGATTACGGTGCGTCTGCGGCCTTCGGCAGGCTGGGGTGGGCGCAGGGCTGAGACCACGTCCGGCTCCAACCATATCCGCTATCTCTGCTCGGATGTCGTTCTGCGCCTTACAACAGACTGCCCGGTCTCCCACATCCTCAGTGAACGGACATTTCGCCTCGAGCGGCCCCTGACCCTATTCCTAGGGCCAGATGAGGGCTATGATCAGGAGGTGGGTCCTGGGGTCAAGGCCACACTGGAGCGAACCCTCAGCTATTGGAAGAACTGGGTCAGGACCCTCTACATCCC
>JBFZCB010000075.1:0-10514 GCA_041308165.1 Caulobacterales bacterium
TCCGCCGTCATGGGCGGAAGCCTGAGCTGTCTAGCGCGCTCTGCCGTAATCGCCAGACAGATCAGTCCCCGGGCGTGACGGGCCATGAAGTTGATCTGGTCGGGCGTAGCAAACTGGGCAGGAATGATGATGTCGCCCTCGTTCTCCCGATCCTCGGCATCGACGAGTATGTAGGGTTTACCGTTCCGGGCATCCTCGAGGATGTCCTCAATCGGACTAATAGGGCTGTCGTTCATGTTTGCGGCCAATTGCATCAAGCAGTCTCCTGCCAGCGAGCGAGGTAGCGAGCCAGCATATCGATTTCCAGGTTGACCGCCTGGCCGGGGCTAAGGGTGCCGAGTGTGGTCACGTCCCAGGTATGGGGTATAATGTTGAGGTCAAAGCAGCTCCCCTCAACGGCATTGACCGTCAGCGACACACCGTCAACCGTGATGGAGCCCTTTGCGGCGATGAAGCGGTGCAGGGGTTCTGGAGCCTCGACCACGACGCGGTGAGAACCGCCCTCAGGGTCAACCGATACGATATGGCCAAGTCCGTCGACATGGCCCGACACCACGTGTCCCCCCATCTCGTCTCCCAGCTTGGCTGCGCGTTCAAGATTGACCCGTTGACCCTCTGTCCAGCGGCCAAGTGTTGTCTTGTCCAGGGTCTCGCCCGAGACTTCCACAGCAAACCAAGACGGAGCACCGGGGCCAGAAATCTCTACTACAGTCAGGCAGCAGCCGGCATGACTGACAGAAGCCCCCAGAGCCAGGCCCGTCACATCCCAGGCCGTCTCAATCTCATAGCGTCGATCGCGAGGCGTTTGCTGAACACGTCTCACACGTCCGATATCTGTAATTATGCCCGTAAACATCAGACGGCTTGATCTGCAGTGCAGTCGGACCGCGGCAAACCATAGGGATGAAACATCACAGGGTCCTCTCGTAGCGTTCCCACAGATCGTCACCAAGAGGCTGAACTGCAAGACGCCTGAACTTCGGGGCATTGGCCAACCTTGCCAGTGCAAGATTGGCTACACCGGGACGACCATCGCCGCCCAGCAGCATTGGGGCTCGGAACCACTCTATCGCATCCACCACGCCCGCCAGCACAAAGGCCGCAGCGACCCGCCCGCCTCCCTCGACCATGATACTGCGCACCCCGCGGGCGTTGAGGAGATCCAGGACAGCCCAGACAGAGGGCCGGTTCATCGGATCGCCTGCCACCTGAACAACTTCAGCCTCCCCTATCGGCCGGGGTTCGCGCGTCGTCAGGATCAGGGTGCCCTTTACCGCGAGTCTCGCAAAGGAGGGGGTGCGTTGGCGACTGTCGAGAACCACCCGGAGCGGATCCGGTCCGGTTTCTCCATCAGGTAGCCTGGCTGTTAGCCGCGGATCATCAGCCAGGACGGTCTCCACACCCACCAGCACAGCGTCACTGGCTGCACGGAGCCTGTGTCCCTGGATACGGGCCTCAGGCCCTGTAATCCACTGGCTTTCACCCGTGGAAGTGCC
Organism: Caulobacterales bacterium; assembly: GCA_041308165.1. Taxonomy (GTDB): domain Bacteria; phylum Pseudomonadota; class Alphaproteobacteria; order Caulobacterales; family Caulobacteraceae; genus Brevundimonas. The sequence continues at coordinate 1,497 of JBFZCB010000075.1, forward strand.
GATACGACCGTCAAGCGAGGTCGCTATCTTGAGAGTTACCAGGGGCCTGTTTGTCATCACGCGGTTCAGTCGTCGTCGGTCGTGTTGAGAGCGCCGTCATCGAGACCCTCTGCCCCTAGGAATTTGGCGAAGTCGCCAGTGTGGCGAAAATCCCGGTAGACGGATGCGTATCGGACATAGGCAACCTCATCGACGGCCTTGAGGGCCTTCATTATAAAATCACCCACCACGCTAGAGGCGATCTCGGTCTCACCCAGGCTCTCGAGCTGACGAACGATCCGGCTCACCAGCTGCTCGACCTGATCAGCCTGCACGGGACGCTTGCGCAAGGCTATCCCCAGAGACCGCTCAAGCTTGTCCCGGTCGAATGGTGTTCTGCGCCCGTTTCTCTTGAGAATGACGAGCTCTCTGAGCTGCACCCGTTCGAAGGTGGTAAAACGCCCGTTGCACTGCGGACAGGATCGCCGGCGACGGATGGCTGAACCGTCATCAGACGGCCGGCTGTCCTTGACCTGTGTATCTACATGTCCACAGAAGGGGCACTTCATATCGGCCTATCCGTAGATCGGAAAACGGCGTGTCAGGGCTCTGACCTGGTCCGACACCGATGCGATGACGTCAGGATCCGCCACATCTCCGCCATTCATTGAAGAGACCACATCGGCGATCCAGTGCCCGATCTGACTGAACTCTTCCTCGCCAAAGCCGCGGGTCGTACCGGCCGCGGTTCCAAGCCGTACACCAGAAGTGACCGTGAACGGTGCCGTGTCGAACGGCACGCCGTTCTTATTGCAGGTCATAAGGGCATGCTCGAGAGCGGCTTCTGTCGCCTTTCCGCTCACGCCTTTGGGACGAAGGTCAACGAGCATGAGGTGGCTGTCGGTGCCGCCGGACACGATGGCAAGGCCACGCTCAACCAGTACACCCGCCATTGCTCGAGCGTTCTTGACGACCTGATGGGCATAAAGTTTGAACTCTGGCTTGAGAGCTTCGCCAAAGGCTACGGCCTTGGCAGCAATCACATGCTCCAGAGGCCCTCCCTGCAGACCCGGAAAGACCGCAGAGTTGAACTTCTTGCCCAGCTCCAGATCATTGGAAAGAATTATGCCACCGCGAGGTCCACGCAGTGTCTTGTGGGTGGTGGAGGTTACGACATGGGCATGCGGCACGGGGTCGGGATAGGCACCACCCGCAACTAGGCCTGCATAATGGGCCATATCGACCATAAGCCAGGCACCAACACTGTCGGCGATTTCGCGAAAGCGTGCGAAATCCAGGTGACGGCTGTAGGCACTGGCTCCGGCGATGATGAGTTTCGGCTTTTCCTTGAGCGCCATGGCCGCGACCTGATCATAGTCAATCAGGTGATCGCTTTCACGGACAGAGTAGGTAACGGGACGGAACCACTTGCCCGACTGGTTGGCTGGCGAGCCATGTGTGAGATGCCCGCCCGCAGCTAGGTCCATTCCCAAGAAAGTATCCCCAGGCTGCAACAGCGCCTGGAACACAGCCTGGTTGGCCTGAGCGCCCGAGTGGGGCTGAACATTGGCAAAGGCTGCCCCAAACAAGGCCTTGGCCCGTTCGCGGGCCAGATCCTCGGTCACGTCCACAAACTCGCAGCCGCCGTAATAGCGCCGGCCCGGGTAACCTTCGGCATATTTGTTGGTCAGAACCGAGCCCTGAGCCTCGAGCACGGCCCGCGACACAATGTTCTCTGACGCGATAAGCTCGATCTGCTCCTGCTGACGCCCAAGCTCTCCCTGGATACCCCCAAAGATGTCTGGATCAGCGTCGGCCAGCGACTTAGAAAAATAGTCGGCGTGAGTGAAGACGGTCACTGGTATCCCCGGTGCAAAACTGATGGCGGCTTCTTAGTCCGGGGCGACACTGACCACAATATATTGTGTCACCCCTCCTCTGTGTCAGCCCGTCGCAAGCAATCTCTTGAGTTTGGCGATGGCCAGACGTTCCACGGCCTTTGGCTCGTGAACCGGGCCTACAGCGACGGCCTCCAGGCCACTGGCAACGTGAACGGCCGTCACCTTCAGGAAATGTCCGGTTCTATAACTTTCAAGGATGATCTCACCCGTATCAGCACGCGTCATAGCACCCGCAATCATCCCGGTTTGAACAACAGGGCAACACCATTGTTACAGTATCGCTTGCCCGTTGGACGCGGCCCATCATCAAACACATGCCCCTGATGGCCCAGGCATTGGGCGCAATGGTATTCGACGCGTGGAATGACTAGGGCGAAATCGAGCTTGGTGCCAATATGATCTGGATTGGCCCGATAAAAGCTCGGCCATCCCGTGCCGCTGTCATACTTCCAGGATGACAGGAATAGCGGCAGCTCACAGCCACGACAAACATAGGTACCTGCGCGTCGTTCGCGGTCCAGAAGGCTGCTAAAAGGGCGCTCCGTCTGAGAGCGGCGCAGCACCTGGTAACTATCAGCAGGCAGGTCTGCGCGCCACTGTGCGTCGGTCTTGACCCGCCATGGAGAGGTAGCGAACCTGTCGGTTGCGGAGGCCGAGGCGCGTGTGGAACAGCCGGAAGCGATGAAGGCTGCACCACCAAGCATGAGCATTCTGCGGGGCATCGATGTCTGGGTCATACTGCCTATACGACGCCAAGCCCTAACTGGTTTCAAGCCTGGATTGATGAGCCTAGTCGAGCCCGGAAGCCTCGTAGAGACCGAGCATCAGGTTCAGGTTCTGAACTGCCGCACCAGAGGCCCCCTTGCCAAGATTATCCAGTAGGGCGACCAGCCGAACCTGCTCGCCCTCACGGTCTCCAAACACATGGAGATTCATGCAATTCGTCCCGTTCAGTCCTTCAGGTGCCAGACCTGTCATGGCCTCGCTTTCCTCAAGGGAAATGACCTTGACAAAGTGTTCTCCGTCATAGGCTTCATCCAGAGCTCCATGGATAACTTCGATGGAGGTCCGTGATGGGAGCGAAGAAAGCTGTAGCGGCACTTCGACAATCATGCCCTGACGATAAGCGCCCACAGCAGGGCTGAATAGAACATCTCGGTTCAGGCCGGCATGACGAGTCATCTCGGGTACATGCTTGTGGCGAAGACTGAGACCATAGGCCCGGTAGGCCGGTGCCTGATCAGCCCCGGTGCCTTCGAACTCTGCAATCATGGACTTGCCCCCTCCCGAATATCCGGACACGGCATTGATGGTTATGGGCAGGAACCCCGGAATGATACCCGCTCGTACAAGCGGCGACACCAGCGCCAGAAAACCTGTCGGATAGCAGCCAGGATTTGAAACCCGCTTGGAACTCGCGATCGCCTCACGCTGGCCCGGACGCAGCTCGGGGAAGCCATAGGTCCATCCGTTTGAAATCCGAAACGCGGTCGAGGCATCGATGACACGGACGTGAGGATTATCGATCATGGACACCGCGGCTTTAGCGGCCTCATCAGGCAGGCAGAGAATCACAAGATCGGCTGCATTCAATGCCACCCTGCGGCTGTCGGGATTTTTGCGCTCACCCTCGTCAAGAGAGATGAACTCCAGCTCTCCCCTTCCCTTCAAGCGTTCGCGGATCTCCAGGCCTGTCGTGCCGGCTTCGCCGTCGATGAAGATGGTATGGGTCAACTCAGATCACCCTGATAAGTCCGCCATCTCAGGAAGGACGGAGTACTAGCTTTCAATAGGACATGCCCGAACCGAGAACGCCCCTAGCCTGCGATCTGCAAACGCCAGGGTCGCGGGCAAGGCCTTCAGCACAGGCTTTAACAGCAAAACCATTAGGAGTGGTCAGGACAATGATGCGTTCAGACAGACAGCGGAGCAGACTATAAACGTGATTTCATGCCGGTTGAACGGCTTAACACGCCACCATTTGCCTGGCCCCCTCGGCTAACACACCCAACGGCCGGAACCTCGGATGCAGCCCGGTAAGGCCGTGAACCTACCCCCGGGCCCGCAACAAAAGAAAAAGGGCGCTCCGGTTTCCCGAAGCGCCCCGTTTTGTGCTCGCAGAAAGCGAAACGGCTTAACGCTTCGAGAACTGGAAGGACTTGCGTGCCTTGGCACGTCCGTACTTCTTGCGCTCCACGACGCGGCTGTCGCGCGTCAGGAAGCCATGGGGCTTCAGGACAGGGCGAAGCGCCGGCTCGTAATGTGTCAGAGCATGGGAAAGGCCATGACGGATCGCGCCGGCCTGGCCCGAAAGGCCTGAACCCTCAACAGTGCAGACCACATCAAACTGGGTCTCGCGGCCCGTCACGACGAGGGGCTGGGCGATCATCATGCGCAGGATTTCACGAGCGAAATACTGCATCTGATCCTTGCCGTTGATGGTGAACTGGCCGGTACCGGGTTTGACCCAGACGCGCGCGATGGCGTTTTTGCGCTTGCCGGTCGCATAGGCCCGACCCTGGGCATCAAGCTTCTGGACGTACTCAGGCGCAGCTTCGGCCGTTGCCGAGAGGCCTTTGAGGGCATCAAAGCCCGTCGCTTCATTGGTCACGTCGGTCATGTTCAGACGCTCCGGGTGTTCTTAGCCGAAGCCGCCGCAAAGGCGATCGTCTCGGGCTGTTGGGCTTCATGGGTGTGCGTCGGGCCGACGAACAGACGCAGGTGCGTCATTTGCTTGCGAGCCAGTGGGCTCTCCTTGGGCAGCATGCGCTCAACCGCCTTTTCGAGAACACGCTCAGGGAACTTCCCAGCCATGACCTTGGCGGGTGTCGTTTCCTTGATGCCGCCAGGGTGGCCTGTGTGACGGTAGTAGATCTTGTCCGTCGACTTCTTGCCGGTGAAGACAACCTTGTCGACGTTTGTCACAACAACATAGTCACCACAATCAACGTGCGGCGTGTAGGTGGGCAGGTGCTTGCCGCGCAGACGGTTGGCAATGAAGGTCGCAAGTCGACCCACAACAACGCCTTCGGCGTCGATGTGAATCCACTTCTTCTCGACCTCAGCCGGCTTCAGCGAAGCCGTGGTGGTCTTCAGCATGTCGAAGGATCCCAGGGAAAACAGAAAAATGGCGAGAAGCCGGAGCCGGAAAATGACCGGAACCAGCAGAAGGGGCGCTGATAGAGTAGACAGGACCACCGGTCAACACTGGCCTCTTGGAGAAAACTCACATAAGCCTTTGTTTTAATGGTTTTTCTTAAATACGGTATCAAAATACCTTATCTCTGTGTGGATTATTTGGGCCACGTCATCGTACCGTGACGTCCACAGACTATCTCTCGTCACGTCTTCTGATGATTGGATCCCTACCATGCTTGCTCAACGCCGCGACCTTCTGACTGGCAGCGCTGCGGCTGTCGCCTTCACGGGACTGGCGCGCCATGCAAGGGCGCAGGCCTCTGCCAGAGGGGGGGAAACCTACGTCAATGAGGTCGAGGGCTACGGCCCCCTTATTGTAGACCCCAATGGTCTCCTCGATCTTCCAGCCGGGTTTAGCTACCAGGTCGTGGCCCAGAGCGGTGACACCATGGACGATGGTCTCTACGCACCGGGCCAGCCTGATGGCATGGCCTGTTTTGCCCTTGAAGGCAGCAAGGTTGCCCTGGTCGTCAACCACGAGCTTCGAGGCTCACGTGCCCTTCACCGCAATATGGGACCTGGAGGCCTGAGACAGGAGCGGATCGGACTTCTGGATACGAGCAAGGCCTTTGATACGTTCAAAGACGGCAAGCCCCTGCCCGGAGGCTGCTCTACGATCGTCTATGACCTGGCAAGCCGTCAGATGGTAAGCCGCACACTGACCCTTGCAGGCACCTCAACAAACTGTTGCGGCGGGCCTACCCCCTGGGGGAGCTGGCTCACTTGTGAGGAAACGGTCGAAACGCCGGAAGATGCGAACGTGACCAAGGCCCATGGTTGGGTATTTGAGGTTCCCGCTACAGCGACAGGCCTGGTGGATCCGGTGCCTCTTAAGGCCATGGGACGTTTTGATCACGAGGCCGTCTGCATCGATCCCCGTACGGGTATGGTCTATCAGACCGAGGATACGAATGACGGCCTGTTCTATCGCTTTATTCCCCGGACACCGGGGCGCCTGGCTGATGGCGGCAAGCTCCAGGCCATGGCGCTCAAGGGATCGCCCTCAGCGGACACACGCAACCAGGACCGTCGCTCCTGGGCTGTCGGAGACTGGCGTGAAGTCGAGTGGATCGACCTTGATGATGTTGAGGACCCTGCCGGCAATCTCAGGCTTCGCGGCCATGCCGCGGGGGCCGCTCTTGTCGCCCGGGGTGAAGGCATCTGGTGGGGCGATAATGAGATGTATTTTACGGCCACATCGGGTGGACCCATCCGGCGGGGTCAGGTCATGCGTCTCGTACCCGGTCTGAATGGCGCTCCAGATCGGCTCCAGCTGTTTGTGGAGAGCACAGACGAAAAGACCGTCAATATGGCTGACAACATCACCATCGCCCCCTGGGGACACCTGATTCTTTGTGAGGACAACTATTCCAGCGAAATCCGAAACCATCTCAAGGGTGTGACGCCGCAGGGCAAGCTCTATACCCTGGCCAGGAATGCTTTCACGGGTAACGCTGAGTTCGCCGGAGCCTGCTTCTCGCCAGACGGCGAGATCCTTTTCGTCAATATCATGTACCCGGGCGTGACCCTGGCGATCACAGGCCCATGGGCCTCGGTCCGGACGTAAACAGCCGCGGCTGTGAGCGACGGACGTACCAGAGGTTCAAGGTAGCAACGGCCAGAACGATTGCGGCTCCAGCCTGGTGGAGACCGCCGAGCCAAAGCGGTACGGCATAGATCAGGGTGACTATGCCCAGGGCTGCCTGAAGCCAGAGTGAAGCCGCAACGCCTATAGCCCAGGTGCCAAGACCCTCAGACAGGCGCCATCTCCAGGCCTGGATGGCATAGAGGGTTCCCCCAACAAGCAGCCCGTAGGCCCAGATCCGGTGGTTGAACTGGACCAGGGCCTGGTCATGCAAAAAGGCTATGGCCCCCGAGCCCCAGTCCGTAGGCGGAAAAAAGCTGCCGTTCATCAAGGGCCAGTCTGTATAGACCATGCCGGCCTTTGCACCGGCCACCAGTCCGCCGAGCAGGCACTGGAAGTAGATGGCTCCCCAAAGAAGACCCGCGCCCCAACTCCAGCCTACAGGTGAACGTGAATGGTCTTCACCGGCCCAGGCCTCCAGGCCCGTCCAGATCAGGCCGGCAAAAATCAGGAGAGCGAGGCCCAGGTGAACCGTCAATCGCTCAGGGGCGACATCGACACGCTCTGACAGGCCGCTGGATACCATCCACCAGCCAATAAGGCCCTGAAGTCCACCCATGCCAAGCAGAAGGGCACAGCGCCAAATCAGGCGACGCGGGACCATTTTCAAAATGAGAAAAATCAAGAACGGAACGGCAAAGGCGATACCGATGACCCGTCCCAGAAGCCGGTGGCCCCATTCCCACCAGAAAATATACTGGAACTCCGAAAGGCTCATCCCGGCGTTGACCAGCTGATACTGCGGTATCGCCCGGTACTTGTCGAATGCCTCTGCCCAGTCTGCCGCACTCAACGGCGGCAGTGCGCCCATGATGGGCTGCCACTCGGTTATAGACAGTCCCGATCCTGTCAGTCTCGTGATTCCGCCAACCACGACCATTAGAAAGACGATTGCCGCGCAGGAGAAAAGCCAGACTGCGACGGCACGGCTCTGGTCACGTTCGATAAATCGGTTCATTCGACGCCTGCGGTCCTGACAGCTACCATGTCGATGTCCGTTTAAAAAAGGTCGGCCTCCGACCTTCGACGGTATGCCCCTCGTTCGGGGCAAGATCAAAGCCGATTTGGTTGCGTGTTGTCGCAGGCCGGATCGGACAGTGTTGGAGAAGCCGGCTTGGAACACGCCGATATCGTTATTGCCGCTCTAGGAACCCTGGTTGTGGCTTCAATAGCCGACATGCTCACAGGCAGACGCGGCTATTTTGCGACCGTGCTTGTGGCAAGCACGGGTAGCCTCTGCGGATGGTTTCTTTCGATCCGCGTCTTCTCCGTGACAACCATGGGAGAATGGACCTGGATTGCCTGGGCTCTGGCCGGATCTGCCTTGAGCCTGCTGGCCTTCAACCTGTTTAGGAACATGCGCTGATGGAACCTGTCACCAGACCCAGCGGGCGACGCGCGCTTGCCTCGTTTCTGACCCTTGTCTTTCTGGCCTTCTACATCTGGGCGGCCATAGCCATTGGCGAGCGGCTTCCCGATCATTGGCTAGCGCATCTGACCTTCTATGGATTGGCAGGGATCCTGTGGGGCGTCCCGTTGCTCCCACTCTATAGTTGGGCTGAACGCGGTGGTCGCAAACACTAGAGGGTCGGCTTTGAACGAGGCGACCTGAAGACCCCGCTTCGGTTGGCCTCGATGAAAGGGTCGGCAGTAGGGGTAAGCCTTCCCAGGTGGGCCCCATGGGCAAGCTTGAGAGGTTTGCCGCGGGCCCTGGGTGGCGGGCTCTGGGTGGCGGGCCTCTGCTCCACCTCGTAGGTTCAGACAAGCCGGGAGTCTTGCTGCCCAGGATTCTGGCTCTAGTCGCCCTCGCCTCTGGTTGCCCTCAGCCTTCTGGTCTCTTTCAGCCGGTGTGACGAGGCGTCAACTGATCTAGGCGCTGGCCAGCTTACGGGGACGTTCAAGCGTCTCAAAGGTCATAGCCAGGCCGTCAAGAATACTCTGTGACGACTGTGGTCGCCCAAGGCCGTAACCCTGGCCATAAGTCGCACCGATGCTTTGCATGAGCGCGATCTCTTCAGGCGTCTCAACGCCCTCTGCAACCGTCTCAAGGCCAAGGGCCTGGGCCATCCCGACGATGGCATGCAGCATAGGTACCGCATTGCGCTCCTTGGCCACCACAAACGACCGGTCAATCTTCAAGGTCGAAAAGGGGTACTGGCCGAGCGTCGCCAGGGATGACGTGCCGGTCCCGAAATCATCCAAGGACAGCTGGGCGCCCATTGAGGCAAAGGCATTGAGCAGAGCCAGACCGCGCTCAGAATCCTCCACAACCGCACTTTCGGTCAGCTCAAGCTT
>JBFZCB010000076.1:0-24198 GCA_041308165.1 Caulobacterales bacterium
TTCGCAAGAGCACCGCGTCGCGTTACAGAGGGGGGTGAAGACTCTGCTGCCTTTTGCAAAACGGCGGGGGTCAGTAAGGGCAGACTCAAAAGGCATCATCGTAGGATCGGCGCGGAATGCGTGCCGCAATCAGAGTGAATCGGTTCCGGGTCAGGGCAGCGGTTGCCTCCCGCGCGAGGGTTTCTGAATCCGTCACCTCAACACCATGACCGCCAAAGGCGCGCGCGAGGGTAGCGAAGTCTGTCCTCAGGCCTACGCCACCGAAATCGACACCGAGATTGGGCCGATGGGTAGCGCGCTGCTTCATCTCGATCAGCGACAGACTGTCATCGACCAGCACACAGATCACGATCGGCAGGCCATGCCCCGTCAGGGAGGCAAGCTCGCCCGCTCCCATTTCCAGCCCGGCATCGCCGACAAAGGCCAGGACCGGGGCCTTGGGCCGCCCCAGCTTAGCCCCGGCGGCCAGGGGCACAGCGCAGGCCATGGTGCATAGGCCCGACGATTGCAGCATTCCGCGCGGGGACGGACAGGTCCACATCTGACTGACGAGGATGCGGTGCGCGCCGCTGTCAGCGGTAATGATCGTCTCCGGCGGCATCACACTGCGCAGGGTGGAAAAGACCTGATGGGGCCCCCAATGGTCAGGGACTGAGAAGGCATCCTGCAGGGCCTGGCGCGCAGCCTGGGGCTCTTTTGTCCAGCGGGTCGGCACTTCGTGACTGAGGGCCTCAAGTGTCGCCCCGATCCCGCCAATCAAGGGGATGTCGGCACGGTGCATCCCATGCTCGCGACGGGCTGGGGAAATCTCGATCACAGTGTGCTGAGGGCCAAAGGGATTGCGCCAGCCGATCCGCATCTCGATCGGATCATAGCCGATAAGCAGGACCGCGTCGGCCTGCGCGATCAGCGGCATCAGGATGCGATCCGCTTTCGGCGAAAGGCCCGCACCACCAAGGCTGAGAGGGTCAGCCTCGGGCATCAGCCCCTTGCCCTTATAGGTGGTGATCAGGGGAATGTGGTTTGCCCGACAGAATTCGGTGATCACGGTGCCAGCCTGTTCGTTCACCGCATCGACACCCGCCAGGGCCAGAGGCTGTCTTGCCCTGGCCAGCAAAGCGCGAGCCCTCGCCAGATCCGCTGCGGGCGGAAGGCCAGGTCCGGAGACCTCCATGAGAGGAAAAGGGGCCTCGGATGCGACCGCTTCGGCCACGCCGATCGGCACATCCACATGCACCGGACCAGGCTGACCGCTGGTCGCCAGGGCTATCGCCTTGGCCATGCCGGCACCGATCGATCCGTGGGCGAGCCGGAAACTGCCCTTGACCACAGGCCGCAGCATGGCCTGATGGTCAAACACCTGGTGGGTATAGGTTTCAGCCTCGGCAGCATCGACGCAGCCGGTCAGGAAGATTAGCGGCACGCGGTCTTGCATGGCATTGGCCACGACATTGACCGCATTCGCCACTCCAGGCCCAAGGGTTGCCACCAGCACCGGCAGGGACCCTGTCATATGCCATAGCCCCTCAGCCATGAAGCCGCCGCTGTTCTCATGCTTGACCAGCAAAAAGCTCAGGCCTGCCCCATCGAGACCCTGCATCAGGGCCAGAACCTCACCCCCCGGAATGCCGAAGGCATGCGTGGCCCCGGCCTCGGCCAGGGCTGTCCCGATGATGTCAGCGCCGGTTTGTGTTGGCAGGGCCGTCATTCGTCCAATTTTCCTTCGATAACGCCCGCATCAACCAGGCCTCGCAAGGCCTCCTTGTCCAGTGCAAGCTCGCGCGCCAGAACGGCCATTGTATCAGCCCCCAGTGTGGGCGGAGCCTTGGCATAGGTGACCGGTGTTTGTGAGAACTTGAGCGGATTGCCAATCAGTTCGACAGATCCGCTGCCCGATGTAGGGTGAGGCATCTGAACCCGCAGGCCCCGGGCTGAGACCTGCGGGCTGTCAAAGACCTGGGCCAGATCATTGATCGGCCCTGCGGGGACCGTCTCGGTCGCGCAGGTGGCCAGCCAGTCGGCGACACTGCGGCCTTGGGTCAGAACTGAAAGGAGCGGGACCAGAACCGAACGGTTGCGGACCCTGGCGGCATTACTGGAAAAACGCGCATCCAGAGCCAGACCCGGTGCGCCTGCAGCTGCGACAAAGCGGGCGAACTGGGCGTCGTTGCCAACGGCCAGAATAAAGTGGCCGTCGCTGGCGGGAAAGGTACCGTAGGGCACGATGGTCGGATGGTCATTTCCACGCCGGGGCGGCACCTTGCCGTCTGTTAGATAGCCGACCCCCTGATTGATCAGCATGGCCACTTGAGCATCCATCAGCGCAAGATCGATGTGCTGTCCCCTGCCCGACCCATGGCGTGCCTGGACTGCAGCCAGAATGCCCACGACCGCATACATGCCAGTCAGGATGTCGGCGATGCCGACGCCAGCCTTGAGGGGCGGGCCGTCTCCCTGACCGGTCAGGCTCATCAGCCCCGCTTCGCCCTGAACCAGAAAATCATAGCCCGCACGCTGGGCATTCGGCCCGGACTGTCCAAAACCCGTGATCGAGCAATAGATCAAACCGGGATTTCTGGCGCTGAGCGATGCATAGCCGAGGCCGTAACGGTCAAGATCACCCGGCTTGAAGTTCTCAACCAGTATGTCGGCCTTGGCCGCCAGGGCCTGGACCAGCGCCTGCCCGCGTTTATCGGCGATATTGACGGCAACCGAGTGCTTTCCCCGATTGGCCGACAGGTAATAGGCGCTTTCACGCGTATCGCGCCCGTCGGCGTCGGGCAGAAAGGGCGGCCCCCAGCCACGGGTATCGTCACCAAGGCCTGGCCGTTCGATCTTGATAACCTCTGCCCCCAGATCCGCCAGCAGTTGGGTGGCTGTCGGCCCGGCCAGAATGCGTGAGAGATCAAGCACACGCAGGCCCGAAAGGGCCTGTGTGGTTTGGTCGGTCTGGCTATCGCTCGCGCCTGGGTTCACCCGTGCCTCAGTTTGCCCTGTGGGCTGCACACTAGAGGCTCGGGCTTCTGAGCCCTTTGGCCCGTCTTCGAGTTCATAAGGTTACCGGCAATGTCGTCTTCCCCTCAACGGCCGCAGCCAGGGTTGCCCCAAGGCCAGGTCACCGCGACACGGCAAGGGGACAGGATTCGAACGCCCGACCCCTTTCTCAGCCCGCACAGGTTTCCTCTTGCTCGATGGGTATCAGGCCGCCCCCAGGGCCGTATCGAGCAGCGCCTTTATATCGCGCTTTGAAGTCCCCGCGACAATACGGCCCAGCTCTTGACGGCCTCTCAGGGCGACCAGGGTTGAGCGGCGCGGAATGCGCAGGCCTTTCGACAAGGTCCCATCGCTGTACTCATCCCAGTCAACGATGAAGAAGAGGATGTTCCTGGCATAGGCTGGATTTTCAGCCCTCAGCTCAGCCAGAACGCGCTCCTGGGCAGCACAGGTCGAACACCAACTGGCCCAGAAGTCGAGCAGGACGACCTTGCCGGCGTCCATGGCCGCCTCGGCCGCGCCTGGGGTGTAGCGCCGCGGTTCAGCCGCCTGTGACACCATGGGGGCAAGCGTGAAGGCAGCCGAGGCAGAGAGAAAGAGACGGCGATCCATGAGGCGCTCCTTTGTGACTTTTGGTTTGGGGAAAAGCGTTAGAGGATGACCGAAAAGTCGATCAGCCAGGCGGGCAGGGTGTTGATCAGCCAAGTCTCGAGGATGTGATTGAGGCGGAACCAAAGAGCGGCCCCGACCAGAATGAACACGATGCCCATGATTGGCTTTGCACGTTCAGCCAGGACGCGCAGTGCGCTCTGGCGACGCCGGATCGCTGACTTGGCACCATAGGCCAGCACAAGGATCAGGGTGGAAACACCGAGCGCAAAAGCCAGCATGATCGCGCCTGCCCAGCCCAGGCTTTCACCGGTCGAGGCCAGGGCGATGGCCGCACCAAGGGTCGGGCCGATACAGGGGCTCCACACCGCGCCCAGGAGTGTGCCAGACAGGAACTGCCCACCCAGGCCGGCGTCGCTGATTTGGTCGATTCGCATGCCCGCTCGGGCGGCAAGACCTGATGTTGCCATGGAGAATCTGTCCCCAAGCGCCGGAACCAGCATGACCAGGCCAAACGCCACCATCACCAGCGCTGCCCCGCGCGAAACATCTTCCGTGTCGAGACCCAGGGCCGGTCCAAGGGCATTGACCCCCAGGCCAAGCCCCACAAACGCGGTGCTGAGGCCTGCAGCCAGTGCGATTGGAGCACGGCGGTCCCGATGCAGGCTCGATGCCAGCACAATGGGCAGGACGGGAAGAACGCAGGGATTGATCAGGGTCAGTATGCCGGCCAGATAGGCAAAGATCAGTTCCAACGCCACGTCTCCAATCCCTTCGGTGCACCCGTCGCGGCCGCCTGCGGCCTCAAAGCGCGTCCGGGCGAGTGACGCGACGCTCTGCAGGGAGACAGTTCGCCGGGCTGGCTCTCGCGTTACAATGATCACGATTTCGTGATCATTACGGGGACTGGGCCGTCGATGTTTTCACGCAGGATCCGTGCCCCAGAACAGGCTTTTCCTTGAACGGGCCGGACAGGGTTTCATTGCCCGCGCTCGATTGGGGAGATCGTCGTACGGTGAGGAAAACCCTTAAGCCCTGAGCCTGTGGAGGGTGGGAGGCCCTGGCCGGGTTAGGCCTGGGTTTGGGAGCGATCGAAGGACCCGCTAGGGGCAGATTGGGCGAGGGCGGATATCAGGGCTGCGATTCATGTTATTGCAGCGCAGCATCGTATATGGTCTGGGGCAGCACGCGTTTTGGTGCCAGAAACAACCGGACCATCCACGGATGACCATGCTCTATGCCCTGCATGAACTGGCCTATACCTCGGCCCAGCCCTTCCGGCTGGGGGCCCAGGTCGCTCGCCAGTTCTGGACCTCGCCTCTCAATCCGATGGCCTCCACCGCCATTGCCCGCACGGCCTATGCTTCGGCCGAACTGTTCGAGAGCGTCACACGCCGCTACGGCAAGCCTGACTGGGGACTGGAGGTCGTCAATATTGGCGGAAAGCCGGTGCGGACGACCCAGCAGATCATCTGGTCAAGTCCCTGGGTCAGGCTGATCCGCTTTGCCCGGAACGTCGGTGATCTGAAGAGGGCAGGCCGGCCAGTTGCTGCGCCTTCGGTGCTGATCGTAGCCCCCTTGTCTGGCCATTATGCCACCCTCCTGCGCGGCACGGTCGAGGCCTTCATCCAGGATCACGACGTCTATGTGTCGGACTGGAGCAATGCCCGCCAGGTCCCCATGCTGGACGGCCGTTTCGACTTCTATGACTATATTGATCATGTGCGCGACATGCTTTCGCAGATCGGCCCACGCGCCCATGTGGTCGCTGTCTGTCAGCCCGGCCCTCCCGTGCTCGCTGCCGCGGCTGTCATGGCAGCAGAGAATGACCCCAATCGTCCCGCCTCAATGACCTTCATGGGCTCTCCGATTGATGCGCGTCTTTCGCCGACAGTGACCAATGAGCTGGCTGAAGAGAAGCCTTTTGCCTGGTTCAAGTCGAACATGATCCACACTGTCCCCTGGCCCTACCCGGGGTTCGGTCGACGCGTCTATCCCGGCTTTGTGCAGCTCTACAGCTTCATGTCCATGAACGAGGAGCGCCACCGCGACGCCCACTTTGATTATTTCCGCCATCTCGTCTCCGGGGATGGCGACGGCGTCGAGAAACATGAGCAGTTCTATGATGAATATCTCTCGGTTCTGGATCTGACCGAGGAGTTTTATCTGCAGACCATCGACCTGGTCTTCCAGCAGCACGCCCTGGCAAGGGGAGAGCTCGTACACAGGGGTACTCCGGTCGATCTGTCCGCCATCACCGACATCGGCCTGTGTACCGTGGAAGGTGAGAATGACGACATATCCGGGGTTGGCCAGACCCAGGCCGCCCACGGCCTGTGTTCCAATATTCCCCAGGACCAGCGGCTGTTGTATGTGCAGCCAAGCGTGGGTCACTATGGCGTATTCAACGGCCGTCGCTTCCGCGAGGAAATCTATCCCCGCGTCACTGATTTCATCTCAAAGAATGAAAAGTCCAGCCTACCGGAACGGCGAACGTCTGCCCCTTGAAGTCCTCGCGCCTGGCCAGAGCGGGGCCATGCGGCTGTCGGTCAATCCAAGAGCCCGACGCATTTCGATCCGCATTGATCCGCGGGCCGGCGAGGTGGTCCTTGTGGCCCCGCGCGAACGCCTGCTTGCCGACGCCGTGGCCTTTGCACGATCAAGGATCGACTGGATTTCACAACGCCTAGACGCTCGCCCCCAGGGTACCCCCTTGGAGCCGGGACACTCCATTCCCGTCCATGGCATTGCTACCCGGCTCGAAGCCACAGGAACAAATGCCGCGGCTCGGCTGACAGAAGACCCCTCGGGGCCCGTCATTCGTTCCGGCGGTGAGGGTGATGCGTTTTCGCGGCGTGTCGAAAGCCTGCTCAAACGTCTGGCACGTCAGGCCCTGATTGAACGCACCGAGACCCATCTTAATGCGCTGAGCCAGTCAGGCGCGGGGCAGGGGCCCGTCCGCGTCTCCATCGTCGATACGCGTTCGCGCTGGGGGTCATGCAGTCCCCACAACCGCACGATCCGCTATTCCTGGCGCGTGGTGCTGGCGCCACCCGCCGTGCTGGATTACCTGGCCGCCCACGAGGTCGCCCACCTGGTTCACGCCGACCACAGCCCTGCCTATTGGAGTGTGGTCCATAGGCTGGTTGGCGATCACCGCCCCTTCCGGGCCTGGCTGCGCGCCAACGGGCAGGCATTGCATGCCGTAGGGCGGTGATCGGTCGTCTTCAGCCCTTGGCCCAGACCCCGAATGGATCGCTCCAGTCCAGCCCCAGGGCTTCGGCGACTGCGGGATAGGTGAGTTCACCACGCAGCACATTCAGGCCCCGAGCGAGGTGCGGATCCTTGCGCAGGGCTTCAAGGCCCTGGTTGGCCAGTGCCAGTCCGAACGGAAGAGTTGCATTGTTCAGAGCTTCCGAAGAGGTCCGCGGAGCCGCCCCTGGCATGTTGGCGACACAGTAGTGGACCACGCCGTCGATGACATAGGTCGGCTCCTGGTGGGTCGTGGCCCGGCTGGTCTCGAAACACCCGCCCTGGTCAATGGCCACATCCACAAGAACCGAGCCCGGCTTCATCCTGGCCAGATGCGCCTTCTTGACGAGTTTGGGGGCCTCGGCACCTGGAACCAGGACCGCACCGATCACAACATCAGCCTTCACGATTTCTTCCTCGATGGCGCCGATGGACGAATAGCGGGTGATAACGCGCCCGTTGGTGATTTCATCGATATAGGCCATGCGCGGGATTGAGCGTTCGAGAACGACGACCTCTGCCCCCAGACCCATGGCCATGCGCGCGGCATTCAGCCCAACCACACCGCCACCCAGAACAAGGACACGGGCCGGAGCGACACCGGGAACACCGCAAAAGAGCAGGCCCATTCCGCCATTGTGCTTCAGCAGGGTTTCGGCGGCCGAGAAAACGGCGATCCGGCCCGCGACTTCCGACATCGGTGCAAGCAGGGGTAGGCCGCCCCGGGCATCCGTGACCGTCTCATAGGCGATGGCCGCACATTTCGAAGCCAGCAGCCCCCGGGTCTGTTCCGGATCGGGCGCCAGATGGAGATAGGTGTAGAGGATCTGGTCCTCGCGCAGCATCTCCCACTCAACCTTCTGGGGCTCCTTGACCTTCACGATCATGTCAGCGCTTGCAAAGATCGTGGCTGCATCGGCAACGATGTCGGCACCGGCCCGTGTGAAGTCTTCATCCGTAAACCCTGCACCCAGGCCGGCACCCGCCTGCACCTGAACCGCATGACCGTGGGAAACATATTCGCGAACCGCCGTGGGCGTCAGGCCCACGCGATGCTCATTGGTCTTGATTTCCTTGGGAACGCCGACACGCATCAGGGATCTCCGTTTAGGCCCGGGGCGCTGGACCTGCGGGCATTGGATGGATTTTGATTTTCGACTTCTAGCGATGATCAGACTGCAGGTTCCTGTTCATTTACCCGACTGAACACTGTAAATGTGCAGAACCCGTCACTGGAATGCAAAATGAAGACTGTTTCTGCCGTTACGCTTGATGCCACAGACAGAAGAATGCTTCGCGCTCTCCAGGCAGACGGACGCATGAGCAATGCGGACCTCGCCAAGTCCGTCAATCTCTCGGAAAGCGCATCCTTGCGCCGGCTGCGGGCTCTCGAGACGGCCGGCGTCATCAGCCGGTATGCCGCCATCATCAATGAGCGGGCCGTCGGCCTTCCGATCAGTGTGTTCGTGACGGTCACCCTGTCCAGCCAGGCCGAGGGGGCACTGACCGCTTTCGAGACGGCTATCGCCACAGTCCCGGAGGTGGTCGAATGCTATCTGATGACCGGGGGGTCGGACTATCTGCTGCGCCTCGTGGTCCGCGATGTCGATGACCTCGAACGCGTTCATTCCCGCGAGTTGACCCGTATTCCGGGCGTAACCCGGGTGTCCTCAAGCGTAGCCATGCGTACCGTTGTCAAACGGGGTGCGCTTCCGGTCTGAACGGGTACATAGCGACTTTTGTGGAGCCAGACGGGAGGCTAGCGCAACGCCAGAGTCAGCTGCTTCAGATCGAGATATTCATCAATGCCGTGGATGGAGCCCTCACGTCCGTATCCCGAGGACTTTACCCCACCGAACGGGGCCATCGCCGTTGAGATCAGCCCCGTATTGATGCCGACCATGCCGGCCTCAATCCTGCGGCCCATGCGCAGGGCGCGGTCGAGGTCTTTGGTAAATACATAGGAGGCGAGACCAAACTCACTGTCATTCGCCTTGCCCAGGACCTCATCCTCGCTGTCGAATGCAAACACAGGGACAAGCGGACCAAAGGTCTCCTCCTCACGCAGGAGACTGTCGTCGCCGCCGACTGTCACAGTTGGCTGGAAGAAACGGCCCCCCAGGGCATGGCGTTCACCACCGGTGAGTATCTTTGCACCACTGGCCTTAAGTCTCGCCAGATGATCTTCCACCTTGGCAACCGCCCGGTCCTCAATGAGGGGACCAACCCTTACACCGGGCTCAAAGGCGGGACCGACAGCGAGCCCCGCGACCTCGACAGCCAGCCTGGCGCAGAAGGCCTGTGCGATCTCATCGGCGACATAGACCCTGTTGGGGCAAACGCAGGTTTGACCCGAGTTTCTGAACTTGCCCCTGATGGTCTCGGCCACAGCCAAATCAATGTCCGCATCCGCAAAAACGATCAGGGGTGCCGCTCCCCCAAGCTCCATGGACACCCTTTTAAGGGTGTTGGCGGACTGTGCAGCCAGCAGCCGCCCGACCGGCGACGAGCCCGTGAAAGACAGTTTGCGGATCAGGGGCGATGCCGTCAGGGCTCCGCCCACCGTGGCGGCATCCCCGGTAATGATGCTCAAGACACCATCCGGAAGACCTGCGTCGTAGGCCAGCCTTGCCAGGGCAATAGCGGTGAACGGCGTCTGGGAGGCCGGCTTGACCACGGCCGTACAGCCTGCTGCGAAGGCGGGTCCAAGCTTGCGCGTCAGCATGGCAGCCGGAAAGTTCCACGGCGTGATCAGGCCACAGGGCCCCACCGCCTGCCTCAGGGTAAGAACCAGGTGGCCCAGGGGGCTGTCCTGGGTGTCACCGATCAGCCGCTCGGCTTCACCGGCAAACCACCTCAGAAAGGAATTGGCATAGACAACCTCTCCCCTCGCCTCCTCAAAAGGCTTGCCGTTCTCCATGGCCATGAGGGCCGCCAGCCCCACAGTGTTCTCATCGACAAGATCGGCCCAGTCCCGAAGAAAACGGGCACGGCTGTGGGGGTCCGAGCTGGACCAGGCGGGAAAGGCCTCCGCAGCCGACCTTATGGCACGCTCGGTCTCTTCGGATCCGAGGTCGGGGACCCTGCCGATGATCTGCCCTGTTGCCGGGTCGTCAACGCAGATCCCGGGACCCGAGACCGGAACCGCCTGGCTGCCCACGAGGGCGTATTCGCCCAGAAGTTTCAGTCCGGCATCACGGGCAGCACTGTTCATTTCGAGACCTCAATCTGATGCTGGATCTATACTGCCTGGCTGAAGGTTCGACAGCGATAGTTTGCATCCTTCCGGCAACGCCCTTCGAGGACGGCAGGGCCAAGGCCTCCAGATCAAACCACCAGGGCCCTTGCGCCTGTCTGGATTGGCGCTCGCCGCAATTGAAAAGGCTCTGACGGCTTGACCGGCAGAGCCCTTCAAAACCGTCGTGGACAGGCTTCGAAAAATGGAAGACGCCCTAGTTGGCCGCATCCTTAGCCGCGCTTGTGACGGCTTCACCGGCGGCCTGTGTGTCGCGACCAACGCCCGCAACCGTGTTGCAGGCCGCTGTGGTTAGGGCGGCGGCGAGGATCATGAAAACAAGGGTCTTGCGCATGGACTTGGCTCCGGTCGAGTGATTGTCTGCGGTCTACGGGTGCAACCGTTCCGCTTGCCGGACTAACGCAATCCCAGACGCATGGTTCCAGCCCATAAGGACGTCACGGGATGGATGACGCCCGCACAACGATATCGGCCGGGTCAGACGGGATCAGGGCTTCGGGCGTCGCAAACACGATCCGGGCAATAGAGCCGCCGTGTGGTCCGGCAACCAGCTCGGCCTCGCCCCGGAGTTGCCTGGCAAAAGCCCCCATAAGCGTGCGGCCCACCCCGCCGCCCGCAAGGCCGCCCGCAGGGCCAGGACCATCGTCTTCAACTTCCAGAACGCTGGTGTCACCATCCACCCTGAAGCGAACCTGCAGCGTCCCTCCCCGACCGGCAAAGGCATGTTTCTGAGCATTGGACACGGCTTCAACAAGCCAGAGTGCAACCGGTGCCAGCTTGTCAGGGTCGATAATCAGACTGTCGGCATCCACTGAACTCGAGACCAGTGGTCCCTTGCCCATATCCGTTATGATCAGTTGTCCGACCAGGTCCGTAAGGAAGTCGCGGGCGTCGGCGTGGCGGATATTTTCCGACTGGTAGAGCGTGCGATAGATGAGGGCGAGCGCCGAAATGCGCTGACGCGTATCGCCCAGTGCCGCCTTGGCGGGGGCGTCGGTGAGGGATCTCTGCTGCATAGAGAGCATAGATGAAATGATCTGCAGATTGTTTTTCACCCTGTGATGGATCTCGCGCATCAGCGCATCCTTCTCGTCGAGGGCTGTCTGAATGGTCTGATCCCGCACCGAGATGTTTTCACCCAGTTCGTCCAGTGTATCGGCCAGGTTTCTGATCTCGGCCGGCGCATGCCTGGCCTGGACGGGCCTGACCGAGTAGCGACCCCGGGCATAGATGGAGGCAATCCGCTCAAGATAGACCAGCCAGCGCACAACGATACGCTCGGACACGAACATGACGGCGGCAAAGGCCGTGAACCAGGCCGCGAGAGGCAGGATAAGGATGCCGATCGGGTTTAGCCGAGCCCAGGATAGCAGGCCCGGTGCCGGAGCTGACAGCAGGACATAGACATCCCGCCCCGCTAGTGCCGCTCCCGCATACACCCGCCTCTGGCCCTCTATGTCCTCGGCTTCGAAAAGCGAAGATCCTTCGCGTCGTGAACGTTGGACCCAACCGAGGGTGGAGCGCGCTCCCGCCAGACTGAAAGCCCTGACATCGGTGGCGGAAAGGATCTTGCCGGCCTCGTCGGTCAGCGCCGCCTCCGATCCTGCCGGCAGCGCGCGGTCGTCGACATCGGGCGTGAGGCTGTAAAGTGGAATAAGCGCTGCCATGGCTCCGTCAAAGGTCCCCGTGGGACGTTCGGAGCGAATGGCTACGACCAGGGCCGGTATGACCGTATCGGAAGGCTCCGAACGCATCAGGGCATTGACCTGACCGCCTCTCAGTCTCTCAAACCAGGCCCGATCGTTGAACACCTGACTGTCCTGGATATCAGCCGTGCGCGAGCTGCAAAGGATCTGGCCCTCTGCAGAGATGCGGATCAGGGCATCATAGCTTTCGAGCCGCTGCGCCAGAGCGGCGAGCCGGGCCCCGCAGAATGGACCCAGCGCCTGGGGACTGAGGGTCTCAAGCAGGACCGTTGCGCTGTCCAGACGCGCCTTGGCTGTGGCCGCCGCTCGGCTGGCAGCCAACTGAAGATCAGACTGCCTGTCATCGGCCTGGCGGCGGAAATCGGTCTGGGCCTGAAAGGCTCCAAGCATCAGGATCGGAGCGAGCGCCAGGGCCATGGCTGCACCAAGGCGGAACCTTATGCCCTGGACGCGACGGGCTCTGCCCTGTTTGCGGGTGATCGCTCCTGTCAGTTTTCGGATCAATTTCCGGACCAGGCGGCGAAGGGGTCCGCCTCCCGACCGACCTGCCGGGCGTTCCACCCTCAGCCCTGTCGCAGGCCGGCACTCAGGCGGTCGGCATCGGCAAGAATGGAACGCATGGCATCTCCGGCCGCCCGTCCGTCCCGTCCATACCCGCCTCGTTCCAGCGTCGCCTGAAGGGCCCGTCTTGCCCGACTGACCCGGCTCTTGACCGTACCCACTGCACATTGGCAGATCGTGGCGGCCTCCTCATAGGCAAAGCCGCCGGCGCCCACCAGGATAAGCGCTTCGCGCTGCTCTTCAGGCAGGGTGTTCAGGGCCTGGCGCAACTCGTCCAGGGCAACAGGAGCTTCAGGATCATCAACAGCGACAAGGGTCCGTTCAGCCGCTTCCTGGTCAAGCTGCGTCATCCGCCAGGACCGGCGCTTTTCCGAATAGAACTGATTGCGCAGGATCATGAAGGTCCAGGCCTTCATATTGGTCCCCATCTGATAGCTGGCCCGCGCATCCCAGGCTTTCATCAGAGCCTCTTGAGCCAGATCGTCAGCAGCCGTTGCATCCCCGGTCAATGTGCGTGCGAAGGCGCGCATGTGCGGGATCAGGGCAACGAGCTCACGCTTGAAACGCGCGTCATCGCTTGAGTCTGGTTTTGGTGCCGTAGATGCGGATCGGGTCATGAACTGTCCCTGCCGTTATTGGCCTCGTCGGCTCTACGCAGGATCTGCAGGAACTCATCAGGCACCGGCTCGTTGACCACCTGATCGAACATGTGGCGCAACTTTATGCCGATGGCCTGCTGACGAAGCCGGGCTTCCTGGCTCCGCGCCGCATCATCTCTTGAGGACGGCTTGCGCCGGGACCTAGGACCGTTTGAGTCAATCATGGATATTCAGCCGCCACCCGATGGATACAGTCCTTGCTAGGTCGAGCCTGGCACAAACCGAACGTATCGCCCTTAACGTTGTCCCGGGCGGGCAGGTTCCCGGTCGCTGGAAAAATATTGGCCCGGTTTGGGCGTCTTCGGGAACCGTCGGACCAGCGGCACGTTCCCCATCAAGACAGCGTTGCAGTTTGAGCAGGCGCGTATTGAATTCCCGGGGAATTATCCAAGATGAGCCTTCTGGCCACACTCGCGCCTCACCTTCCTTATGTGCGCCGGTACGCCCGCGCCCTAACCGGCGATCAGGCCACGGGCGACAACTATGTAAGGGTCGCCCTCGAGGCCCTGGCGGCCGGCGAACTGAACCTTTCCCAGGACACGACCCCGCGCGTCGCCCTCTATCAGGTTTTCCACGCGATCTGGTCGACGTCCGGTGCGCAACTCGAAATGCCCGCTAGCGACGACACAGGCCAGGAGGCACAGGCCGACCTTCGTCTCCAGCGGATCGCTCCGCGGTCCCGTCAGGCCTTCCTACTGACCGCACTCGAGGGGTTTACACCCTCCGAGACCGCACAGGTCCTGGCAACGCCGATCTTGGATATTGAGGCCCTACTCACCGCGGCCCAGGCAGAGATCGATGCGGAACTGGTTACCGATGTTCTCATCATTGAGGATGAGGCGATCATTTCGGCAGATATTGAAAGCCTCGTTAGGGATCTGGGCCACACGGTAAGCGCTACGGCAACAACCCATGATGAGGCCGTAGCCGCCGTTACCCGGCACCGTCCGGGCCTTGTCCTAGCCGACATCCAGCTTGCCGACGGATCCTCAGGGATTGACGCTGTGAGGGAGATTCTCAGACAGATCGATGTCCCCGTCATCTTCATAACCGCCTTTCCCGAACGCCTGCTCACCGGCGAGCGGCCGGAGCCGACCTTCCTGATCACCAAGCCCTTCCAGCCCGAAACGGTAAAGGCAGCAATCAGTCAGGCCCTGTTTTTCCATCCCTCACTCCAGCAGCAGGCCTGACAGCAGGGCCTGCGACGACCCGGGTCGACCGGCCTTCGCCCAGCGTGGGAAATCTTCGACCCGAGGGGAACGGTTTCGATCGGACGCCGTTACATACGGGCGGAGGCGACAGCGCCCCCCCCGACGCGAGGCCGGTCTATCCGGCCCGTCGCCTCCGCACCTCACTCCCGATGAGAAGACCTTTGGCGGGCCCACAAGGGTCCGCCATTTTTCGGGTCTCGACAGAGTTCAGGACAGCGGCCAAACTGGGTACTTAAAAAGGACCCATCCTCAACCTTGAGGGTCAACCGCATCTTCCGGGAGATTATGATGACTGCAATGAACCGCCAGTGGGTGCTCAGGCAACGTCCGCAGGGGCTGATCCAGGACGGAGACCTGGAACTTGTCCAAACCCCGGTCCCGACGCCTGGCGAGGGCGAGATCCTCATCCGGACCATCTACCTGTCCCTGGACCCCACCAATCGCACCTGGATGAATGATTCCCAGGGCTACCTTCCCCCTGTGGCCCTTGGGGCGGTGATGCGCGGACTGACACTCGGCATCGTCGAACAGTCGAACTCGGATCGTTTCCAGGCCGGCGACATCGTTTCGACGGCAGCGGGCGGCTGGTCGGAGCGCGCCACAGTCCCGGCCGCTGCAGCCAACCGGGTCCACCGGGCCCCCGGCCTTCCCCTGACCGCCAATATGTCAGTACTCGGCATGACGGGTATGACAGCCTATTTCGGCGTCACGGACGTCCTGAGGCCCGAGCCCGGCCAGACCATGGTTATCTCTGCCGCCGCCGGCGCCGTTGGTTCCATTGCCGGCCAGGTGGCCAAACAACGTGGCGCCCGTGTCATCGGTATCGCTGGCGGTCCTGAAAAATGCCGGTGGCTGACCGAAGAGCTCGGGTTCGATGCAGCCATAGACTACAAGTCCGAAGATGTCGGCGAGGCCCTGGATCGTCTGGCACCGCAGGGCATCGACCTGAACTTCGAGAACGTCGGCGGTGAGATCATGATCGCCGTCTGGAACCGGATGAACATCCATTCGCGAATGGCAGTCTGCGGACTGGTGTCTTCCTACAACGCCACGCGACGCCCTCCGTCACCAGACTTCTCGCGCATCATTACCCACCGCATGGAGGTCCGTGGCTTCCTGGTCATGGACTACGCCCCCCGGGTCAAGGAAATGGTGGCCGAGCTGGGTCCCTGGCTGGCTGAGGGTAAGGTCAAGTGGAAGGTTCACGTAGACAACGGCCTGGAAGGGGCCGTGGCCTCACTGAATCGCCTTTTTACCGGCGATCACGATGGCAAGCTTCTGGTGCGCGTGTCAGAAGAGCCCTGACAGTTAGACCTCTGAAGTCCAGCCTTCTCGGGAAACCGCCCCATGAGCGAACCGCTTCACGTCCATTTCGAGGACATAGACAATGGCCAGGTGCTTCAGCTTGGTGCCATTGCAGTGGATGAGGCCGCTCTTGAGGCCTTTGCCGAGCGGTTCGCACCCGGCTGGGATGCAGCTTACGGGGCACCCGACGCCATGATCTATGCACTCTGGTCCCGGCTAGCCACCGAGAAGGCGGCTGGCTGGGCCCAGACCAAGGTGCTTGCTGTCGATGGACTTCGGTTTATGCGCAATCCTCCGGCAGGCGAGCTGCTGCGGGCCAGGATGACGGTTATGGGAAAGGACCCCGTCGGGGATGAAAAGGGCATTGTCATTGCCCAGCACGACCTCCTCGACGAAGGCGGACGCCTGGTCTTTTCGTGCCTGACACGGGCGCTCTTTACCCGAAGGTAGCCGCACGCCCGGCGGCCTAGCCACAGACGTTGCGGTCGTCCGATCGGCAGACCCTAAAAGGGGCCCCGCCGTGATCGGCGGAGCCCCTTTGATCCTTCAGATGCTGGGGGGACATTGGCCAGGGCATGGAGCGCCGGCCTGCCCCGTGTCCGTCAGGCGTTGCCAGCGGTTTCTGTATTGGCACGCTGGAAGGCGAGCGCAATCAGGCGATCCCAGCCCAGCAGCGAGGTAAGGTGGGCATAGATCTGGCCTAGCGCCCCATTATCGCGCAGCTCGGCCAGCTTCTCGGGGGCCAGCAGCTTCAGCTTGTCCTCGGATACGGCGATGTACTCGGCCAGCTTCTGGGGCTGACCTTCAACGCCGTTGGCATCGCGCGGCGTGAAGATCGCCTCGCGCTTGTCGAACAGGTCCAGTTCGGTCAGCAAGGTGATGAAGGCCTCGGTGCGCTGACGCTCCTGCTCGAAGTTGTTGCAGAACTCCATGGCATTGTTGACGTAGTCGCTTGGCTGGCCGTTCACGAACAGCGGCACTTCGCCACCCTTGGCCACAAAGGCTGCACCGCGATCGATGCAAAGAATGAGGCGGTTCTGTTCCTGATCATTGGCGAACACGAACGGATACCGGCGGGCATAGGCCGGGACATAGCAGTCACCGCGAAGGGCGCCGGCCGGGTCAATGAAGAAGTTCTGTCCCTCGCCCAGACCCATCACGGCCACAGGCTGCTTGGTGTCACCGAGGAAAATGACGGGATAGGAGAGCGCTGCCGGAGCGAACTCGGTCACGGTCAGCGGCACAAGATGAGACTTGGCCATGAACGCATAGGGGTTTTCGACGGCATTGACCCCAAGGTCGCCGTGGATCTCGGGGGTCAGGGGCTCGGGCTGGCTGTAGAACAGCACATTGCCCGTAAGGGCCGAGTTTACTGGGGCTGTTGTGTCGGTCATGAACGCATGGCTCTGGATAGAGAGGGGCCCCTAGGGGAGACCTCTGGAAAATGACGGTCGGGGTCCATAGCCGATGCGGGCCCCTGCCGCAAACACCACATCGATGACACAGGCCAGGTCGTCACGTTCTGAGTGTGTTGCAGCCGGGCTCCAGAGCCAGTAGCAGTAGGATTATGGGATCAGCCTGCGGACATGAACACCTACAGCTGGCTCCGGGTGCCGAGGCTGTTCAGCATGCACTCGAGCAGGCCGAACAGCGCTGCCTGGCCGATGGTGACCGGATGACGACACCGCGCCGCCGGGTTCTGGAACTGCTCCTGGCGGCTGGCGAACCCGTCAAGGCGTATGACCTGATCGCCCGCTTCGGTCTGGATGGACAGGCCGCCAAGCCTCCCACCGTCTATCGCGCGCTGGAGTTTCTGGAACGCAAGGGTATGGCGCACAGGATTGCCTCGATCAGTGCCTATGTAGCCTGTACGGCCACCGAGGGTGCCGTCGATCGACTGCATGCCGCTGCGTTCCTGATCTGTGACTGCTGTGGTGCGACCCAGGAAGTTGTCGCCCCGGTTGCCCAGACCTTTGCGCTTGCGGCGGATACGGCCGGTTATGCGATCGTAAGGACAACGATCGAGGGCCATGGCCGTTGTCCTACCTGCATTACAGCTGTCTGAGGACAGGCCCTGTGAATGCCCCCCTGACGCCGAGACGTCGAACCCTGCCCCTGCCTGCGCGCGGCGGAGAGATGGCACTCATTGAGATGGGCGACCCTAACCGGCCCGTTGATCTTGTGTTCGTCCACGCCAATGGCTTCAACGCCATGACATTCAGATCCCTCCTGGCCCCCCTTGCGAGTGAGTTGCGCATCCTGCTGCCTGATCTGCGCGGCCACGGCCGCACCCGACTGCCAACGCCGACACAGGGTCGCCGCGACTGGCATGACCTTCGCGATGATCTTGTCGGACTGCTGGAGACCCTCGATGGCCCTCCCGTTATCCTGGCTGGCCACTCTATGGGAGGGACCTCCAGCCTTCTGGCGGCCCTGAAAAGGCCCCAGGCCATATCCGGGCTTGTCCTTTTTGACCCGGTCATCTGGAGCCGCGCTGCGCATCTTGCCTTCCAGCTTCCGGGTTTAAGCCAGCTGCCGGCCCGTTACCCCCTGACCACAGGGGCCCTCAAGCGCCGGCGTCATTTCTCCGACCGGCAGCAGGCCCTTGAGTCCTATCGTGGACGGGGTGCGTTCCGGGGTTGGACCGACGACAGAATCTCCGACTATCTGGAAGACGGCCTGATCGAGGTCAACGGGGGGGGCATGACCCTGGCCTGCGCCCCGGAATGGGAAGCTTCCAACTATTCAAGCCAGTGTCACAACCCGTGGCCGGCTCTGGATCGCCTGGACCGGCCCATCCATATCCTGAAGGCCGAGACCAGATCCCCGTGCCTGGTCAGGCCTGACCCGAGACGCCAGCGCAGGGTCGACATCGTATCTGGCGGCACACACTTTTTTCCCATGACCGCTCCCGAGGTTGCCCGTTCTGCCCTCAGGGCTGCGTGCGGGCTCGACTGATCACTCGGTCGGTTCGGGCTCGGTCGGGACGGGTGGCGTTGTTGTGGCCTTTCCCTTGGCCTTGGCGCTGGTCTTGAGCTTCTTGGTCTTTGCTGGCTTGGCCGCGGTCTCGAGGGCCTTCCTGGCCGCCTTCTCGGCCTTTCGGGCCTCCTTGGCAGACTTGCGGACAGCCTTCATCTCTGCCCTGGCAAGGTCAGGGACGGCATCAGCGGTATTGGACAGATCAGAAAGAATCTCGAGAAAGCCATCGCGGCGGCCTTTGGGCAGGAGCGCCATGATTCGCTTGTCGGCTGCGGCCACGCGCGGCCGCGACACCTCCAGAAGCGCCAGGCCCGCATCAGACAGACGCACGGCCTTTGCGCGGGCGTCAATCACGGAGCGTTCCCGCACAAGCAGGCCCTTGGCAGTCATGCGCGACACCAGGTCAGCCAGGGTGGAACGATCAATGCCTGTTGCCCGGACAAGATCGGTCTGGGTCAGCCCCTCCTTGGCCGCCACAGCCTCCATGACCGCAAACTGACGCTGAGTTGGCCCCTCAGGACCGGCTTCCTCA
Organism: Caulobacterales bacterium; assembly: GCA_041308165.1. Taxonomy (GTDB): domain Bacteria; phylum Pseudomonadota; class Alphaproteobacteria; order Caulobacterales; family Caulobacteraceae; genus Brevundimonas. The sequence continues at coordinate 19,065 of JBFZCB010000076.1, forward strand.
GCGTAGATGTCCAGGGCCAGTTGCAAGGCCCTGTGCATCAGATGGCTGGGTGACTGCCCCAACGGACCCGTCTTGCGCGCCTTGCCGGATTTAACCATGTCGCATCCCCCTAATGTCCCGATCGGTACGGATGGATCGAGCCGTAGGCTGAGGGTTATCAGTCCGGCTTTACGGTTTGACGACAGCCGCAGATTGCGTGGTCAGCTCAGGACGCCCAAGCGATGCAACGAGCCGCCAGACCCACGTACCCGGTCAGGAACCAGGCTCGGGCACAAGGCTAAAGGTGCCATCAGAGACCGGGATCAGGCGAAACCGGTTCCGGCTCCTCATCCTTGATCATGTGTTTCATGATGAAGAACACCTGCCATATCCCGAAGCCCGCCGAGGCCATCCAAAGACCGCCCCGGAACGCGACCCAGAAATCGTCAGATTGGGTGCGCCAGATGAACTCGTTGACGATCGCTACTGACGCGAAAAACAGGCCGTAACGCAGTGTCAGTCCCCGCCATCCAATATCTGTGATCCTGATGGCATCACCCATTAGGTATTTGAAAGGATAACGTCCCAGAGGCAGGGAACCCAGCAGCACCACGGCCAAGAGCCCGTTCTGGATCGAAAGCTTGATCTTCAGAAGGTCCGGGTCATGAAAGACCAGGGTCAGCACCCCGAATAAGAGCGCAAAACTGCCGGCCATCAAGGGAAGCGGGGCCAGCCGTCTCTCCACGAGATAGCCCACGATCAGGGCAATCAGGGAGGCACCGACCAGGACCCAGGTTGCCTGGACCATGGCCTCCTGGCCATCCAGGCCGCGTACGAAGCGGTTCACCACATAGGCGGCCATGAAGGCAAACAGCGCCCCGAAGTCGACGGCCTGGCGGATACTCGAGGCCTTGCGCTTTGCGTCACTCAAGATTTCAGTCCTCCAGCCCGACCAGGGAACGCGCAAACGCGCGCGCGTCAAAGGGCTGCAGATCCTCCACACCCTCACCGACACCAATGAGCTTCAGCGGAGCATCAGAGGCCTGGGCGACCGGCACAAGGACGCCGCCGCGCGCCGTACCGTCGAGTTTGGTCATGACAACTCCGGTCACAAAGGCTGTACGGCCGAAAATCTTCTCCTGCTCAAGCGCATTGCGCCCCACCGTAGCATCGAGCACGAGCAGGGTTTCGTGCGGGGCGTGAGGATCAATCTTCTTCAAAACACGCACGACCTTGAGCAGTTCATCCATAAGGGCGGACTTGTTCTGCAGCCGGCCGGCCGTATCGATCAGCACCACATCAAAACCCTCAGCCCGCGCCTTGGTATAGGCATCGAAAGCCAGGCCGGCCGGATCGGCACCATCACGCCGGCTCTCAAAATGCGCGCCCGCGCGCTCTGACCAGACCTTGAGCTGTTCGCGGGCAGCCGCCCGGAACGTGTCTGCTGCCACGATCATGACCTTGGCACCCTTGCCGGTCAGATCAGACGCGATTTTTCCCAGGGTTGTAGTCTTGCCCGACCCGTTTACACCCACAAACAACACAACAAACGGCTTGATCCCGCCGGCCACACCCTCAGGCCCCAGGGGGTCAAATACGGCCTGACGCGGCAGGAGTTCGGCCGCAACCGCCTCGGCCAGGGCCTCCTTGACCTCACGCTCGTCGGAGACCTTGCCGAACCGCAGCAGCCGGAACCGCTCGACGATCCTGTCTGTTGCCGCCGGGCCCAGATCGCTCTCAAGCAGATGTTCTTCCAGCCGGTCGAGGGCCGCCTGGTCCAGCGGCTCCTTGACCAGACCGCCAACCACAGTCTCGGTAATCTGTTTTGATGACCGGGCCAGACCGTCTGACAGACGCTGGAACCAGCCTTTTTTGGGCGTTTCGCTCATAGCGTTCGCTTAGCTGACGCGCAGGCCCACGTCACGCTTGCCCGAAAAATACTCCCTGGATGTGCCCTGCCTCTTGGGAGAAACTTCAGGTCTGGGCCTTAAAGCCTGAGGCCGCTTGTCCCTTTGGCGTCTTGGTGCCAGGGCTGATAGAAGCACCAGGACATCTCCCCCGGGATGCGAACGAGGCCAGTATGAACGAGGCCAGTGCGGAAGAGACGGATGCCAGAGAGCCACGCCTTTCATTCGATCAGGACCCACGGCTTCGTCCGTGTCGCAGCAGCGACCCCGGTCGTCCACATCGGCGACCCTGCAGCCAACGGGGATGAACACCATGCCCTGATCCTCCAGGCCGCAGAGGCCGGAGCTGACCTGATTGTTTTTCCAGAACTTTCTCTTAGTGCCTATGCCATCGACGACCTGCACATGCAGGCTGCGCTGCTCGAGGCTGTGGAACGTCAGATCGCCCGGCTTGCCGGGCTCACCCTGGACACCGGAATAATCGCAGTTGTCGGAGCCCCCCTGCGCAATGGGGATTCCCTGTTCAACTGTGCGGTCGTTCTGGGATCAGGCAATGTCCTCGGCGTCGTCCCCAAGACCTATCTACCGAACTACCGCGAGTACTATGAGAAGCGCTGGTTTGCTCCGGCTACGGCCCGGAGCGAGGACACAGTCAGACTCAATGGCGAGACCGTGGACTTTGCCCCAGGTCTGATCTTCGAGGCCGACAACCGTCCGGGCTTTGTTTTCGCGGTTGAGATCTGCGAGGACTTCTGGGCCCCACTGCCACCCTCGACCCGCGCAGCCCTGGCGGGCGCCCGTATTCTCTGCAACCTTTCGGCCTCCAACATCGTGATCGGCAAGGCTGACGAACGCGACATGCTGAGTGCCAGCCAGTCCGCCCGCACCCTTTCGGCCTATGTCTTCACCGCCTCCGGCTGGGGCGAATCAACCACGGACCTGGCCTGGGATGGACAGGCGACGATCCATGAGCTGGGTTCACGTCTGGCAGAAGGTGAGCGCTTTGGTCTGAGCTCACATCTAACCCTTGGCGACGTCGATGTAGACCGGATCGGCCTGGAGCGGCTGCGTAACGGAACCTTCTCGGACTGCGTTCGCAACGAGGGTGAAGCTGCAACGGTGATCACCTTTACCGCCCGTACGGATGGGGAGGCTGCGGACCTCTTGCGACCCCTGGATCGCTTCCCCTTTGTGCCGGATGATGCCGCCCGTCTGGATCAGGACTGCTATGAGGCCTTCAATATCCAGGTCCAGGGTCTCATGCGCCGGATAACGGCAACGGGGGCCCGCAGACTCGTGATCGGCGTATCGGGGGGCCTCGATTCGACACAGGCCCTTCTGGTGGCCTGTCGGGCCTTTGACCGGCTAAACCTGCCCAGGACCGGCATCCTGGCCTATACACTGCCCGGCTTTGCGACGTCGGCCGGGACCCGGACCAATGCCTGGGCCTTGATGAAGGCCCTTGGGGTAACGGGCCATGAGATAGACATTACCCCGGTTGCCCGGCAGATGCTCGAGGACATCGGGCATCCATTTGCCGATGGCGAGCCGGTCCATGACATCACGTTCGAGAACGTCCAGGCCGGTCTGCGCACGGACTACCTGTTCCGCCTGGCAAACCAGAACAACGGCTTTGTTCTGGGAACCGGCGACCTGTCGGAACTGGCCCTGGGCTGGTGCACCTATGGCGTCGGCGACCATATGAGCCACTACAATGTGAACAGCGGGGTGGCCAAGACACTGATCCGGCACCTGATCCGCTGGGTCGCAGACCGCGAACCTGACGGGAAGGCCGAAGAACAGGGTGCGGCGCCCATACTTCACGCGATACTGGAAACAGAGATCTCTCCCGAGCTCATCCCGCCCGGGCCCCATGGGCAGATCCAGTCCACCGAAGCCACGGTTGGACCCTATGCCCTGAACGACTTCTTCCTCTTCTATATCAGCCGGTTCGGCCTGAAGCCCTCAAAGGTCGCCTTCCTGGCCCATCAGACATGGGGTAGGGCCTCAAGCGGCGAATGGCCGGTCAACACGCCTGAGAACGAGAAGATCGAGTATGACCTGGCCACAATCAAACACTGGCTTGGGAAGTTCCTCACACGTTTCTTCCAGACCAGCCAGTTCAAGAGATCGGCCCTGCCGAACGGGCCAAAAGTCATAACCGGGGGCTCCCTATCGCCCCGCGGCGACTGGAGAGCCCCCTCTGATGGCAATGCGAAAGTCTGGCTGGACGAGCTTGCCGCCAATGTGCCTGACTGAAGATCCCCTCTTCATCCCGGGCTCCGGTCTTTGGGTTGAGGCTGTCCCTGTCGTCCAAGGAGATTGTTTCTGAGGACCCTTCACGTCTGGCCGGGGCCAGGCGTGTGTGGTGGTGCGCGGGACTGGGTTTATCATTGGACTTGAAGGCGTCGGTCTGTCTTCAAGTCTGCAGTCAGCAAGGGGCTGCCCCGCCCTGGCCTTCTGTTACGACCTCGGATACCTGCCTAATATGACCGAAACACCGACCAGAGACTGCAACGGCAACCCACTCAGTGACGGCGACAGCGTTACCCTGATCAAGGACCTCAAGGTCAAGGGGTCGGGAGGTGTAACGCTCAAGCGCGGAACCCTGGTGAAGAACATTCGCCTGACCGGAGACGAGGCCGAGATCGAGGCCAATGTCGATAAGGTGCGCGGACTGGTGTTAAGAACCGAGTTCGTCAAAAAGGCCTGAGGCCAAGCGTTGGCAAGGCCCAGTCTTTAGTCTTCAGTCTTCAGTTTCAGGCGGCCACGGCAAGGGGAGCCGTTGGCAGGGTGGCGGTTGCAAAGCCGATCTCCTGAGCCAGCTGACCCAGGGATTTTTCCGCATCCTCCACATCCTCTGCACCGCTCTTGCCCCTGGCCTTGGCGGCCTCAGAGATTTTCTGGAGGATATCTTTCAGCGTCTTTGCCAGGTCACGCACCTCGCGCATGAAGTCCTCGGCATCTTTTGCCTCGGCCTTTCGGACCTCCAGGCCCTTCTCTCGCTCGGCTCGCTCAGGCGAGTTCTGGATCTGGCGGTAGAGCTCCGAGGCCCGGAGGGCAGCAGGATCCCTTTCAGACCTGGAACCTTCGCCACCCTCTGATCCTGGATCCTTTGACCCATCACCCGTCATAGGCGTCTGCAAAGAGACCAAAACGGCCGGCAGGGAGGGCTGAGACTGGAGGGCGTCCGTTGATACTCCCGCTTCGTCGGTCCCGCCGGATGGGGCTGTTCGGGCTGACACGGC
>JBFZCB010000077.1:0-3317 GCA_041308165.1 Caulobacterales bacterium
GCCCACATGCCCTTGCCGATCTGGGCCCGGCCCGAAAGGCCATGCTTCAGACCAATGCCGACGTTGCGGGCCTCATAGGCCGCAATCCACTTTGAGGCCTTGATGTCCGCCTTTCGGACCATGGGTCCAGCCTTCATGGCTGTATGGATCTCATCGCCCGTCCGATCCAGGAATCCGGTGTTGATGAAGACGATCCGATCCTTGACCGCTCTTATGCAGGCCGCAAGGTTGGCGCTCGTACGGCGCTCCTCATCCATGACGCCGACCTTGACCGTATACCTCTCGAGCCCAAGAAGATCCTCGACGGCGTTGAACAGGGCATCGGCAAAAGCCACTTCCTCGGGCCCATGCATCTTGGGCTTGACGATGTAGACCGAGCCGGTCCTGCTGTTGTTCAGCAGGCCAAGACCGCGCAGATCATAGACCGCGATCAGACTGGTCACGATGGCGTCAAGGATGCCCTCGGGCGCTTCGGTTCCATCGGAAAAGAGCACGGCCGGACTGGTCATCAGATGCCCAACGTTACGGACAAACAGAAGCGAGCGGCCTTTCAGGGTGATGGATGCTCCGTCCGGGGCGGTGAAGACACGATCGGGGTTCAGTCGTCTTGTGAGGCGTTTGCCGCCCTTGTCGAAGGTTTCGGCCAAATCCCCTTTCATGAGACCCAGCCAGTTCCGGTAGGCGGCAACCTTGTCCTCGGCATCGACCGCAGCCACCGAATCCTCGAGATCGCAGATCGTTGAAAGCGCCGACTCCAGAATGACGTCTGCCACTCCAGCGGGATCCAGGGCTCCGATCGGGTGTGAGGGATCAACGACCACCTCAATATGCAGACCGTGGTTACGATAGAGCCAGCCCTTGTCGGAGCGGCCGACGTACTGGGAGGGGTCTACCAGCAAGGCTTCATCAAGCGTCTTGAGATCGCTCCAGGATCCAGAAGCGAGCGGCACAGCCCGGTCCAGAAAAGCGCGCGCGCGCGCCACGACCCTTGCGCCGCGCGCCTGGTCATAGGGACCGGCCGCTGGCAGATCACCCAGGGCATCCGTCCCGTAAAGTGCATCATAAAGGCTGCCCCAGCGGGCATTGGCGGCATTCAGGAGAAACCGGGCATTCAGAATGGGAACGACCAGTTGCGGACCTGCAAGCTGTGCCAGTTCCTCATCGACATTCTCTGTGGCGATGCTGAAGGCCTCGGGTTCAGGCACAAGATAGCCTGTTGCACGCAGGAAGGCCTCGGTCTCGGCAGGATCGTTCGCCTGGCCACGACGGGCCTCGTTCCAGTGATCCAGACCGGCCTGTAGCGCGTCGCGCCGGGCAAGCAGTTCACGATTGCGAGGTGTGAAACGCTTAAACACCTCGGCAAATCCAGGCCAGAAGTCAGCCGGCTGGATATTCAAGCCCGCAAGAACCTCGGTCTCGATGAAGGCCGCTAGGGGATCTGCAACCTGAAGGCCCGATCGGGTTGAATATCCGTCCATGATCAATCCTCGTTCAGGTCCTGCGACTGGTGACACCTGGCCCGCCGCTCCGCCGACGGACCGCCTGTAACATTGCGTGATAGGCTAGGGGAAGCTGCGATTTCTGTCCGCAGGTCTGCAACGGGCAGCCCCTCTGGGGGTCCCTGCCGTCCAGCCTGGGCCTGGCCTAGACGGCGGCTAAGGGGCCCCTCCCTATCGGCGCGAGGCGGACTTGAAGTCCTGCGGTCGGGTAAAGCAACGAACGGCAACAGCCTCTGTTGCCTTGACTTGGCCTCCTTTTACGCCCATTTGCGCTGCGTCGCACAATTGCGACTTCCGGCGTCTCCAGCGCGTGTGGGTTCTTCCTCAGGGAAAAATCTGACTGTAGCAGGCGAAGGGTCCTCAAGTTTCATTCGCTGTCCGGACACGCGGGACAGCGCCCGATCCAACCCCGCAAGGCCCCTCAAGGTGCCAAGTCGGGACTGGCGGTGCGCTGTTTGTCCGTGCTCGCTCGCTCGGAAGGCCAAGGCCTTCTGACCGATGCCCTGCCGGAGCCCGACGCGCCGGCCGCATAGCGAAAGATACTCCGTGAGCCATCTCACTTTCGACACCATGGGCCTCAACCCGGCCCTCCTCACAGCCCTCAAGGCTGAAGGCTATGAAAAGCCGACACCCATCCAGGCCCAGGCCATTCATGTTGTCATGGCGGGCAAGGATCTTCTGGGCATTGCCCAAACGGGTACGGGCAAGACCGCAGCCTTTGCCCTGCCTATCCTGCACCGGCTCGCCGAGAACCGGATCCCTCCCAAGCCGCGGACAACGCGCGTTCTTGTCCTGTCGCCCACGCGGGAACTGGCGACCCAGATCGGCGATAGCTTCAAGTCCTACGGCAAACACCTTGGGTTCCGCGTCGCTGTCATTTTCGGCGGCGTGAAATACGGTGCCCAGGAGCGTGCGCTGCAGCAGGGCCTCGACATTCTGGTCGCAGCGCCAGGCCGTCTGCTGGATCACATGCAACAAAAGACCCTGGACCTGTCCTCGACGGAAATCTTCGTACTGGACGAAGCTGACCAGATGCTGGACCTGGGCTTCATCAAACCCATCCGCCAGATCGTCAGCCGCATCCCCGCCAAGCGCCAGAACCTTTTCTTCTCTGCCACCATGCCGACAGAGATCGGCAAGCTGGCCGGGGAACTTCTGAAGGATCCCGTCAAGGTCTCGGTTACCCCACAGGCAACCACCGTTCAGCGCATCAACCAGTCGGTCATCCACATCGAACAGGGCCGCAAGCGCGCCCTTCTCACCGAGATGTTCTCTGATCCGGCCTATACCCGCTGCCTGGTCTTCACCAAGACCAAGCACGGTGCCGACAAGGTGGCTGCCTATCTCGAGGCCGGTGGCGTCGAAGCCGGTGCGATCCATGGCAACAAGTCCCAGCCCCAGCGCGAGCGGACACTGGACGCGTTCAAGAAGGGCAAGCTGCGCGTGCTGGTGGCGACCGACATCGCAGCGCGCGGCATTGACGTCGACGGCGTCTCACATGTGGTGAACTTCGAGCTCCCCTTCGTACCGGAAGCCTATGTGCACAGAATTGGCAGAACCGCGCGTGCTGGTGCCGACGGGACCGCCATCAGCTTTGTCGCTGGCGACGAGATGAAGCTGCTGCGCGACATCGAAAAGGTTACCCGCCAGAAAATCCCCGCTATCGACCGACGCAATGACCGCGCCCTGCAGATGCTCGATGCCTCGATCATGGCGTCAGGGGTAGGCTCCAAGGCCACCCTCCCCGAGCGCGAGGGTGGCGATCGTGACGCGCGTGGCCGTCGCAATCCCCGGCGCGATGGCGTGAAACTTGAAGGG
>JBFZCB010000078.1:0-3939 GCA_041308165.1 Caulobacterales bacterium
TTGTTAAGCAGTGCGAGGGCGCGCTGTCTTGCCGTCCTGGATGCACTGAGGGCCTGTTCGCGGGGCCTCCAGGTCCAGGTGAGTGCAGCAAAAAATGCAGCTGCAGCCACGAGCCCACCGATCGCTGCCAGTCCACTGGCCTGGGGCGTGGACCCGCTTAGCCTGACCGATGCCCACCCCACCGCCGCCGAAGCCATCAGTGAGCCAAGCCCGATCAGGGCCCCGTTCATTCCCCACCGGGCACCACCCAGCATGAGCCCGGCAGCCAAAGGCAGGAACAGGAGCCCTGAAAGTGGTCCGGCCAGCCCGCCTGAAAGTGCCGAGGCACAGGTTGCGGCGACACACCAGATTCCCAGCACCAGAACCTGATCTCGGTGTCTATCCGACTGCAGCAGAAAAAGACCGGCAAGACCCGGCAGAGCCATGATCAGCAATCCAGCCTTCACCACCAGGCCGGGTGGACCGACGAGGCCGCCAAAGAAATGGCCCAACGTGCCCATGAGCACAGCAGCCAAGGCGCAGCCGACATGCCACAGGCGAAGCCGACGACGGTCGGCTAGGCGCTCTTGGTCAGCTATGGCGGACTGGGAAGTCAATCGAGGGCCGTGGCTTGCGAAGGTGGGAGGACACTTAAAGACAACGTGAGTGAAGGCGCAGGTGATACATCCACTGTTTTGACGATACACCTCAACAATCCCTAGACGGCGCGGGATCGCAAAGCGACAGTTCGCACGTGCGAGGCGATTCAGCTCATCATGGGCCGGTTGTCGTCACCCTGAGGTCGGACTATCTGTCGCCCATGACCTTGCTCCAGGATGATGCCCGTATCTTTGATGCGCTTGAGGAACTGATCGCCGATTTTGATCTGTTCGACGACTGGGAAGATCGTATTGCCTATGTCATCGACATGGGTAAGGCATTGCCCCATCTGCCTGATGAGGACAGGGTCGAGGCTAACAAGGTGCCTGGCTGTGCTGCCCAAGTCTGGCTCGTACACGAACTCAGGGATGGACGGCTTTTCTTCAGGGCGGATTCCGACAGTGCCATCTCCAGGGGTAACGTTGCCCTTTTGCTAAGGCTTTTCTCGGGCCGGACATCTGAAGACATCCTGGGTTTCGATGCAAAGGCAGCCCTGGACAGGTTGGGCCTACCCCAGGCCCTGACGCGACAGCGTGCCAACGGCCTCAACAGCATGGTGGGACGGATACGCCAGAGCGCACTCAGCGTCTGAGGCCTGTTTACTCGACCACAAGCCGGGTCTGGGTGGGCGAAAACCGGATGCAAGCAAATAATTTTCGAATCGTTGACTCATGACTCTCGACGCCGATTCGCAAATCAGCCTACGATTCGCGTTAATGGGGTGGCGTTAACCGTTCTTAAGGTTTTCACCAGTTAACTCGCGAACAAGGTTACCCGGTTCTTTGCCGCGGATTGATGATCAAGATTTGCCTTGGAGGGGCATGAATGCGCGTTCTGCTTATTGAAGACGATCACGCTACGGCCCAGAGCATCGAACTGATGCTTAAGTCGGAAGGGTTTAACGTCTATACGACGGATCTAGGTGAGGAAGGCATAGATCTTGGAAAGATCTATGACTACGATCTCATTCTTCTTGATTTGAACCTTCCTGATATGAGCGGCCTCGAGGTTCTGCGTCAGTTGCGTGTTGGCAAGGTCAATACACCTGTGATGATCCTGTCGGGCAGCCACGAGATCGAAACCAAGGTCAAGACCTTCGGCGGCGGCGCCGACGACTACATGACCAAGCCTTTCCACAAGGATGAGTTGATTGCACGTACCCATGCGGTGGTGCGTCGCTCCAAGGGCCATGCCCAGGCCATTATCCACACGGGCGAGATCGCCGTGAACCTCGATGGCAAGACCGTTGAGGTGAATGGGCATAGGGTGCACCTTACGGGCAAGGAGTATCAGATGCTTGAGCTGCTCTCGCTGCGCAAGGGTACGACCCTGACCAAGGAAATGTTCCTCAATCACCTCTATGGTGGCATGGACGAGCCTGAGCTGAAGATCATCGACGTCTTCATCTGCAAGCTGCGCAAGAAGCTGGCAACGGCAGCCGGCGGAAAACACTATATCGAGACTGTCTGGGGGCGCGGCTATGTCCTGCGTGATCCGTCAGAAGGCCAGCAGAGCGTTGCTGCCTAACCCCAGGGTTATTTAGATAGCTTCATGCGCCCGCTGGATAATCCCAGCGGGCGTTTTGCATTCCGGCCATCAGGTCTTTTGGTCTGTATCCGACGCTGGGAGCGGCCTGGTTAAGATCTCAATGCGCCAGCGAACGCAGCGGTCAGGGGCTTTGGGTTGCCCGCCGCATCGAAGAGTAGGGGTTGGTCCTTGCCGTCGTCCCTGGCGTCCCGGCGAAGCCAGCTGTCGGTATCGCGCAGGCCCCATGCGGTAAAGGCAAAGCGCTGACGTGCTGGCAAGTCCATGAAGGCTTCCACGAGCTCCACGACCCTGGCCTGCTGTTGTCTTAGGCGTTCACCCCAAGTCCGGAAATCACCCGGACCTTCGCGGCGCAAGGATGCATCGAGTTCGGAAACGTGAACCGGAAGCCCAAAACTACCCAGCTCGCGCATTATGGACCGGATCTGACCAGCCGGAATCTCGATATCCAGATGTGACTGGGTACCAATACCCCCGATCGGGGCCCCGGCTCGCAGCAATCTCTCGACGGTTCGAAGGAAGGTAGTCCCTTTTACGGGATTGTTCTCGAGATTGTATTCGTTGATGAAAAGTACAGCGCCTGGATCTGCCGCCCTGGCCTGTTCAAAGGCTCGGATCATGTATCCGTCGGCTCCGAGCATCTTCGACCAGTGATGCTCGCGCAGACCATTACCATCCTCAGCGATCGGTTCGTTGACCACATCCCAGCTCACGAGCTTGCCGCGATAACGTCCGGCGACTTCCGAAATGTAGCGGTCGAAAGCGGCTGTGAATGTACGACGGTCCAGTCCTGAGAAGACCTGTTCGCCCTGAGAGTACCATATCAACGCATGGCCATGCAGGCGGATTCCTTGCGCTTCACAGGCCGCCGCAATGCGATCCGGAGCCTCGAAAGTCATTCTGCCAGGAGACTGCAGAATGTACTCCATCTTCATTTCCCACTCGGGCGTGAGTTGGTTGATGTGGCGCCGTGCTAGGGCGAGCCATGAAGGGTCCCGGAAGTGACCTGCCATGACAGCGGAGCCAATGGGGAAGGGTGCCAGGGACTTGAGTGGGGGCAGTGTCGGAGGCGGGGAGGCCTCGGCCAAAGAGACCTGATCACAGGCCCCCAGCGCGCCCAGCACCAGAGGAGCAGCCAGGATGGTGCGGCGGCTCGGTGGGGGTGGGACGCCTTGGTCATGGCTGCGAGTGGGACGTGACGGAGACCCGGGGCTTGTCATGGGAATGCCTCATCGTATTCGGGTGAAGGCCGGAGTATCTCCCGTCTCCGGTACATCACGCGCCTTGCTTATCCAGCAGGATTGGCGGGGTGTCAGGCCGACCTTCTGCGAAGGCCGATTTCGTCAAAGGCTGCGGTTTCACGTTTCGTCAGGGCAATACGTTTGTTCAGGCGCGTTGTCTCGGCAACATGCTCGAACTTCTTCAGCTCCTCGAAGGCTGCGGTGAGGGCATCGCGGGCACCAGCCTCTTCAGATTCAAGACCTGAAAGGTCGGCTTCCGCCAACTTTTTGCGGAACTTCCATCCGTTGATATAGGCTCCGAGCAACATGGAAGAGGCGGTGTCGGTGCGGGCCCGATGCTGCTCGACCTCAACTTCGGCATCCAGGACCGCGAGCCGCATTTCGGCGGAGGCACGACGTGTCGTAATCTCGGCAAGGCGCTTCTGCAGCGTCTCTACCTCATAGTTTGATATGCGGATGAGTGAGTGTGCCCAGGTCGTCATTTCGTTACGATGATGCTTCGGGGTTAAGCGAA
>JBFZCB010000079.1:0-5338 GCA_041308165.1 Caulobacterales bacterium
CATCCTGGTGCCGCTGCCCTTGACCAACACTGTTCCCGGGGTTGGCGTGGCGCTCATGGCCATAGGATTGATCCAGCGCGACGGGCTGTTCGTGGTTGCCGGCACAGGCGTGATCATTGGGTGGAGTTTCGTGCTTGCCGCGGTCGCGTTCGGCGTTATTGCCGGGGCTAGCTGGGCGCTCTCCCTGATCTAGATCATGACCGCCTAAACACCAGGGACGAGCCGTTTCGGCTATCTGTGCAAGGGCTTCAGGGGAGGCCGACAAGGATGCCGAGCCGGCTACCTTGAGGTGACCTGGCGGTTTGCCTGGGCAGGGTTCTCCTGCATCAGCGCCTTTGACCCCCAGCCCATTCCTGCACCTGATGGTCCTGGCGCAGCCGCAGTCGCCGCCACTCAAGGCCACTGAAAACGCTATCCAGATCCCGCATGCCGGATGTTGGCAGGCCAGCCTCAACTTCACGCCAGAACCGGCCCGACAAGGCCGGATCTGCATCCCAGGCCTGAGCCCACCATCTCTTCAGGCCATCGCGTGCCGCAAACAGTGCCAGTGATGAGGGTAGTCGATCCCTCTTGTGGTTCCGGTTCACACTCGGCCGCGCAGGCAAGAGGTTCCAGAGGTCGCCGCAGGGCCAGGCGCTCCAGGGAAGGCAGTGGTCGATATCCAGGTTGTCCATACGCAGCGGACTGCCAGTCCAGACGCAGTGGATGGTTTGGCCACTGTCGATCAACCGGCCAGCGACATGTCGGGCAAGCGCGGTGTCGCGGGCGGGGTCGATCCACAAAAGCGCCGCCTCAGCTTCTCCGGGAGCAACAGCTCGGCCCATCCGCTGCCCGAAGTTCTGGATCAAGCGGCTCCACTCGCTGATGAGGACCGGTTCGATCCATGCGCCCAGGCGCTGCAGAGTGCGCCAGACGGGTCCGGGTACGCCCAGGCTGCCATAGGCACGAAGGGTTTCGGCATCGAGGATAAGCTCGTGGCCAGGGCGGGGAGGACGTTTGGGAGAGGCTTCAAAGACCGGCACTGTTGAGTTTGGATAGCGGATAAAGTGAGCTGGCATTCGGCCGATCGTGGTCCTGGCGTCCAACAGCGCCTGGGCCACCCATAGGGCGCGTTCGCCTGAAAACCGGGCCCCCAGGCGAAGGTCCTGGCCCGAGAGCCTTTCGGCCAGGAGTTTGCGAAAGGCATCACCGGCGAAACCCAGTCGATCTGCGCCCCGGTTGCCGGGCAGTTGGGGAAGGTCTGCAGCTGCGAGCGGCAGATACAGTCTGAGCCAGTTGAGGGCGATGGCCCCAAGTGGAAGATCGACGATGTCGGCATCGGCTCGCTCCACGGCCAGTGCTGGTGAGGTATCGGCGAGGCGGGCGATAGCCCGCAGAAGGCCGAGCTTGTAGGTCGATGACTTGTCATCATTCAGGATGATGCCGCGCAGCAAGGGCAGGGCACCTGCGCCATCGTCCGGGAGCTGGAGCACATAGGTCGTCCAGTGGACATCGCCTCGGCCCTGCAGGTCGTCCCCGGTCCCGACATTGACCAGGCTAAGCCCGCTGTCGCGAGCGAAGCGTTCAACCTCACCCTGTGGGACGGGCCACATCGGACGGGTCGGCGAGCCGGCTCCATCACGGACCGAGAGCAGAAGCCGTCCGCCTGGCTTGAGCAGGGTGACGATCTTTCTGAAGGCGCGGGCTCGATCCTCCGGACGGACGTGCATGAAGACGCCGCTCATCAGGATGATGTCGAAGGACAGGCCCAGGCGATGCGTGCCGCTCAATGAAGGGAGCTGGTCATCAAGCCAGTGGATGGCCCTGTCAGGGTGGAAGGCCATGGCTGCGGCCCGCATCGTGCGCGAGGGCTCGACGGCCACGACATCGTAGCCCATGTCTCTCAGCCAGGCGGCATCACGTCCTGATCCCGCGCCGATATCAAGGGCGATGCGATTGGAGCCATCCGGGATAAAGGCCTTGATGGCGGCATGGACGTCAGCGGCCCGCAAACGCTCATAGCGCTCTGCCAGTTCGGCCCCGTCCAGGTCATATCCTTCAATGGCGTTCTGCAAGGCCTTGAGCTCCCCCGGCACCAACTAAAGTCGGGTCGGTGCACAAAGGTCAATGGCGGGACTTGATCGGAACTCGCCTACGACCCGAAGGCCTGTCTTCAGTGAAGTCTTTCGGGCCCTGGATCCGGCCGCTCCGGACCTCTGAGAGCCTCCACCCGATCTGTCAGCTCCTGAACGAAGCCCACGACCTTGGCTTCCTCGATGTCGTGGATGTGGGGGCCATGCATACCTCTGCCGCCTGCCGTATCGATCCTTAGGGTTGCCAGGCCCAGAAGGCGCTGCAGGGGGCCCCGGAGGACGGTAATGGCCTGGATGTTGCCATAGGGAACGGTCCAGTCGCGTTGGGAGAGCACGCCTCTGGAGACCTGCAGGCTGGCAGGGGTCAGGCCATAGCGGTGGAAGCGACTGCGAAACAGGGCCACGGCCAGCAGGAACGGCATGGCGAGCAAAAGAAGTCCGGCGGGCGGATAGGCGATGAGGGAGACCAGGAGGATGATGAACCCCAGTATGATCAGTCCCAGAAGCCCGCCCACGATATGCAGGCGCGAGACGTAGGTCAGGCCAGACTGTTCGAAGCGCGGGAGACCCGTCCGGGCGATGATGGGTGCCAGTTCCTCTGCGGTTGCAAAGGGGACAAGCTCCTGACGCCCGGTGATCTGATCGCTGCCTCCCAGGGTCTGGACCTTCAGGGTGTTCCAGCCCAGGCGACCGGCGACGGCTCCACGCTCGACCAGCCCGAGCTGGATCTGGCGTCTGGCCACCACAACCTCGTTGCGGGTCAGCAGGCCCCGGCGGTACCTGAAGCGGGCGTCGTTGTGGGTGAGGGTAAAGTCGAAGTTCTGCAGCACGGTCCTGACCACTCCGGCCAGGAGGCCCAGGCCAATAACAGCAGCGGCCACACCGGCCAGAGCCAGGAGATTGAAGCGCGACTTCACTTCCTGTTCGGCGACATCGATCATTTCGATCCACCGATCGTAGTCGCTGCCCATCGCCTGATCGAGATACTGCAGGCCAACGAATATGGCAGCGATCCAGACCAGCGAGAACCTGAACAGGCCAGAGTAAAGGAGCCTGGGCAGCTCCATCTTGAAAAGCTGAAGCTCAGGCTCAGGCTCCGGAGCGGGAAGGGGCCGGGCTTCAGCCTCTCTGTTCACATCCGCGACCTCGCCAGCCCTAAGGCTGCGGATCACCTCGCGAAGCCGGTAAGCCTCAGCCAGGCTTACGCTGTTCAGCTGACCTTCGTCGGCCTCCCCGCCGCCGGTTTCAATGCGCACTTCTGCCAGGCCAAAAAGCCGGGCCAGGGGGCGCTGTCTTATCGACACATCCTGAATGCGCGAGACCGGTATCGATCGACGGGTCCTGAAGAGGATGCCACGCTGGATCACCAGCTGGTCAGGGAGGATCTGATAGGTGAAGGCTCGCCAGCTCAGCCAGCTGAAGGTCATGGCAGCAGCCGCCAGCAGTAGCGTCAGGCCGACAAGAAGGCCCAGAGGCAGGGAATCCTCCCGTGTCCATGCGAACAGGAGCGGAAGGGCAAACAGGGTTGACGGCAGGCTGGAGAGGGCCTTGATCAGGATCGTAAGCGGATTGAGCCGCTGGGGCGGCGGTACCACAGGATCAGCTGGGGGAGATGGCAGGCTCACCAGGGTGCGTCGCTTATCCGGCTGCGAATGGTATCGCGTATCTCTTCGGCGCGGTCGCGGCTGATGCCGGGAAGAACCACGAGACTGTTATCCGTGCCTGCAGTGTGCAGGCTGAGCATGGCCACCCCGGCCTTGCGCTCAAGGGGGCCCTGGCTCACATCGATATGCTGCACGCGGCCGACGGGTACGACCGTGTGCACCTTCGTTAGCCAGCCATAGGCAATATGCAGTTCCCTGTCGGTGAAGGCATAGCCCCAGCGGCGAAACCGGCCCGGGACCAAGAGCAGGACAGAGGCGATACCAAACAGGACGATGGGTCCGGTGATGACCCCAAACGGAAACCCCGTTCGCCAGTGCAGGAAGGCGTCTCCGGCTGCCGCTATGGCGGCAAAAGCCAGCCAGCTGATGGACGAGCGGACGCGCAGGACCCAGAGGTAGCCGCGTTCCAAAGGTTGCAAGGGAACAGGTTCAAACGCCATTTCTACCCTTATGCGCCCGCACGGGGCCAAGTCTCAAGCGCCGCCCCGTCGCAGAGGGCGGTTTTGTTGAGGCTCGACCGGGTCCATTCATAGCCGAGCTTGAAGGCTCGCCGGTCCCCTCACCACCTTGCAGGCTCCAGAGGTGCAGACTGCCGCTTCGAACGGAGCCGTCACCCGGCCGTTCCAGCCTGTATCCGCAGCGTCTCCAGGCGTTCGCGGCAAACGACATCAACGAGATCGCGCAGGTGAACGGCCGCTTCGCTTAGGGCCTGAAGGTCTTCGCCGGAAACATCGTAATGATCTGAATACCGGGCCTCGACATAGGCGCGCTTCAAAAGCTCAAACCGACGCCGGTCCACCTTCTGTTCGCGCGGCCAGGCCCCGATCAGTCTTTGGTCAATGTCCTCTGCCAGCGAGCGCAGGAACTTGATGTTGTGCGAACGTGGAAAATAGAAGGTGTGGACCAGAAGCACGCAGGCGTAGGCCGTCTCGACGGCCTGGTGGAGGTGAAAGGCTGAGCGCTTGCGAGCATGCTGGCCATCATCAGAGCGTTGTGCCCAGCGGGCAGCGTCTTCTAGCCAAGCCTCAAGATCGGTGAGCTTGGATTTGGCGTAGAGCTCTGCAGCGATGGCAGCATCGTGCTGGGACTTTGGTCTTGCCTCAGCAAACGGATGCCCCGGCACCTCATAAAGGGCCACGCCATCCCGGACGATGTCGGCCCAGAAATACTCGCCCCGGCCAAGCGCCTGGTTCACCTCGGCCAAGTCATGGACGATAATGTTGACGTTTCGGCCAATGGCCGGATCGTTGAGGATCTTGTCTTCCGCAACCCACCAGTAGCTGGCGATGTCACACAGCTTCTCGTCGCTGACGACAATCAGCAGATCAAAGTCTGACAGGTAGCCGTTCTCGGGTTCAACGACCCAGTCGTGGCGGGCATATGATCCGAACAGGATGATCTTCTGGATATGGCCATTGCGTCGCCAGGGCTGGGTGCCGCCGCCTCCACTGTCACGCGCGATCTCGAACTCTGACAGCAGGATCTGGCGGACGCGCGCGAGCTCGTCCTGCTGTTTCTGCGGAAGATGATCGAGGTCTGATTTCACAGGCGTGAGTCTAGCGGGTTCTTGGGATCTGGCGAGGGGCAGCGGACCTGGCGAAG
>JBFZCB010000080.1:0-3331 GCA_041308165.1 Caulobacterales bacterium
CCTGCTGGACCACAAGGTCCTAGGCACGCCGTACCTCTACACCACGTCCCCCTACGAGGACTTCCGCACCAAGGAAGCGCGTGCGTGGCGCGACGAGACCAAGGAGCGCGGCGTGACCGTGTTCAAGCAGGAGGAGATCGAAACCGTCGAGCGCATGGTCGAGGCAGTTCGCGAACACCCGGTAGCCGGCCGGCTGTTTGCCGAGCCAGGGAAGGCCCAGGTCGGAATGTTTGGCGAGTTCGAGTCCTGCGAGCGCAAGGGCCTGATCGACTGGTTGCCCAACACGACCCCGGTGATCGTGGACCTCAAGAAATGCCGCGATGCCAGCAAGGCCGGGTTCCGGCGGCAGATTGGCCAGTTGCGTTACGACGTGCAGGCTGCGTACTACCGGGACCTGTACCGAGACATCACCGGTGAGACGCGTGCCTGGCAGTGGGTCTGCGTCGAAGACCAAGCGCCGTTTGCGGTCGCTGTGTACCAGCTGGACACCGAGTCCTGTGAAGTCGGGTCACGTACCTGGCAGTCGTGGCTCAGGCAGTGGATCGTCTGCGAAGACACGGATTCATGGCCGGGATACAACGGCGATTCCACTCAGATCATCCAGTCGCCTACCTGGATCCTCAAAGATGAAACTCTCCCGTGAAGCCATCGAGCGCGTGCTCGGTAAGCAGCCACCGGTTCCGATCATCGAAGAGCAACCGAGGGGAACCTGGAGGCAGATGACCGATGCTGAGTGCAAGGCGATCATCGAGGCCAAGCGCCAGAATCCAACCTACACGTATCGCGAGTTGGCGAAGAAATTCAAACGATCGAACAGCGTAATCTGGAACTTAATCAATGGAGGTAAACCGTGAATGCACTAGCACTAAGAAATGTCGGTTCAGTGGAGATAGCAATCGACCCTAAAGCGGTCGAGACCCGCGACGAAGCAATCGAAAACGCCGCGTTGATTGTCGCAGTCAGCAACCAGCAGCAGGCAACCATTGGGGCTGATGCGCTGCGCGGTCTGCGTGCGGTTTCCAAGGCGGTCGAGACATCACGCATCGCAGCAAAGGCACCCGTGCTGGAACTTGGTAAGCGCATCGACGCTGCTGCCAAGACGTTCACGCTTAGCGTTGATCACGAGGTTGCTCGCATCACCGCGCTATTGACAGCCTACGAGGTGGAGCAACGCCGCATCGCGGCCGAGGCTCAACTCAAACGGTTTGAGGAAGAGCGACGCCGGTTAGCCGAGGAGACCGCCCGCATGGCTGAGATCGCACGCCAAGTGCAGGCAGCGGAACGCGCTGAGCGCCAGGCACTGAATGAGCGCGACCGCGAAGCAGCAGAGACCCGCCGGATGGTAGCCGAGGAGGCCGCAGCTGCTGAACGCGCAGCAGCTGCCGAACGACAGGCCAATCTGCCAGTGGTTGCCGAGCGGCCCAAGGTTGCCGGGACAGTGGTCCGCGAGGACTGGACCTTTGAGGTGACTGACCTCCGGGCGTTCGCACAGGCGCACCCCGACCTGGTCGAGATCACAGTGAAGCGCGCAGCTGTGCTACAGAAAATCCGAGGCGGAGTCAGGCAGCTGGCGCACGCTCGCATCTACGAAGAAACCAAAGTGGGGGTGCGGATATGAACCAGCTTATCTCCAACGCCGTAGCCCGTGGATGGATCAGCTTTCCCGATCCAGCTGCGGTGCCAGCACGAATCGAAACGCCACCACTCAATGCCAAGCGCGCCTGGAAGTTGTGGAACGAAGGCCAGAGCCTGGCCTACGTGGCCAAGGCCATTGGGGTAAAGAAGCGGTTCGTAAAGTCAATCATCATGGAAGGGAAGCCATGAAGACTGTGAAACTCAAACGACCGACAGCGAAGGTGATTGTCGTCTCGGACGACACGCATCGGCGCCTCAAGGAATACGCCACCAGGAAGGGTTACAAGTTTCAGTATGTCGCCGATGAGGCGGTGGCGCAGTACCTCGAAGGGGAGGAAGCGAAATGAACACAGAAAAACCAGAAGCATTCATTCACATTCGTAAAGACGGAAGTGTTAGAATATCAGGTGGGCTTATATTTTGCAGACCCACTGCGATAATAAATGATTCACTTGTATCCACAAATCATACCATCGAAAACAATTACTTTTACGTAGAACTGCCACGTTGGTGGCAATTGTTCCAATGGATAAAACTAATCGGCTTGTTGCATTTATACACTAAGTCACATTAACTCCAGAATACCTATGAACATCGAACAAACCAAAGAAGCCATCCGCATCATGCAGGCATTTGTGGATGGGAAGGAAGTGGAAGCCCTGTCTCCCGACAAAAAATGGAGAAGAACACCTGGGCCGAGGTGGGGCTGGGATGACACAGAATACCGCATCAAACCCACCCCAACATTCCGCCCGTGGACTGCGGATGAGGTGCCGCTGGGGGCGTGGATGAGAATGAAGTCAGACAGAAAATACAGATTCCTGATATCCAACACTGAAGGTTTTATTGGTAGAGAACACTGGTTGGAAGATTTTGAACACTCCACCGACGGAGGTAAAACATGGCTCCCGTGCTGGGTGATGGAGGAAACCAAATGAGCGCACCAATCAACAACGGAGGACCGGCGTTTCCGGTTCCTTCACTTGCCGTGGGCAGCGGCATGACCCTGCGCCAGTACGCAGCAATCAAACTGTGCGTACCAGACAGCGGAACGGATTGGCTGGACGACATGATCCGTAAATCGAATCGCGACTACTTCGCGGCGCATGCAATCAACGAAGTGGGGTGGTATGAAAACATGGATAACTCCACAGCAATGGCATACCTCATCGCCGACGCAATGCTCAAAGCGAGGGAGGCGAAATGAGCGACACCCCAATATCAGACAGCACTCCGCACAACGTGGCCGATCTGGGGATGCGGATCAGGATGATCGAACGCGAACTCAACGCGGCAAACGCAATCATCCGGCAGCAGCAATTGTTGGATGAGGATAACCTGCGGCTTCAAGAGCGCATTGAGCGGCTGGAGGAGGCTCTTGAGTCCATTCAAGAGTATTGGAACCGAGACAACAATGAGGGAGCGATGAATGACGCTTGCTGGTACGCAATCGACACAGCGTCGGAGGTACTCGAAGCCAAGGAGGCCAAGCTGTGAGCAACGACTTTGAACCCGGCGATCAAATGGATGACTGCGACATCATCTGCCCGCATTGTGGATACAGGTACCAAGCTGACACATCGAGCGGTGATGCCAACGAAACCCCGTCGGACCGTGAATGCGATAAGTGCGGCAAGCCGTTCATTCTTTACGCATCAATCAGCATCACCTTTTACACTGAAGCCAAGGAGGCCAA
>JBFZCB010000081.1:0-2848 GCA_041308165.1 Caulobacterales bacterium
ACACCCTGCTGATCACGGATCCCGACCCGGACATCCGCTCGCTCTTCAATCAGTTCTGGGGGCCCATGGCGGGCGTCTTTGTTCTGGCCGTCGTGCTCCCCTTTGCCCTGAAATCCCTGCAGTCGCTCTGGGCCCGACACCGATCCCCAGGCGCCGCGGCATCGAAGGACCGGAACGGTGATTAATGACAGGTGCATTGATAAGGAGCCCAAACCTTGCGATGCCAGGCCCATGACGCAAGTCCCGGCCCGTATCGACGCGATCCTGCGCTATCTGGCGCCGGCCAGACGCGGCCTCGCAGCCCTGAAGGACGCCCTTCAACTGCGGCGGGCGGCTCCGGATGGACTGTCGGCACGCCTTCTGGTCCTGACTGTCGCCTTTACCGTCGCCGTCTGGGCCATGATCATGGCCCCCAGTGCGGCCTCCTTCCATGAGCGCTGGCTGACGGACCGGCTGCAGGCCGCCGAACTGGCCTCGGTCGGGGTCGAGGCCCTGCCCTATAACGCTGTGGATGATGATACGGCCGAACAACTCCTTCGCATTGGCGGGGTCTCGGCGGTCGCCATCAGTGACCAGGGGGTTCTGCGCCAGCTCCTGCGCGCCCCTGTCCTCCCGCGCGCTCCTGATTTCATTGATCTGCGTCGCTCCAACACCGGAGCCCGACTACTGGATCCGATCCGGACCCTGACGGGTGCGCCTGACCGCTCCATACGGGTGAGGGCCGAGCCCCGCTATCGATCAGGCGACTATATCGACGTCGTGGCTCCGGCAGAGCCGCTCAGAATGGAACTGCGCGCCTTCCTGCTGAACGGGCTTCTGGTCTCAGCCCTGATCTCGGTCGCGGCCGGTGCCCTTCTCTATGCCGGCCTATCCTTTCTCGTCCTTCGACCGCTCCGGAGATTGACGCGTTCAATCGAGGGCTTTGCGGCCGATCCCGAAACCATCGCCCAGACCCCATCCAATCGCCAGGACGAAATCGGACGGGTAGAGCGCGAGCTGGCCCGGATGCAGGATGAGGTCCGCCAGTCCCTGAGAGCCCGATCACGGCTTGTGGCGCTCGGCGAAGCGGTCGCCAAGATCAATCATGACCTGCGCAACATGCTGACTTCGGCACAGATGGCCTCCGAACGACTGGCCGATTCTGCCGATCCCCAGGTGGCCAAGGCCATGCCCCGGCTCGAACGCGCACTCGGCCGGGCTGCGGCCCTGACCCGCAATGTTCTGGATTACGGCAAGAGCGAGGAACCGGCTCCAATCCTGTCGCGACTGTCCTTGACCCGGGCGGTATCGGCTGCCGCAGAAGATGCCGGACTGGAAACTCATGGCGTAAGACTTGTCCGGGCCATACCCGCGCGCTTCTTCATAAACGCGGACAGTGATCAGCTGCATCGCATCCTGGTGAACCTGATGCGCAATGCCCGACAGGCCATCGAGGCCGACCCGACGCGCGGCGTGCGCAAGGGCAAGGGCGTGGTCCGGATCGAGGCCGCATCCGCAGAGGGGGTCGCTGTGATCCGCATCATAGACGACGGCCCCGGCATACCCCTTCGCCTGTCCGAACATCTGTTCGATCCCTTCGTCAGCGGAAAGGGCTCTGACGGCTCAGGCCTTGGGCTGACCATCTCGCGTGAGCTTGCCGCCAGTCACGGCGGACAGCTGACCCTTGTCGAAACCGGCCCTCGAGGCACTGTATTCGAGTTGAAACTTCCACAGCCTATTCAATGAGTAACGGCTTGCCTGAATAGGCATTTATCCCTCTGGTCTTTGCCCGGGCCCTGCATGGCGCGGATTTTATTGGTATGAGCCGCGGCGGAAGTCCGGCAGAATGGGAAGATGGCTTTATACCCTGTAATTCTCTGCGGCGGCGCGGGCTCACGCCTGTGGCCCGCGTCCCGGCCTTCCCGGCCCAAACAGTTCATCGCCCTTGCCGGCAATCGGTCCCTGTTTCAGGAAACCATTGAACGCGTGGCAGAACTGGCCTCGGGGGGCGGACATCTGGTTGTGGTTGCCGGCACCGCCCATAGCGCGATCATTGCCGATCAGCTCAGCGAAATCGGTGTCGCAGCCCAGGTGCTGCTTGAGCCACAGGCCCGAGATTCAGCCGCTGCCATGGCCGCTGCAGCGGCCTGGGTCCAGCGGCGCCATCCAGAGGGGATCATCGCCTTCCTGGCCTCGGATCATTACGTCCCTGACGCCGCCGCCTTCCGCCGCTCGATCGAAGTCGCCGCCCAGGGGGCCAGTACGGGGCAGATCGTGACGCTTGGCATGCGACCCAGATACCCCTCTTCAGCCTATGGCTATATCCGGCCCAGCGGACCCGGTCTGTCGCGGGTTTCGGCCTTTCACGAGAAGCCAGAGCTGGATGTCGCCGCCCAGCTGATAGGGGAAGGGTTCCTCTGGAACAGTGGCAACTTCATTGTTTCGGCAACGACCCTGATGACCGAGCTCGAAAAGCATGCACCGGCCGTCCTTGACGCCGCCACAAAGGCACTGCCATCGGCTACGACATCCTCGAGCGTCCAGATCCTGTCAGAAGCCTTCCTTGATTCACCCAAGATTTCGATCGATTACGCCGTTATGGAAGTCACCACTGAAGCCTCTGTCCTGGAAACGGACTTCGAATGGTCCGATCTCGGCTCATGGGATTCGATTGCGGCCAGTGGTGAGGGATCCACAGGCATGAGAATACTGGAAGATTCCGAACGGATTCTCACAAGGGCTCCTGATGGGGTGATGGTTGCAGCCCTGGGGGTTAACAATCTGGCGATCATCGTGGAGTCAGACGCAGTTCTCGTCTGCGACCTGTCCCGATCCCTCGAGATCAAGAAGATCGTTGATCGCATCAAGA
>JBFZCB010000082.1:0-9683 GCA_041308165.1 Caulobacterales bacterium
AACCACTATACTGTCCATGTCGATCCTGAGGCGGCACGCCTACCATGGCGCGCGGCAAGCCGGCTTTCTAGCGCCAGACGTGGGGTGGGTGGAAGGGGCGCAATCAGCCCCTGCTCAATGACTTTCAGTTGCCCGAGTGGGTGGGCGGGCGCGGAGCAGCCTTTCGGCGACGCAGATTATCACGAAGTGCCGACGCCAGTCGGGCCGCGCGCGCTGTCTGTTCGACAGCCCGTTTCGGGGGCGAAGGCAGGACAACCACGGGGGTATCAGCCTCCTCCATGGGAGGCTTGGAAGCAGCGGGAAGATCGATGGGTTCGGACATGTTGACATCAAGCCCCGGAATTCTTTCCACGCCAAGCTACTTTTCGGGCTTCCCCCCTGCCGGGGGTTTAGCTATACGGCCGCTTCCTCAGATCTAGCCGCCGTAGCTCAGTGGTAGAGCGCATCCTTGGTAAGGCTGAGGTCGTGGGTTCGATTCCCCCCGGCGGCACCATCCGAACAAAGGGCCCGGTCTAGCGACCGGGCCCTTTTTCGTTTTGGCCTTTGACCAGTCAGTCCTCACGGCCTGATTCGGGCCTAGGGCCGCTCGAGCCCTCGGCAACGCGTCCTACGCGCTCTCGCCAGCCCCGAATCGGCGATCCAGGAATGATCGCGCCCCTGCCTATGAAGAACGGATCATAGTGCCCACGGTATCCGGGTCCAAATCGGGGATCAAATCCATCAGCCAGGCCTAGCCCGTAGTTCCAGGGGCTGTTTCTGGACTGACCATAGCTGAGGTCAAGCCGGCCAGTCTCTCCGAAAGGCAACGAAACCCGTGCACCAAAGGCTGAATAGTCACCCGTCCCGATGCCTGCCGAGACCTCGCCATGGATCTTGCGGTCATCGGCAAGCTCAAACGGGTCATGCATCCGAGAACTGTAGGCTCCAGGCACAAAGCCCTCCCCGTCAGAGGCCGTCCCCTCCGGCACCCGGGTGCCAATCCAGCGTTCAATCTGCTCTTGGGTACTCAATCCATGCGGTGAAAAGGTCTGAAGGGAAGGGCCTGGCCCAATGTCCACAACAGGCGCAACGGCCCCCACAGTCACGGACTGAGCCCCCCTTGGAGCGGTCGTGATCACAGCCTCGGGGTTTTCAGGCGCTGTCAGGAGCGTCACGGCGATCAGGACGGTCAGCATGGGTGTCGTTCTCCGATCAGCTCAGACTGTGCCAGAGCTCTGGTCTGGGGGACACTGGGCGCGGATTGCGGCGGTGTTCAGGCCGTGCCATCGCCTCGCTGCAAAGGGTCCGGCAGGGGCTCACCTTCAGGCACAAAGGTCAAGGCCACAGAGTTGATGCAGTAGCGAAGCCCCGTTGGGGGCGGACCGTCGGGAAACACATGGCCCTGATGCCCGCCACAGCGGGCACAGACGGTCTCAACGCGGACCATTCCGTAGCTTGTGTCTCGGATCTCCCTGACATGGTCGGGATCAACGGGCTCGGTGAAACTGGGCCAGCCTGTTCCGCTTTCGAACTTGGTGCCGGCACGAAAGAGTGGAAGACCGCACTGGCGACAGCAGAAGACGCCGCGACGCTTCTCGCCAAGCAGCAGGCCACAGAAGGGTGCTTCTGTCCCATGCGACAGAAGCACACGGCGCTCCTCTGGGCTTAGGTCTCCTTCCAGGCCAACTCTTTGGCCCTCACTGGGCGGAGTCAGATCGTAACCTGAAGCCGACCTCGGAACGGTCGTCTCCGCATTGGCCGCTTTCATACTGTCTGTCGTCTGGGTCATGCCCATAGAATGGGGCCTTGAGCCCCGAGTGCCAATAGGCGTGCGGCCTCTTCACCCTGCGGCGAAGAGGCCGTCAGCGATCCCTTAGAACAGGCCACCAACCCAGGCCCGCACCGCCGCCTCATCTGCAGCATTACCTGTGTAAAGAAGGCCCTGGGCTGGAACAAAGGCTGTGTTGGATGGCCGCTGGCGCGACGTCCAAGCCTTATGACCATAGCTGAGGTCTGAATAGTTCGAAGGCAGACGCTGGACCGTCGGCTCAATGAAGATTGAATCCGTAGCCGTCGCCGATCCGGCAATCCTGACATTGGGAAGCCGGGTCAGCAGATCCAACGTGTCAAGGCAGCCGCCGGCACAGCCGCTATCGACCAGGACAATGACAGGACCGGCTACCGGATTGGGAGCTCCGGTATCGGGCGTTGCTGGCCGTCCGGCGAGTGTGAAGGTCGGTTGGCCTGAAGCCAGAGCTGCATCGAAGGCGGCAATAATGGCCCGCGTTTCCTCGATCACGGCCATGGATTCCTGCACAAAGCGTGGATCCGCCTCCATTCGCCCAAGCGTATCGGCAAACCAGGTGCGGTTGTCACGAGTGGCCCGGTAGGTGATCTCGCCGGCAGCCGGCTGGCGGCTGACGGTGAACTCCGGGGTCCAGATCCGGTTGGCAAGGCCATAGCCTCGCGATGTCGAACTGTAGGACTGGCCACGAGCACCACGAAGATCCAGGACAAAGCCCTGTGGCCCATGAAGCTGGGCGACCTGGGCCTCGATCTGGGCGTTGAAGCCTTCCCAGCCGGCATCATCAGCAAAGGAGTGGACGTGCACCCACGGGCGGCCGTTGATCATTTCCATGCCGAGGGGCGTGGAGGACGGTACATAGACAGTCGAGCGATAGGCCGCTTCCAGATCCGCAATCAGGGCAGGCTGAGGGGCGAGCCTGTACTCACGGGCCCTGCGGTTGTTGACACTGAAGTTACAGGCCAGGGGCATGCCGGAGGTGAAGGGGTTGTTGCGGTTCCACAGGAGGAAGGGCGCACTGCGAACCCGCCCGGCCTCGGAGGTCAGGTCGGCTTCCCAGCGATCCAGCTTTTCCAAGGCCAGGGCCTCGGCAGTCTTGCCGCCGCAATCCACCAGCGCAGCGCCCACGGGCGGGGTATTGCGCACGCCCGGCTTGACATAGGTGACTACATATTTGCCGTTCTGCCATCCCGTGGTGAACCCGGGCCAGCCCGTTGCAAAATACGGGCTGAGGCTTTCAAAGCTTGGGGTCATGGCGATGTTGGAATCGCGGAACCCTCCGGCGTAATAGCGCATCAGATAGGCGTGGCTATCGCCGCTACCGGCCTGGGCGGCCTTGGCCAGGGCATCCTGCAGACCGGCATCGATCCAGGAACGGAAGGGCGCGCTTGCCGGCCCGGGAATGGCTGCAGCCGGGTGATTGGCACTGAGCGCTTGGTGCGCGGCCTGAAGGTCCTGGCGGGCCAGGGCCCGGAAATCCTGGGCAACGACAGCCCCGGCAGATACGGCCAGGGCCAGAATAGCCGTTGATGCGGCAAGCAGACGATGTTTCACAGGCGAACTCCAGATAGCCGGTCGCAGAGGGAGGTGTGCGTTAAACCTTTCCGCGCCCGCCTTGCCAAGCCCGAACCGCATAACATCGCTATAGATGCGACATCTGATACGGGGCAGAGTTTGGTCTCAGACAGGCGGCGGTGTGTCAGTGACTGCACCAAAAACCCCAATAAAGGCCGATTTCAGGGCAGCATCGGCCTCATCCATCGTGGTGGGCACGCCAAGATCAACCAGACTTGTCACGCCGTGCTCGCTGATTCCACAGGGTACGATGCCTGCAAAATGATCAAGATCAGGCTCCACGTTTAGGCTGATCCCGTGGAAAGTGACCCATTTTCGGACCTTGACGCCGATGGCTGCGATCTTGTCATCGCGCCGCCAGAGACCGCAGGGTGCGGGCAGAACATCCTCTTTTGCCACGCCGGTGGCGGCCGGTGCCAGCTCAGTGGGAGCAAAGGGGTCTTCGATCTGGGGCCATGAGATGCCCGAAACCTGAGCCTCTGCTGGACCCTTGCGTTCGACCCAGACCCCGACACGACCCTCACGCACCCCGGCCTCAACACCGAAGGTGCGCAGGGCGGCGATCAACCACTGCTCAAGCCCCCGCACCAGGCCGCGGACATCGCGATCCCTCTGGTTCAGGTCCAGCATCACATAGGCGACCCGTTGCCCGGGCCCGTGGTAGGTGAACTGGCCTCCACGGCCTGTACGGTGCACCGGAAACCGGTCCGGAACCAGCAGGTCCTCATCCCTTGCCGACACACCGGCGGTATAGACCGCTGGGTGCTCGAGCAGCCAGATCAGCTCGGGTGCCTGCCCTGCCGCAATCGCCGCAACCCGGGCCTCCATGACAGCCACGGCCTGATCATAGGGTATGGGCTGGCCAGACACAGCCCATTGCACGGCCCGGCCATCTGCGCGGAGCAAGTTTTTATTCGGGTTGTGAGCAGGACTTAACGGCTCGGCAAGCATGATAGCCTCAATGTAAGGCTGGAGCCGTGCACGCAAGCCCCAAGCGCGGCCCGATAAGACCATCAGAGTATGCTGTGAGCCAGATCAACGCCGTCAATGTCGAGATTTCCGTCCTGCTGGGCCGTTCGGTCCTGCCGATGTCACAGCTATTGAAGATGGGTCGTGGCGCCGTCATTCCGCTCGACGCTTCCGAACATGATGAAGTCTGGATCCTGGCCAATAACCATCCGGTAGCCCGCGGTCATATTGAGATTCGCGAAGACCGGATCGCCATTACGGTAACCCGTCAGGCTGATGTCTATGACTTCATGGCAGGATCTGCCTGAGGCCCTGCACGAGGCCGGGCCTTCCTCGCTTGGCACCTGAGAAGGCCCTGACCCCAGCCTTGGGCCCACCGGCTCTTGAACGGCCCGCCAGCCCGAACAGAAAACGCATTTTGCAGGGCAGAAGCCGGCTTGGATGCGAAGAACTGCAAACCAGTTGACTTGCCCCCTTCCCTTTCCTTGCGACCTCCGCTATTGCCCCCGGCTCCGATGCGAGCGGTCGTGGCGGAATTGGTAGACGCGCAGCGTTGAGGTCGCTGTGGGGCAACCCGTGGAAGTTCGAGTCTTCTCGACCGCACCATCTGTGACGTGACAGGGATAAATATCGGCACTACCAGCTGATCATCATCGAGGGGGAGGCCCGCGTGAGCGACACATCCGCCACTCTCGAACCTGACGTCACCCACCTGGAGGCCGAGGACCACGAGGCCCTCGACCGGGATTATGTCCTGACGGCAGGCTTTGTCGAAAAGGTGGTCGATGCCGCCGACGACGGCGACGGCCTCAGGCTCAGGGCGCTACTGGAAGATCTGCACCCGGCAGACGTCGCCGATCTCATGGGGTTTCTCACCGAGGAACACCGGGCCGTCGTCGTCCTCTGGCTTCCCCCCGAGCTGCTGGCTGCAACCCTGCCTGAACTGGATGACGGCATTCGCGAGAATGTGCTGGCGCGGGTTCCGGCCGGTGTCCTGGCCGAGGCCCTGCTGGAACTCGATTCCGATGATGCCGCCGCTGTTGTGGAGGAAATGGACGCTGCAAAGCGTGAAACCGTTCTGTCGGCCATGCCGGCTCCGGAACGCGCCTCCATCGAAACCTCACTGGCCTTTGAGGAGGACACAGCCGGCCGCCTCATGCAGCGCGAGGTCATGGCCGCACCCAGTTTCTGGACGGTCGGCGACACAATCGATCACGTTCGGGCCCAGGGCGATGACCTCCCGGAACTTTTCTTCGACATCTATGTCGTGGATCCACTCAACCGCCCGGTTGGCGGGGTAGCCGTCAGCCAACTTCTGCGTGCACCGCGATCGGCGGCTCTCAGCGACCTCATGGAGCCGATCAACGAGATCACGGTGGACCAGGACCAGGAAGAGGTCGCCTATATCTTCGAAAAGTACCACCTTATCTCAGCGCCCGTCGTCGATAGCGGGGGTCGGCTCGTGGGCCAGATCACGGTCGATGACATCGTCAATATCATCCAGGAAGAAAACCGGGAGGATATCCTGCGACTGGCTGGTGTTTCCGACGAGGACCGCGGATCGAGCGTTGTTGACATCGTGCGTGGCCGCCTTCCCTGGCTGACAATCAACCTGGCCACAGCGGTTCTCGGGGCCAGTGTGATCGGCTGGTTCGAGGGCACTATCCAGCAGATCGTGGCCCTGGCCATATTGATGCCCATCGTCTCGGCGATCGGGGGCAATGCCGGAACCCAGGCCCTGACCGTGACTGTGCGGGCCCTGGCCACACGGGAGCTGAACAGCTCAAACGCCCCCCGCACCTTCTGGAGGGAAATGGCCGTCGGCCTGGCCAATGGCCTGATCCTTGCCCCCCTGATCGGTCTGGCCGCAGGTTTCTGGTTCCGGGACGAGGACTGGCGTATCGGCGTCGTTATCGGATCGGCCATGGTGCTGAACCTGCTTGTGGCCGCCTCGATCGGGGTGCTGACACCCCTCACCCTGTCAAAACTCAAGTTTGATCCGGCGGTTTCATCTGCCGTCTTCGTGACGGCTACGACCGATTTCTTCGGCTTCTTGATCTTCCTCGGACTTGCGACGATGTTCCTGCTGTAGATCAGCAATAATTTGGCTCGCCTTTTGCTTGAACCCCTTTGGGCCGAGAGCGCCCGTGCCGTATTGGGTCATTTCCCGTGTCCAAGCCCGTAAAACAGCCCATGAAGATCTCCCGTGAAGGCGTCCTTCTGATCAAGAGCTTCGAGGGCTTCAGGCCCCGGGCAGCCTTGCGTGCTGATGGCCGATGGGTTGCAGGTTACGGCCATACGGCCTCGACCCGCCAGGACACTCGGGTCAGCGAAGCCGATGCAGAGCTTCTGCTTCAGTACGATCTCATTCCGATACGTGCGGTTCTGATCGACACCCTCACCCGTGAGGTCAACCAGCATCAGTTCGACGCGCTTGCCAGCTTTGCCTTTTCCGTAGGCACCGAGGCTTTCAGGTCTTCCGAAGTCCTTGCCCAGGTCAATGCCGGTGCCATGGGCGACGCAGCCAATGCCATGGCCGCCTGGCCAGAGCTTGCCGTTCGCGACGCCGGGCTTCATCGCCGCGCTGCCGAGCGCGCGCTTTTCGTTGCCAGTCCCGGTGTCGCGGTCACCCTGGCAGATCTTCTCTGCGCGCCCCTGCCCGAGAGCTCTGGCGAACGCGGTCCAAGACCGGTGCTGGCGGCTGCCAATGATATCCTGCCCGCCGCGTCCACCCTCACCGATCCGACGGGCACGACCGACGCATTCCCTGCCGCAGTCGATGACGGCACTAAAGACAGCGTTACGGATACGTCTTCTCCCTGGGGAGCGGCCAGGGTTGAAGATGCTGCCGTCAGCGATTCCGAGACCCTGTCTGACGCTATTGAGGGCAAGGCCGTCGGCGAGACCGTGCTGCAGGGACCTGTTGCCATCTCGGGCACTTCGGTTCCTGTCACGGCTCTGGAGGAACCGCAGGGTCCGACCCCGCCCGAGGTCGGCGTTGAGGTTGAGCCTGAAACGGGGACCGAGTCTGAGGCTATGACGGTGCCCGAGACTGGGGCTGGGACGGAGGATGCACCAGACGCAGAGGTTGAGGTGGCGGCTGCTCCAGATGCTGAGATGGAGGCAGTGGCTGCGCCAGGCGCAGTGGTTGAGGTGGCGGCCCAGGCCGAGGCGATGGCCGCGCCAGACGCTAAGATTGAGGCTGGGGTTGAGGCTACAGCGTCGTCAATGGGCACTCAGACGGTCTCGGACGGAGGCGACTTGGCCCGGCTTCAACCCGATCTCCAATCTGGGCCTGCAGGTGAGGCAGCAACAGATAGTGCCTCGCAGCCCATTGCCTTGCCTGACGCGGGCAATGACACCGACAGTACGGTGACCGAGCCTGCTTCGCCCAATCCTGACTTTCAGGCTTCGAATACCCCAGCCCCGTCTGGCGAGCCTTCCAGGGCCGACGCGTCCCCCGAGACGACACTCCTGGCATCGCCGATCGCGCAAACAGGTCTGGTCGCTGCTGTTTCGACCCAGATTTCCGGTGACGATCCTTTCCCTGCCGAGACCCCTACGGTCACCTCAACCCTATCCACAGATGGGGGATCGCAGGCCGTACCGGGTTCTGTCGAGCCTGATCCTGCCCTGACCACAGCGCCCCATAGCGCTGTGGGCGGAACACTGTCGCAATCCCCGGCCAGGCCGATCATCTGGCCTGAACAGACCGCTGGGCAGACACCATCCGTCCAGCCTGTGGCCGCCCGGGCCGTGGCCGAGGGGGCGGCCCTTTCATCTCCACGTCTGGTCTGGCCGGGAGATGAAGCCGGGACGACGCCTGACCTGATTGAAGCGGCCGGCCTCGGAATGGCTGATGAAGAGGCCGCCACGACAAGCGTGTGGACAGACCAGACCGGAACAAGGCCCACGCGATTCAGCTGGGGGCGCGTCTGGGGCTTCCTCCTCATGGGTGGGTTCGGACTGGTATCCCTGGCCATGGCCATGGCGGCTTTGCGAAAGGCCTCCATGGCCACGAGCGATGTCCAGAGCATCCTGGCTATTGCCGGCGTTCTGGCTGTGATCGGCTTGGCCTGTGTGGGCGTATCCGCCCATAACATCTACCAGCGCCTCAGCGACGACCGCTGAGACATTTGCGGCCATTGTACCTCTCGCAGCCGGGGTCGGGTTCATGCTAACCGGACCCCATGAGCATTCCCAACGCACCCCAGTCCATGGATTTCGGTCTCGGCGAGACAGCAGACGCAATCCGCGAAACCACAGCACGGTGGGCCGCTGATCGGCTGGCTCCCAGAGCCGCCCAGATCGATGAAACCAACACCTTTGCCCGCGACCTCTGGCCGGAGATGGGCGAACTTGGCCTGCACGGGATCACGGTCGAGGAAGAATTTGGCGGCCTGGGCCTGGGCTATCTCGAGCATGTCGTAGCCATGGAGGAGGTTTCACGCGCCTCCGCCTCGATCGGTCTGAGTTACGGGGCCCATTCCAACCTCTGCGTCAATCAGATCCGTCGCTGGGGAACGCCCGAACAAAAGACCCGGTACCTGCCCGGCCTGATATCAGGCGAGCAGGTGGGGTCACTGGCCATGTCAGAAGCCGGCTCAGGTTCGGACGTCATGTCCATGCGTACCCAGGCCATAAAAAAGGGCGACCACTATGTGCTCAATGGCACCAAGTTCTGGATCACCAATGCCCCTCACGCCGATACACTGGTGGTCTATGCCCGGACCGGTGAGGGCAATGGCGGTGTCACCGCCTTCCTGATCGAAAAGGGGATGAAGGGGTTCAGCGTCTCCAAGAAGCTCGACAAGATGGGTATGCGGGGATCTGATACGGCCGAGCTTGTGTTCGAGGATTGTGTCGTCCCAGAAGAGACCATCATGGGGGGGGAGGGCCGCGGTGCTGCCGTTCTCATGAGCGGGCTGGACTATGAGCGAGCGGTCCTGGCCGCTGGACCGCTCGGGATCATGCAGGCCGCACTCGACGTGGTCCTGCCCTATGTTCGTGAGCGCAAACAATTCGGCAAGGCCATTGGCTCGTTCCAGCTGATGCAGGCCAAGATCGCCGACATGTATGTCGCGCTCAACTCGGCCAGGACCTACGTCTATGCCGTTGCCCGCGCCTGCGACCAGGGCAAGACCACCCGTTATGATGCTGCTGGTGCGATCCTGCTGGCCTCGGAAAATGCCGTTAAGGTAAGCCTTGAAGCCGTCCAGGCCCTGGGAGGTGCCGGCTATACCCGAGAATGGCCTGTCGAGCGGCTCGTGCGAGACGCCAAGCTCTATGACATCGGAGCCGGAACCAATGAGATCCGGCGATTCCTTATCGGGCGTGAACTGCTGGGTGGTTGAAC
>JBFZCB010000083.1:0-13644 GCA_041308165.1 Caulobacterales bacterium
GCCTTCAACTGGTCTACCCGACAGGGGCAGGCTTCCATTGATGGCCGCGTCTCCTTTCAGAAAGACGGCATGCCTCACTACTGCACAGGTTCCGTCGCCCTGACCCCTGACACACCCTATACCCGGGCCCGCTTTCGCTCCCTTTATGGATCCACCGAGGCTGCGGCTCTGCCGGAAGCCGTGGTGCGCGCCCGAACCGTACCCGATCCAAACGCCGATTACCGGGCCTTTGTGCGGGCGGGCACCTGTGCCGACAACCGCTTTTCGATTACCGGCCTGCCTGATGGTGGATGGTTCATCATCATCCCGGTCAGTGCGGGCGGCGAACGCATTGTTCTGATGAAGCGGGTGGAAACCCGCGGCGGACGGATGATCATTGTCAACCTTTAGTCCGGTGCGAGCGGCAATGGTCCGCTCTCACCCGGAATTAGGGGCCTGATCGATCACGACTTCGTCGGTTACCGCCGTTCGCCTTTATTCGGCCTCACCGCCACTGCCTGACAGTTGCCTGTCAGAGCAGGGAGGAGTTGCGTTGTCCCAGCACAACATAAGCGGATCTGAAGCCTTCGATCGCGGACCTCAGGTCCTGATCCGGACCCTGCCTTCGCGCGGGAGGCGGCGCCGGCGTCTGCGCGTCATCCTGGCCTTCGCCGCCGGAGCCGCAGCGGCAACGGTTGGTGCCCTGATTGCCGCCCTGACAGTCTTTGGTCCTGGCGTTACGGGGGGATAGGCCGACCTGCGGCTGGGCCGCGGGCCTGACATTTCCCCGGCTGACCTGACCTTTTCCCGGCTGGTCTGACCTTTTCCCGGCTGGCCTGGCGGGCCCCGGGTGTCGGATCAGGCCAGCCAGATCATCATCCGCTTGTCCGCAACCGCCCCCCGCGCATCGCTGAAGGGTCTACGAACCTCACCGGTATAGAGAAATCCCGCCTTCTCAAGGACACGGCCAGAGGCGGGATTGTCGGCAAAATGGCCAGCGACCAGGGCACGCCGTTTCCAGCCCAGGCTGGCCCAGGCCAGGGCCCCCTCCAGGGCTTCAGTCGCAAACCCCC
Organism: Caulobacterales bacterium; assembly: GCA_041308165.1. Lineage (GTDB taxonomy): Bacteria > Pseudomonadota > Alphaproteobacteria > Caulobacterales > Caulobacteraceae > Brevundimonas. Next base: position 1,053 of record JBFZCB010000083.1, read on the forward strand.
GGCCCCAGAACGGGCGTCCAATCCAATATCCGGTCTCGGGTGCCGGATCACTGCCCTCGTGTAGACCGATTACACCAACCGGACCGAGGTCATCATGCTCGATCAGGAAGGCTACGGCCCGCGCAGGATCCTGGGCGGCAACGTGGACGACAAAATCCTCAGCATCCGACAGTCCAAAGGGGTGGGGCATCCTCTGGGTCATGCGTGCGACATCGGGATCGTTGGCCAGAGCCGCGATGCGGTCAATGTCCTCCACCCGGGGGGCGCGCAGGGTCAGTCTGCGGGTCTCGATGACAGGCTGGGCCTCGATGATGCACATGGATGCAGTCTCGCTCTCGGGTCCGCCTCCTTGAAGGGCTCGGGCGGACGGCAAGGCGGGGAAACGCAAACGGGGAGCCTGGTGATCCAGACTCCCCGCGGAAACATGTCCCTGGTCCGGATCGGCTGCTTCAGTGAGCAACGCGATCCGAAAACCGGTCTCGCGCTACTCGGCCGCGGCGGCTACCGCCTTGGCATCGTCATTGGCAGGAATGATCGATACGTAACAACGACCATTGGCTTTCTTGGCGAACTTGACCGAACCATGCTCAAGCGCAAACAGGGTGTGATCGCGACCAAGGCCGACATTGACGCCGGGATGGAAGGTCGTCCCGCGCTGACGCACGAGAATGTTGCCTGCCAGCACGCGCTCGCCGCCAAACTTCTTCACGCCAAGGCGTTTTGATTCTGAATCGCGACCGTTACGCGACGAACCACCGGATTTTTTGTGAGCCATAACTCGCTCCTGCTTCTATGCGATCTCCCGGTTCAAGAACCGGCAAGACGCCGTTTGTGTCGTCACGCCCGAAGGCGCGGTGCCCGAAGGCGCGAATGTATCAGGCCTCGTCGCCGGCGGGCTCAGCCTTAGGAGCGGCCTTCTTGCGGGCCGAGGCCTTCTTGGCAGGTGCCGCGTCCTCGACGGCAACCGTGTCGACCACAGCACTTTCAGCCTCGACTGAAGTGCGGGCGGCAAGATTGCGAGCGCGCAGGTTGATTTCGGCCTTGGTGGTCAGGTCCACAGTCCCGTCCCACTTGGCCGTCTCACCCGCACCTTCGATGCCGGTGATGCGCAGCACAGTCTCGTGCTGGCGATGGCCGTTGGTGCGGCGATAGCCCTGACGGCGCGTCTTCTTGAAGATCTTGACCTTCTCACCCTTGCGGGTTTCGACCAGGGTCGCCGCCACGGTGGCCCCGTCGATGAGAGGAGCCCCAAGGGTCACGCCCTTTTCGCCGCCCAGCATCAGGACGTCCCCGAAGGAAACGTTCGAACCGGCGTCGCCCGCCAGTTTTTCCACGACAATCGTGTCGCCCGGTTGGACCCGGTACTGCTTGCCGCCGGTCTTGATCACCGCGTACATGTTGAAGCCTCGGCGTAAACGCAAAAAAGGAAGCGCCCGTCGGGGGACCCCGCGGGCGAAGAGCGGCGACATATACGGATGAGGTCGTCGGAGTCAACGCCGAAGGGCCGTAAAACGGCGTATTGGAAGCAAAACCGGTCCTGGCCTAGCCCTTGGTTTGATGAGTGTGCATAGAACGCACGACGATGCGAGGACGCGCCTGATGACGACACCAGCCCTGACAGAGACCCCAGACAGCCGCATCGTCGCGGCGCGTCGCATTACCGCCCATATCGCCGAACTTTTGCAGGCCGACCTGTCCCTTCGGCTCTGGAATGGCGAAGTCCTGCCGCTGGGGCCGGATGCGCGTACAGACATACAGATTGTTGTGGCCCGCCCCTCCACGGTCAGGAGACTGCTGCTCAAGCCCCGTCTGATGACGCTGTTTGAGATGTTTGCTTCAGGCGATATCCGGATCGAGGGGGGCAGTCCGCTCGAAGCGGCGGATCGCTGGGAACATGGCCGCGCCGTGCACCTGGCAAAGCGCGCCGACAAGCTGCTGGTGGCCAGGGCGGCCCTTCCCTTTCTTGTGGGCGGATCAGATTCAGGTGCCAGCGAGCTGCCGGCCTGGGATGCCAGTGGCGTCGATGGTGTCGGTGCCGAGAAATCGAAGCGTCGGGACCAGGACTTCATCCAGTTCCATTATGATGTGGGCAACGACTTCTATGGTCTCTTTCTGGACCCCGAGATGGTCTACTCCAGCGCCTATTTCCTGGATCACGCCACGACGCTGGAGAAGGCCCAGGAAGAGAAGCTGGACCGGATCTGCAAAAAACTCCGGCTTAAGCCTGGCCAGAGACTTCTGGATGTAGGCTGTGGATGGGCAGGACTGTCGTGTTGGGCCGCCCGCCATTACGGAGTGAGCGTGCATGGCGTGACACTCAGTCAGGCCCAACTGGACTTTGGCCGCGCAAAGGTTGCCGCCTTGGGGCTACAGGACCAGGTCACTCTCGAGCTCAAGGATTATCGCCATATTGCCGAAAGCGGCAGCTTTGACGCCATCTCCCAGGTCGAGATGTTCGAACATGTCGGATTTGCCAATCACGAGCGCCATTTCCTGGAGATGAAACGGCTACTGAAGCCGGGAGGGCTCTATTTCCATCAGGCCTCGGTGCGACGGGGCGGTCGTGATGCAATCCGGCCCACGGATACGACCCGGGTGATTACTCGGTTCATCTTCCCTGGGGGGGAACTCGATACCATCGGCATGACCGTAACCAACCTGGGTCGCCTCGGCTTTGAGACCCTGGATGTCGAAGACATGCGCGAGCATTTCGAACTGACCCTCAAACACTGGACAGAACGTCTCTATGATCAGCGCCTGCGCGCCTACGCCCTGGTCGGTGAGCCCCGGACACGGCTCTGGCTGATCTATTTTGCCCTGTTCAAGAAGGCCTTCGAGCGCGGCTCGGTACAGGTCTATCAGACCGTTGCACAGAAGCGCCGTCCCGGTCCCAGCGGGCTACCGCTGGATCGAAAGTCACTTTATCTCTGAGACCGGTCCCGATGGCAGATGAGGCCTGCGACCCGCCTCTGAGCCGTGGGAAGGCTGTATCGAGGATTGGACGGCGACCTAAAAAGCGCTCGACCGTTATAGAGTAACTCGCTACGGGGACGCCGATGTCGCCCTCTGACCTGCAACCTCCTGTCCTTCTGTCGCTGCTTGGCGCCGGGTTCGTGGCCGCCTTCCTGCATGCAGTCCTGCCGACACACTGGCTACCCTTCGTCCTGGTTGGACGTGCCCAGGGTTGGGGTCTGGCGCGCACCCTGGGCGCGGCCGCCGCTGCTGGCCTGGCCCATATTGTCTCTACGGCCGCCCTGGGCAGTCTGATCGTTGCGGCGGGCCTGGCACTGGATCGCTGGATCGAAGGGCTCCTGCCCCATCTCTCGGCTGTCTTCCTGTTTCTCTTCGGGGCCTTCTACCTGAGCCGCTCACTGCTCAGACGCCCAGCCACTGCCGGTGGCCCTGATCTGCCACTCGCCGAACCCCGCGTATCCGACGCCGCAGCCTTTGGCGGTCTCGTCGTGATGATGGCCCTGTCTCCGGGGGAGGTTCTTCTGCCTCTTTATCTCTCTTCGGCGACCGAAGGCCTGAGCGTACTCACTCTGCTGACCCTGGTGTTTGCCCTGGGAACGGTTTCGGGCATGGTCCTGCTGACGGCGGTTGCACGCGCCGGCTTCTCTATTCTGCGCCTTGAACGATGGGCCCGGTACGAAGGCGCGGTTCTGGGCCTTGCCCTGATCGGGATCGGGATCGCGGTATCCACGCATCATCATTAGGTTATATATTTACATTCAAGGCCTTATCGCCTGGCCGATTTGACGGATGAGGCGACGGGGATTACAGCGCCGCATGGCCCACGACCACGTCCACGCTCATGGCAGCCCGCCCCATAGCCACGGGCCAGCTCATCACCATCACGGTCATGGTCATGGTCATGGGCCGGTCAATACCGGTGACTGGCGTTATCTCGTCGCCCTGCTTGTCAACCTGGCCTTCGTCGGTATCGAGTTCACAGCCGGTATCCTGGCCCAGTCGACAGCCCTCATGGCCGACGCTGGCCATAACCTGTCCGACGTCTTCGGCCTTGCCATGGCGGGAGCGGCGACCTGGCTGGCCAGACGTCATGCAGGCAGCCAGAGAACCTATGGCTATCGCAAGGCTACAGTCCTGGCCGCCCTCGCCAATGCGCTCCTTCTGATTCTTGCCTGCGGCTGGATTGGATTCGAAGCGCTTCGCCGCCTGGCTGAGCCTGCTCCCGTGGCCGAGGGGATCGTCATGGTCACGGCCGGTATCGGCTTCATCATCAACCTGGGAACCGCGCTGCTGTTCCTGAAAGACCAGCACAGTGATCTGAATGTTCGCGGTGCCTATATGCACATGATGGCGGATGCCGGGGTTTCCATCGGCGTGGTCATTGCCGGAGCCCTTGTCCTGTTTACAGGCTGGACTGTGATCGACCCCCTGGTCAGTCTCGTGATTGTTGGCGTCATCCTGGTGGGAACCTGGGGCCTGCTGCGCGATTCCGTTGATCTGGCACTGGATGCGGCTCCTCGCGGTATAAGTGTCGAGGAGATCAGAGCCGCGCTTCTTGAGCTTCCCGGCGTCACGGCCATTCACGACCTCCATGTCTGGGGGCTTTCGACCACGGAGACCGCCCTGACGGCCCACCTGGTGCATGACCGTGCCGATACCCCTGCTCTGCTGCAGCAGGCAAAGGCTCTCGTCTGTGAGCGCTTTGCCATTACCCATACGACCCTGCAGCTGGAGGCGGGCCAGGCACTGGAGTGCACCGACTGCGGCTGAAGCCACCAGAGGGGTTCCAGACCTGCCTGTTATTCTTCTCTCTCATGACGGGTGCTGGCGTCAGAAGCCGCCTGTCCCTAGATGTGCCCCATGACCGAAAACGCCACAGCCAAAATCCCCGTCACCGTCCTCACCGGCTATCTCGGTGCGGGCAAGACAACCCTGCTCAACCGGATCCTCACCGAGGATCATGGCAAGCGCTACGCCGTCATCGTCAATGAGTTTGGCGAGATCGGCATAGACAATGATCTGGTGGTCGGTGCTGACGAAGACGTCTTTGAGATGAACAATGGCTGTGTCTGCTGCACGGTCCGTGGAGACCTGATCCGGATCCTCGCAGGTCTGATGAAGCGCCAGCGCCCTGGCAAGCCAGCTTTTGACGCGATTATCGTTGAGACCACAGGTCTTGCCGATCCGGGTCCCGTGGCCCAGACCTTCTTTGTCGACGAGGACGTCAAGGCCAAGACACGGCTCGACAGCGTAACCGCACTTGTGGATGCGCTTCACATCATGGCTCGCCTCGATGATTCCCGCGAAGCCCGTGAACAGGTGGCCTTTGCAGACCGTATCATTCTCAACAAGACCGACCTGGCGACCAGCGAACAGCTTTCCAACGTCGAACGTCGCCTGCGCAAGCTCAATCCCCTGGCCCCCATCCTGCGGGCCGAGCGCGCCAATGTTCCCCTGGATCAGGTCCTGGGTCTTGGTGGCTTTGATCTGGACCGTATCCTCGACATCAATCCGCAGTTCGCCAACCCGGCTCACGGCGAGGCGGGGCATGTTCATGATGAACATTGCGATCATGACCACCATGATCACCACCATGAACATGAGCATGGCCATGGCCGGCCGTCGGATGACGCTCACGAGGGTCCGCGCGGACACAGTCACGACGATGACATCAAGGGCATATCCCTGTCATTGGACGGACCGATGGACGGGGGACGTTTCACTGCCTGGCTGGACACCCTTCTGGGGACCCAGGGTCAGAATATCCTCAGGGCCAAGGGGATCATCGATGTAAAGGGCGAGGATCGCCGCCTGGTCTTCCAGGCCGTTCATATGATCCTGGAAGGCGATCTGCAGCGCGAATGGGAACCAGACGAGCGCCGCTGGAGCCGGGCAGTCTTCATCGGTCGTGATCTCGATGCCGAGGCTCTAAAAGCCGGCTTTGAATCCTGCGCAGCATGACCGGCCTGGCCCGTGTTCGCTATGGGACACCGGAGTTTGAAATCCTCACGTCAGGCGACCACGTCGCATGCGCGGTTACTGGAACAAGGATTCCACTCGAAACTCTGAACTACTGGAGTGTCGAGCTCCAGGAGGCCTATGTCTCTGCGGCCCAGATGACCGAGAGGTGGATGCAAACCCGAAGACCTTGAGACCCGGATCCGGCAGGACTGTCGGGACCCATTGGCCTGCGCCCCCAGCCCCGCCGCACCAGAGCGCGACCAGAACAGACCGGCCCTGGCCGGTTGCAAACCCGCTAGCCCGGCCCGAGAAGACGGACTGGCACGATCGGAACAGGCAGACAGATTTCAGATGACCCTTTTCACCTTCGATGCGCAGGTTACCGCGGCCAGGTTCGACACGGACGGTGCGGTGTTTGCCCTCGGTGATGGATCCGTCCGGTTCGAGGACGGACATTTCAACGAGGTTCATGATGGGGCCATTCTGTGCGCTGCACTTCATCCCTCCGGTCAGGGCCTGGTGACCGGTGGAGATGATGGCAAGGTCATCTGGTGCCGAAAGGGCGACGCTGGACTTCTCGCCCAGTCCGAGAAGGGCCGCTGGATCGATGCCATAGACGCTTCATCCGAAACCCGTCTCATTGCCTTTTCATCGGGCAAGACGCTTTCGGTCATCGATGCCGCAGATCCCGATTTCCGACGTGACTTCGAACATGAACGAACGGTTTCCGGTGTCGCCTTTGATCCCAAGGGCCGTCGCATCGCCTGCTCCACCTATGGCGGAGCCGCCCTCTGGTATGCCCGGATCGTTCAACAGAAGCCTGTTGTTTTAAAATGGGCCGGTTCGCATACGGGCATTGCCTTTTCACCAGACGGAAACTTCATCGTCTCGATGATGCAAGACAACCAGCTGCATGGCTGGCGCCTCAAGGACGCCAAGGACATGCGGATGGGTGGATACCCTTCGAGGGTGCGCTCACTGGCCTTTTTGTCTCAGGGCCAGCTGCTGGCCACATCGGGGGCCCAGGGCGTCGTCCTTTGGCCCTTCATCGGAGCCAATGGGCCCATGGGCCGCGAGGCGCGGGAAATCGGCTATGACGACAGCGCCCTTGTAAACCTGGTGGCGGCCAGCCCAGCCCACTCCCGAATGGCCGCAGGCCTGACCGATGGACGCATCTGGATTGCAGATCCCGTCAGCGAAGCCTTGAACTTTGCCAAGGCAGAGCCCGGCCCACCCATTGTCGCCCTCGCCCTTTCACCCGATGCAGACCGTATTGCCTGGGGCGACGAGGATGGCAATGCCGGTGTTCTGGAGGTGGGGTAGCGGAAGTTTAACGCTATGGCTTCAAAATGAAGTCCAAGCCTCTTGGAACTCCCTGCGCGCCATGAACCACCATCGCCATGATGCCCGGAGCGGCCAGATCGGCTATGGCTGCCTTATGGCCCTTATCCTGATGGCTGTCCCGGTAGCGTGTTTTGCCGTGATCTTTCTGTGGAACGTGAACGCCGCACCCTAAGGCCAGCGTCCATCTAACGGAGTTTGTGATGGGCCAGCCGCCCAAGACCCGTTCACATGACCCCAGACGGGGCTGGTCACGGGTGCTTTTGCGCCTGATCCTTATCCTTGTCGCCATACCCCCCATCGGGGTCCTGTTCTACGTCGTCGTTCCTCCCCCCGTCACCGTACTCATGCTGCAGCGGGCTGCGGCCGGTGACGGGCTCGACTATCGCTGGCGTGGTCTCAACGACCTGTCGCCCAATCTGGTTTACGCGGCAATCGCCTCAGAGGATGCACGCTTCTGCACCCATTCCGGGTTCGACATGGATGCGATCCGCAAGGCCATGGACCACAACGAAGACGCCCGCCGGATCCGCGGCGGATCAACGATCAGTCAGCAAACCGCCAAGAATGTCTTCCTTTGGCCTCAGCGGAGCTGGGTCCGCAAGGGACTTGAAGCCGGTTATACGGTCATGATCGAAACCGTCTGGTCCAAGAGGCGCATTATGGAGGTTTATCTCAATGTCGCCGAGATGGGGCCGGGCATCTATGGCGCGGAGGCCGGGGCGCGGCATTGGTTCGGTGTTTCAGCCCGGGACCTGACGCCCCAACAGGCCGCACGTCTTATCGCCATCCTGCCCAGCCCGCGTCGCTACAGGGCCGCACCTCCCGGCCCCTATGTCCGCAGGCGAGCTGCCCGGGTCCAGGCCAATGCCCGTATCGTGCGCAACGATGGCCTGGCCCGCTGCGTCCTTGACTGAAATCATCCTTGCCCGCATCCGAGGAGGACTGGGCCAAGGGCTGCGAGGTGGATACTGTTTTGGGGTAAAAAACCACCTCCAAACACAGCCCTGACGCCCGCCCCTTCGCCCCGCAGTGGGGTCCACCCGCTGGTTGGGCGGCTTTCCCAGATCCGGATGCTGTCCGGTCTGAAGATTCGATGCTTAACCATAAATATTGGCCGGTTTCTTAGGCATTGATGCCCGATCTGTACGTACGCGGACGTTGGTCCGTATGTGGGATGAGCGAACGTGGCATGGAAGCCCAAGACCTAAAACGGCGGTTAGCTGGTCTGATCTCTTCGTTTTTTTGCGTGTTTGCATTTGACCGGCGGGGCAATGTTGCCATCATGTTCGCGCTGGTCATGCCGGTTCTCATCATGCTTACCATGGGCGGCGTCGACATTAACCGAGCCTCCAGTTTCAAGATGAACCTGCAGGATGCTCTGGATTCAGCAACTCTGGCCGCGGCTCGCTCACACTTCACCAGTGATGACGACATTACCCGCGTTGGGCTTGCCGCGCTTGAGAGCAATCTAGCCCAAAACGGTGGAGGCGAGCTCGTCTCGGAGGCCACCTCCTTTCATCTCAATGACGAGGGAGTGGTTGTGGCGAGCGCGCGGGTCAATGTGAACGCGCTCGTAGGACACATCTTCCTGCCACCCTATGGCCAGTTCCTTGACGCCTTCATTCCAGTTAGTGCCCATTCGGAGGTGATGCGGTCCAACAACAGGGTCGAGGTGGCCTTGGTTCTGGACAATACCGGCTCCATGGCGGGGTCAAAGATGACCAACACCAAGGCTGCAGCCATCGATCTGATCAATCGACTGGAAGCGGCAGATGCACGCAGTATCGAAGAGGATGCTGTGCGGATTTCCCTGGTGCCCTTTTCCATGACCGTACGGGTGCCGACCGATGGCAGCCAGCCGCCCTGGATGACGAACGATGGCTCACACACCGGGGGAACCGGCGCGACAGGCCTGTTCAGCACTCCGGTTGGGCGATTTACACTCTTCCAGAACCTCAACACCAGCTGGGCTGGATGTGTCGAGGCCCGCGCCCAGCCCTATGATATTCGCGACACGGCTCCGACAGTTGCAAACCTTGCGACCATGTTCGTGCCGCAGTTCGCTCCGGATACGCCTGATGATGCCTATAGTAACAGCACGTGGAGGAACTGGTATAATGAAGACAGGAACGACTATGTCCCGGATGGGTCCGGATTCCCGTCCTCGATAACAGGCTCTACGCGCGACACGGTCTGGTTCAGCCGAGCGAAGAATGTGTCCAAGTACAGCAATACGCCGCGTGGATCGCTGCACAGCAATTTCGGCCCTAACCGGTACTGCAGCATCCAGCCGATGATCCGCCTGACCAATGACTTCAATGCGCTACGCAACGGCGTCAATGCCATGGTTCCTTCCGGAAACACCCAGGTTCAGCTCGGAGCTATGTGGGGTTGGCACACGCTCTCACCCAGCGCGCCCTTTGCCGACGGCCGCCCTTATGGGGAGGAACGTCTGACCAAGATCATGATCCTCATGACGGACGGCGAGAATGTGATGAACGACACAAACAATCCTCACCGCTCCAACTATAATGCCCAGGGCTATATCTGGCAGGGACGTCTCGGCGTCACGAACGCCTCTTCGTCAACCCGGCGTCAGATCATGGACCATCGCCTTGACAGTCCGGTTGCCGGGCAGGAAGACCTGTGCGGCAACATGAAGGCTCAAGGCGTCGTCATCTATACGGTAGCGGTTCAAGTCGACAGTCAGGCTCAGGCTGTCATGCAAAGATGTGCCACCTCTGCAAACCACTATTTCAACGTAAACAGTGCCGCGGCCATCGGTGCCACGTTTGACCGTATTGCCGGGGCTATCGAAAACCTGCGTATCACCCGTTGATCAGAGAAGCCTGATCTCTTTCAGGCGCTCTGTCAGAAAATCCTCCGCCATGATCGCCTGGCCGGCATATCGGTCGGGGTTGGATGGAGTGATCGTGGAAGGCAGGGTCTTGATGACGAAGTCGGGATTGAAGTGCAGGAAGAAGGGCGTTGAATAGCGCGCAAAACCACGCCTTTCCGGAGCTGGATTAACGACCCGGTGCGTTGTGGAAGGCAGGGCGTGGTTGGTCAGTCGCTGCAGCATGTCTCCGATATTGACGACCAGCGCTCCCGGCGGCGGCGCAATATCGAGCCATTCTCCGTCGGCGTCCTTGAGCTGAAGTCCCGCCTCCTCTGCGCCCAGGAGAAGCGTAATCACATTGATGTCTTCGTGGGCACCGGCACGCACCCCGCTAGCATCGGCAGGTACAGGCGGATAGTGCAGCATACGGAGGATCGAGTTGCCCATTTCGACCTTGTCCTCGAAATAGGTGTCTGCCAGCCCAAGGTAGCGAGCTACAGCCATTAGGATTTTGCGGCCAAGCCTATCGAGGGCCTCGAACATGCCATAGAGGTGGGGCCGGAAGCCCTCGATCTCTGTAGGCCACAGATTGTCGCGCATATATTTGCGATAGGGGTGGTTAGTCGGCAGCTCCCGTCCCACATGCCAGAACTCCTTCAGGTCGACGGTCTGTGCACCTTTCGCAGCTTCAACACCGAACGGTGTAAGTCCACGCGCTCCGCCGGTACCCGCTTGATGATAGGCACGCTTGATCGGTTCCGGCAGGGCAAAGAAGGCCTTTGCGTCGCCAAGAGCTGCATCGAGAACCGCCTGATCAAGTCCGTGATCCGAAATGACGGCAAAGCCATAGCGGGTGAATGAGGCCCCCAGATCATCGCTGAAACCCTGGAAATCATGGTCGTAGCGGGACATGGAGACGGGCTGGACGCCGTTCTGGGTCTCAGATGCCGACGCTGGGGGCTGGGGGGAGTTGGTCAGGGTCTGGTTCAAAGCCATGGTCCTCAGTCAAGGGCGAGGCGGGTCCTACGTCGACCCTGAAGCGCTCATACGCCCAATTGTCCAAAAAGGGCAGTCCAGTGCCGCGCTGGATGATCTTGTTCATCTGCGCGTCATGCGGGAACCTTCACTATAGGCTCACGTTCCGGCACTCTGGAACCATCGCTCTTTTGCAAGGACCACAACCATGCGCGCCAATCGTATCGTTATCGCCACCAGCATCGCGGCCCTGCTCGGAGCCTCGGCCTGCACCACAATAGACCCCTACAGCTCTGAGCCCCGGCGCAACAACACTGCAACCGGCGCGCTCGCAGGTGCACTTGGCGGTGCTGTTCTGGGGTACCTGACCAATACCTCGAGTGGTGAGCAGGGCCGCAAGAATGCGCTTATCGGTGCTGGCGTCGGCGCCCTTGGCGGCGCTGCTGTTGGCCAGTACATGGACCGCCAGCAGCGGGCCATGGAGGCTGAGCTGAGCGGAACAGGGGTTGGCGTCGCCCGTCAGGGCGACACCCTTGTGCTTCGCATGCCATCAGACATTACGTTTGCGACCAACCAGTCCAACATCGAGCCCCGGTTTGATGGGGTTCTGAGTGATGTGTCGCGGATCCTCAGCCAGTACGACCAGTCTTTGGTCGACATCATCGGGCACACGGATTCCAGCGGTGGCGACGTGATCAACCAGCCCCTTTCAGAACGGCGGGCGGTCTCGGTTGCTGATGCTCTGATCCGCAACGGCGTCCAACGCGAGCGGCTCTATGTCGCCGGCGTAAGCTCCAGCCGGCCTGTCGTCTCTAATGAGACCCCGGCTGGCCGGGCGCAGAACCGGCGCGTCGAGGTCGTGATCCGTCCCTTCACCGGCTGAGATTTCTGAAAGGCCAGAGCCTCCACCCTGGGCCGATGACAGCGGCGCACCTTTTTTCACGAAAGGTGCGCCGTTTCTCGTTCAGGCTGGTGAATGTCCGGCTTGCGGTTTGGCTGCGGCCATGCAGAACTGGGCCTCTCATCTACGGGGGTGGCATGGACAGTGAGGAACGGGATTTTCTGCGCAGCCTTGGACTGGCAGCAATCGTACTGGTTTCTGCGGCCATTACCACGGCTGTGGTCGTAGCCGCCGGGTCTGCATAAACCTGCACTCCAGGGTTCCGTTCAGCCTGGCGCGGGACGAGGCTGTTTGAGCGGGCAGCTCCACCCGGATCTGGACACGACCGTTCAGATCATCAGATGCATTTGGCGGGCATGAAACCCGAGGCACCTTGTACGCCCGACCTCGGTGAATCTACCTGCAGACTGTGATCCCTGCCCAAGGTTCGGCCCAGAAAGCTCGGCCCAACCAGAACGCGTCCGAGCCTGGAGACTGCACCGGCCCGAACAGCAGACCGCCGGCCCTGCGTTGGCGGGGCCGGCGGAATGGGTGTCGATCATCTGAACTTCGGTTGAAGTCCGTATCCGGACTGACACAGTCAGCCCGGACAGGAGGTT
>JBFZCB010000084.1:0-12128 GCA_041308165.1 Caulobacterales bacterium
TTTCGAGGCCTGCTACATAACGCTTCCAGTTCTGGACATAGTGGGCCGCGCTGGCTGAGAGCGCAGCCATCTGACCGGGCTCCAGTTGTCGAATCACCTTGCCCGGCTGCCCCATGACCAGGGACCCATCGGGTATGATCTTGCCCTCCGGAATCAGGGCATTGGCCCCTATGAGACAGTTATTTCCGATCACGGCACCGTTCAGGATAACAGCATTAATGCCGATCAGGCTGTTGTCACCGATCGTACATCCGTGAAGCATAACCTTGTGACCGACCGTCACATTGGCTCCGATGGTCAAGGGAAGGCCAGCATCGGCGTGTAGCACACTCAAATCCTGGACGTTGCTGTTCTCCCCGATTGTCAGGGTGTCGGTGTCACCACGAACAACGGCCCCAAACCAGACGCTTGCCCCCACACCCATGACAACGTCGCCCAGAACAACCGCATTTGGCGCAATCCAGTAATCGCCCTGGGCAGGAAGACGGGGCTTTACACCTTGCAGGGAATAGACAGTCATCAGGTCTCCTTGGCCTTGCCGAAAAACAGGTCTTTAAGGGTTCGTAAACCACGATAGCATGAAGTGGTTCTGTGATTCGGTGCGCTGATATCGCGCCCCGGATTCCGCGCTGGTTCGATCTCGATCCGGCATCTGCCTGGGGGACGTGAGTGAAGCGTTCGGTACGGCGGCGGGTTTTCCCGCCCATGGCTTGGCCGCCAGCAGGCAGGCCCAATGTCTGTCCCGGCCGCCGTGTTTTCGGCCCCCCTCTTCCTCCCCCAGCCAACCGAGGCGATGCTTTTTCAGCATCGCCTTTTTCTTTGCCCTGCGGCTCCCGGATGTCCCGGCAGCCGTCTCCTCTTTGCCGGAGACAATCATGACCAAGCGTGCGGCCCTGAAACGCCAAGTTCGCGAAGGCGTTCTTGATTCCCGAGAGTTCATCCAGGACGCCAAGGTGCGTCGTCTGCCGCCGCATAGTGGAACGGGATGGTCACCCCATCCTTCAAACGACGATCGTGAGCAGGGCTATCTGAAGACCCTGAAGCCCAAGTCCGAAGGCCAGGCCGCCCTGCTAAATGCCATAGATTCATCCAACCTGTGTGTGGCGCTCGGGCCTGCAGGCACGGGCAAGACCTATCTGGCTGTCGCCAAGGCCGTGGAGGCGCTCGAAGCGGGAAGGGTTGGACGGATCGTCCTCTCCCGTCCCGCTGTGGAGGCAGGCGAATCGATCGGGTTCCTACCGGGAGCGATGGAGGACAAGCTCGCCCCGTATCTCAGGCCTCTCTATGACGCCCTTTCGGATCGACTGACGATGAAGAGGGTCGGGGCGCTCATGGCCGAGGGCCTGATCGAGATCGCTCCGGTGGGCTATATGCGTGGCCGGACCCTGAACAATGCCTTCATTGTCATCGATGAGGCCCAGAACTGTACCTACACCCAGCTGAAGATGCTTCTGACACGGCTCGGATGGCATTCGACCATGGTTGTGACCGGTGATCCGGGCCAGACGGATCTGCTTCCGTCCCTTTCAGGCCTTGCCGATATAGCAGCACGACTTGAAGCTGTACCGGAGATTGCCGTCGTCCGCCTCGCCGAACAGGACATCGTGAGGCATCCCCTTGTGGCCAGCATGATCGGCGTGCTCTGATCCTTGATGTCTGGCATGCCCCCCGCAGGCGAGACACTCTGCCTCGCCTGCGGGGATTACATCACATCAGCCAGACTGGCGGGCTTTGTCGTCGGAGTGACCGCAAGGTCTCGAGGCGCGAGACGATCAACCCCGCGAAACAGGAAGGGATTGAGTGAGATAGACAGCAGGGCGGCGGCGAGAATCAGATCGTGCGTCTGTTGGCTCAGAGCCCCCAGGCTCATGCTGACGGCTGCAAGAATGAACGAGAACTCACCGATCTGAGCCAGGCTGACGGCAACCGTAAGACTGGTCCGGCGATCCAGTTTGAAAGCCGTCGTAATCGCAAGGGCCGCCAGTGTCTTGCCAACCAGGATGATTCCCAGCACTCCGATCACAGACAAGGGCTCGCGCCAAAGTATCGAGGGATCAAACAGCATCCCAACCGAGACGAAGAAGAGCACGGCAAAGGCGTCCCTAAGGGGTAGGGAACGCTCCGCAGCATTATGCCCAAGTGGCGTGCCATTGAGCACCAGCCCCGCCAGAAAAGCGCCAAGCGCAAAGGAGTGAAAGAGCTGATAGGCGATCCAGGCGATGCCAAGGGCTATGGCCAGGACGCCCAGGGTGAACAACTCACGTGAACGCGTATGGGCGATGCGGATCAGCAACCAGGGCAGGAACCGGCCACCGACGAAGAGCATGGCGACCACGAAGCCAGTAACCTTGAGAAGCGTCCAGCCGACATTGATGCCCAGAGCTCCCGGATCGACGCCCTCCCCAGCTGGAAGAACGATCATGGGCAGCATGACCAGGGCCGTCACGATGACGAGATCTTCGACAATCAGCCATCCGATGGCTATCCGCCCGATCTCACCCTTGCCCTGCTTTCTCTCTTCAAGCGCCCGGACGAGAACCACGGTCGAAGCCACCGAAAGCGCAAAACCCATAAGGAGCGCCTCGATGTCGGGCAGACCGAGGACGAAACGTCCGAGTAGCCAGCCAAGACCTGTCGCCGAGGCAATCTGGACCAGGGCTCCGGGTATGGCGACCTTCCGGACCTTCATCAGGTCCGCCGGCGAAAAGTGCAGACCCACCCCGAACATGAGCAGGATCACACCAATCTCTGCCAGTTGTGGTGCCAGTTCGACATCGGCAACGTAGCCAATAGTGTGGGGACCGACGACGATACCGGCAATCAGATAGCCAACCAGCGGTGACAGCTTCAATCTATTGGCCAGCATCCCGAAAACAAAAGCCAGCACAAAGGCGGCAACCAGGGTGCTGATCAGGCTGTCGGCATGCGGCATCATCACTCCGAAAGTGAGTTCGTCGGGCAGAATTAGGGATCACCCAATTTGGGGACCCGGGGTGCTATAAACAAGGCTCAGGGGCGGCAGAATATCCTGAAGCTCTGATTACTCAGACGCCCGTGCTACAGATTCGGTCAAGGGGCGCATTCGACCAGGCGGACTTCAACCTCTCGATTATCATCGGATCCACTCCGACGATCTGCTCACCGATCGCAGATACGGCGCAGGCCGGCGTCGTACTATTACAGATGAAGGCTCCGTCAAAAGTCCCCAAGTCGGAAAGGCTGACACGCCGGGTCTCTTGCGATAGGCCCACCCCTTCAAGCCTGGCCGCAATCAGCGCCTGCGTCACACCCGCCAGTACCCTGGCCCTGGGCCAGATCACGCGACGCCCCTCCAGAAAGCCAATATTCCAGACACTACCCTCAGATATGAACCCATCCTGGTCCACAAAGAGCGCATCATCATAACCGGCCTGCTGCGCAGTCCTACGCGCCCGGATCAGATCAAAGGTCGCGACATGTTTCAGATGCGGCGAGTGGCGCTGGTGGACCTGGGGTTGAAGCGTCAGGCCGGATTTCAGGGCTGGGGGGGGATCCGACACAGCCACCATGATTTGGGGAGCCCCTTGCGCCAGAACCGCGCGCATCCGGATTTCCCTCGAGAAAAGACTGACCCTGACCCAGGCCTTATGACGCCTCCCCAATACGTTCTGGAGGCTTTGACGCAGTTCGGCCTCATCAAAACCTTGTCCAAAGAGCTCGATCGCGGAGGCTTCGAGACGCTCTAGATGAAGGTGCAGACCGCGGACGGACCCATCCTCCACGCAAAAGGATGTGAAGGCTCCGTAAGGAGAAAGAGCCTGATGTGCCAGATCGGCCACCGAAGCCGGCCTACCGTCGATAAAGAGCTCCACAAGACTCTCCGCTAGGGGCTGAAAGGGCCAAGTACCGGCCCACCCCACTGTTTGTCAGCCAGGAAAGGCCGCCCCTTGGGGGCACCCGACGTCAATCGTGGAACCCGACGTATCGGCATCGGGTACCCGCAGCCTCAGTCCTGACCGTCTTCAGCTTCGGAACCCAAACCCTCACCCTCGTCACCTGGCGTTTCAGCCAGACGCTCGACCGATACGACCTTCTCGCCTTCTGCAGTCCGGAAGATGGTGACGCCCTGACTTGAGCGACCCACGATACGCACCTGCTCGACACGCGTCCGTATCATCTGGCCGCCTGAGGTGACCATCAGGAGATCGTCGGTCTCTTCAACCGGGAAGGCCGCCGCCAGGCGAGTGCCCGCGCGCCCGCCCAGTCCGTGGGCTGTCAATCCCTGGCCACCACGGCCCGTACGACGGTATTCATAGGCGGACGAGCGTTTACCAAAGCCTGTGTCTGTAACCGTCAGGATGAACTGCTCGGCCCCACCCAGTTCGGCAATACGCTCGACGGACAGGGCAGCATCGCCTGTGATCTCATCTTCCTCGGCGTCAACAACCGCTGCCTCATCCTCGCCCTCGACGCCGATCGCTCGGCGCATGGCGTTTGCATGTTTGACATAGGCAGCCCGTTCTTCGGGGGTTGCATCGACCCTTCCCAGGATGGCCATGGAGATGACCTCGTCTCCAGACTGCAGACGCACACCGCGAACGCCGGTCGAATCCCGTCCCTTGAAGACCCGAACATCATCGGCCTTGAAGCGGATCGCACGGCCCAGAGCCGTCGTGAGCAAGACATCGTCTTCCGATGTACACAGAGCAACGCCGACCATGTGATCGCCATCCTCCAGCTTCATGGCGATCTTGCCGGCACGGTTAACAGTCGCAAAATCAGACAGTTTGTTACGACGCACATCCCCGGAACGGGTGGCAAACATTATGTCATAGTTCCCCCAGGTCGCCTCGTCTTCCGGCAGCGGCAGAACGTTCATGATCGAATCGCCCGGCTCTATCGGCAGCAAGTTGACAAAGGCCTTGCCTCGCGAGGTCGGCGCTCCAAGGGGCAGACGCCAAACCTTGAGCTTGTAGGCCTTGCCGTTCGTGGCAAAGAAGAGGACCGGTGTGTGGGTCGACGCAGAGAACACACCCGTGATGGCGTCCTCATCCTTCATGGTCATCCCGGACTTGCCCTTGCCGCCGCGATGCTGGGTTCGATAGGCGTTCAGCGCCACCCGTTTGACATATCCACCATGAGTGACGGTCACCACCATGTCCTCGCGTGGGATCAGGTCTTCATCTTCCATCTCGGCATCACCCTCACCGATGAGGGTCCGCCTTGGTACGGCAAACTGGTCCTTCACTGCGATCAGATCTTCGCGGATGATCGCCAGGATATTGGCGCGATCAGACAGAATGGTGAGATGGCCTTGGATCGCATCAGCCAGACTGCGGGCCTCAGCAAAGATATCGTCGCGCCCCAGCCCCGTCAGACGGCTGAGCGTCAGGGCGAGAATGGCACGGGCCTGCTCATCGGTCAGATTGAGCTTGTCTCCATCCACCAGCATCGAACGCGGGTCGGCAATCAGCTCGATCAGGGCAATCATATCGCCAACCGGCCAGGACTTGGCCTGCAGACGCTCGCGGGCCTCCGCAGGATCAGCCGAAGACCGGATGATATGGATGACCTCATCGATATTGGCCACAGCGACAGCAAGGCCTACCAGCACATGGCCACGATCCCTGGCCTTGTTCAGCTCATACTTGGTCCGTCGGACCACGACCTCTTCACGGAACTCCAGGAAGGCTTCAAGAAGTTGGCGCAGCCCCATCTGTTCGGGTCGACCATGGTTCAGTGCCAGCATGTTGACGCCGAACGAGCTCTGCAGTGCGGTGTAGCGATAGAGCTGATTCAGGATGACATCGCCCGAAGCATCGCGCTTGAGTTCAATGACCATTCGCATGCCCTGACGATCGGATTCGTCACGAACATCGGAGATGCCTTCCAGGCGCTTCTCGCGCACCATTTCGGCGATACGCTCGATAAGGGTCTGCTTGTTGACCTGATAAGGCAGCTCGGTGATGACGATGGCTTCGCGATCCTTGCGGATCTCTTCTACCGAAGCGCGTCCGCGTACGATGACAGAGCCCCGTCCCTCGCGAAGGGCATTACGCGGAGCCGTCCGCCCCATGATTTCACCACCGGTGGGGAAATCAGGCCCGGGCACAATATCGAGCAGCGCATCATCTGAGATGTTGCAATCATCGAGCAGGGCAACAGCCGCATCAATGATCTCGCCGAGATTGTGCGGCGGAATATTGGTTGCCATGCCGACGGCAATACCCCCCGCGCCGTTGACCAGGAGATTGGGGATACGCGCCGGAAGGACAACAGGCTCGAGTTCCTTCTCGTCGTAGTTGGGCTGGAAGTCGACGGTATCCTTGTCGATATCAGCCAGCAGGGCGACGGCTGCGGGTGCCATTCGGGCTTCGGTATAGCGCATCGAAGCGGGCATATCCCCGTCAACGGAACCAAAATTGCCCTGTCCGTCCACAAGCATCAGCCCCATGGAGAAGGGCTGAGCCATGCGCACGAGTGCCATATAGACCGAGGCATCGCCGTGCGGATGGAAGCGGCCAAGCACGTCGCCGACCACACGCGCGCATTTGGAATAGGATTTTTCCGGCGTCATGCCGAGGTCATGCATCGAATAGAGGATGCGGCGGTGAACCGGCTTCAGCCCGTCTCGCGCGTCAGGCAGGGCTCTGCTGACAATCACGCTCATGGCGTAGTCGAGGTAGGAGCGTTTCAGCTCCGCCTCGATCGTGATGGTTGAAATATCTGATCCACCACCGGGGCCCGAGGGGGGAACTGCGGCGTTTTCGTAGCTGTCTTCGGTCAAGGAAATCGGGCTTTAAATGGCCGGAATCGGAACGTGATCCGCTATTTCGGTTTCTATCAGCTAGGACCGATTCAAGCAAAGAGCCACAACACCGTGTCGGCGGCTTTCAATAAGACAAGGAACCCTATCTCATGCGCCCATTGCTCTACACAGCAGCCCTGGCAACAGCGACCCTCATTGCTGGCTGTGCGACCGCCCGGTCAGACGGACATGGCGCGCATTCAGCGGCAGCTCAGGCCAGGCCTGCGGCGACGGGCACACCCCTGGTGTCCACAGCAACCCCGCCAGCCCCCTCAGACATCGCTGTGCTTGTGGCCTCGGATGGATCACCTGCCGGACGTGTCATGGCCTTTGCAGGTCCAAAGGGGGTGCTGATGCGTGTGGAGGGGCAGAACTGGCCCACGGGTTGGCACGGTGTCCATCTTCATGCGGTCGGGCGCTGTGACGGGCCCGCCTTCACCTCTGCCGGTGCCCACGCGAACCATTCCGAAGGGCCAAGCCCTCATGGACTTCTCAATCCTTCAGGAGGGCCAGATCTCGGCGATCTCCAGAATGTCTATGCCGCACCCGATGGGTCGGTCAATGCGGAGGTCTATGCTGCAAATCCCGGCCAGATCGTCACCGGACTGTCTTTCCTGGTGCACGCCAATCCTGACGATCACTTCAGCCAGCCTATCGGAGGGGCGGGCCCTCGCATTGCCTGCGGCGTCTTTGAGACGACGAACTAGAGCTTTCGCCTGCGATGTGGGCCGGGGTTCGCGGCACGGATTGCATTAGAGTAGTGCCCTGGAGCGCGATCGCGCTTCTGCTGGAGCCTCGAGCGGACTTGCGGTGATTGCGGCCGGCCCGACATCCCAAGGTCCTTGCGCGTCATTCGCTCAGCATCGCCCTGTCAGCCCTTGGCTGCACCAGCCCTCAAGCCTCGTTCTGCCAGGGCAACGACGGCCACACCTCCCATGGTCAGGGCAGCACCGGTCAGGATCTGGATGGTCAGGACGTCACCGACAAACAGCCAGCCGATAAGAATGGAGACGACCGGAGTTGCCAGAAAATAGGGCGTGATGCGCCCAGCCTCGCGGCGCTGAACCAGCCAGAATACGAGGCTGGTAGCGGCCACCGATGAGAGTATGCCTGCCCAGGCCATGCAGAGCCATATGATCGGCGTCGCTTGACGGGCAGACTCCCATTGGCCGGTCTCGGTAAAGGCCGAACCAAAGGCCAGTACGGGAAGTGTAACAATCGCCAGTAGCCCCTGCATCTTGAGCGGGGGGATTGAGGTTGTGCGACGGGCAATGACCGTGGTTATGGCCCAGGCTGCACTGGCTCCGATGACGACGAGTATGGCCTTCCAATCTGCAAGTGCATGGGGGTCTGCCGTCATCCACACGACCCCGATGAAGGCGATTATCAGGCCGGCCAGGGCCGCTCGAGAGAGGCGTTCTCCAAGCAAAAGAAAGGCAAAAAGGGCCGTGAAGGGAATCCAGAGCTGGGCAGCAACGGACACCGGGCTGACGTCATTGGCCAGCCAAAACGCCACATAGATCAGGCCATAGTGGATCGGCCCGCCTATGAGGGCGATCAGGACCAGGCTCTTCCAGTTCGGGAAAGGCGGTCGCACGAACCAGACCAGGCAAACCGAGGCGATCGCGAATCTGATTGCGCCAGTAAACAGGGGCGGCAGAACCTCCGTCGCGACCTTGGCGGCTGCATTATTGACCCCCCAGATCACAATGATGGCGACGATCGCCGAAACCTCAAGGAGAGTGAGGGCATGAGGACGGTCTGGTGTCTGGCTAGTCACGTCGCCCCTATTGCACAGATGGCACCTGTTTGCGCTTCAAGAGGTGTGACACTGCATTTCGGCTGGCAGACGCTCGAGCCTCAATGACGACCTGTCATGGGCTCCGCAGCCAGCCTGACGATTTGCAATGCTCCAGCCTACTGTAAGGGCTGGATTGGGCTCCTGCCCGACTGACGCCGTCTAGAAGGGGATGTCGTCGTTGAGGTCGTAGCTTTCCTTGGGACCGCTGGGCTTGTTGGCACCGCCTGTAGAGAAACCAGAAGCGTAGTCGTCGTCGCCGCCACGGCCAGCGCCATAGCCAGCCCCCTGAGACGGACCGCTGCCCTCAGAACGTCCACCGAGCATGGTCAGTTCGCCCTTGAACTTGCCGATAACGACCTCGGTCGAATACTTCTCTACGCCGTCCTTGTCGGTCCACTTGCGTGTCTGAAGAGCCCCTTCAACATAGACCGTAGAGCCCTTCTTCACATAGTTCTCGACCACCTTGACGATGTTGTCGTTGAAGACAACGATCCGGTGCCACTCGGTCTTTTCCTTGCGCTCACCGGTAGAACGGTCGCGCCATTGCTCCGAGGTGGCAATCGAGAAGTTTGCGATCCGATCACCATTGGGCATGGATCTGATTTCTGGATCGCGTCCCAGATTTCCGACCAGAATGACCTTGTTGACGCTGCCCGCCATGATGACCCCACGAATAAACGGGCACAGGCCTGAGCCATACCCCTGATAACCAGCCTGAAGCGGAAAAGCACCAGCCGCCCGGGCGGCTGACATAGCTCCTAGCTCCATGCCAAGAAAAACGCTCGTAACCTTGTCCGGACGGATCCGGGCCGAGCCGGTGACTGTCTAGCGTCTCTGGCCGAGATTGGGACCACCCTTGTCATCCCTATAGACCATAGCCTGTGGATGTTCCAGCTTTGTTCCTGCTAATTGTTAATCATTTTGCGGCAGGGCGCGCTCTCTCGATCGTGCCGGGCACAGCTAGGCGCCCGTCGCCCGTCCTTGCCAGAGCAAAGAACCGCGCCCCCTCAAGTGTCGGCGACTGCCAGACACCCGCCCGATCAATGAAAAGGAACTGCCCCTGGTAGGATCCGACAATCTCTGTCCGGCTACCGCCCAGCCTCAGAAACCGGACCCGCATCTGTTCAAGTCGGGCCGCACAGAACTCGATCTGACTCTGGTCACGGGCAACCTCATTGAAGACAGGGGCTGCCTTGGAACCCTCCTCCGGCAGAGACACAGCGTAACAGACGCCTTTTTCCGAAGGGGCCTTGACCTGTGGTGTGCAGGCCGCAACTCCGAGCAGGGCAAGGGATAGGGCAAGGACCGGCTTGTGCATTCTATAACCCCGGAAACTGACAGTTGCGGTCCTGCTCGGCCAGGACACGGAAGCGGCTGTTGTCATTGGACTGTTCCACCCTGCGCGGCACGAGCCGAAGTGTGACGTCACCCCAGCGTCCATACTGGGCATCTCCCGGCCGTGCGACACAATAACCTGCATAAAGGGCCTGCACGCAGGCGGCCTGGGTTAGACCATTACCCACAACGCGCCATTCAGATCCGGCGTAGCGGAGACAGGAAGGGCCCTGTGACAGAGTGGCTGGCGAAGCCGGACCTGAGACCTCAACTGAAGGCTCTGCGGCTGCGGCCACGGGCTCAACGGGCTTGACGCCTGGGAGTTTGGGTGGCGGTGCAAAGGATCCGGTCGGCACAGCGGTCAGGCTACCCGTCTCATCAATCCCGACATCCAGTGCATCGGTTGCCAGCCCATTTTGTCGTGCACAGTCGGCCAGAGTGGACATTCCAACAAACTGACCGTCAACAAAGCAGCGTAGCTCTCTGGTGGGCTCCAGCGTTGGGGCTTCGGCAAGATCTATATTCAATCCACCCATTGCAGCCGGTGGTGCCTGTGGCGCTTCCTCGTCGTTACCGCCACCAAGGATCAACGCCAGGGCCACGGCCGTGACGAAGGCCACGCCGGCCCCTGCAGCAACTATGGTCCGG
The DNA here is from genome assembly GCA_041308165.1 of Caulobacterales bacterium. Taxonomy (GTDB): domain Bacteria; phylum Pseudomonadota; class Alphaproteobacteria; order Caulobacterales; family Caulobacteraceae; genus Brevundimonas. The sequence goes on from JBFZCB010000084.1 coordinate 10,572, forward strand.
TTGTCCTTCGGAAAGCGCATTCAGATCTCACAGGGGTGGCCGGGACTTCAATAACCCCTCCCGGGTGCCGGCCGTCAACTGCGAACCTTCGCGTCACCCCCTCAGTCGGTCCAGCGCGGCCTGGTAGTTTGCGATCTGGGACGTGATATAGGCCGGCGCGGGACCGGCGGCAGAACGTCGTTGAGCCTCCGGATCAAGGGCGGCGTAAGCGTTCCGGATGGTCCTCAGTGCGGATGTCAGCTTTTCGCGTGCGTTAGAGATTGAGGATTCACTGTTCAGGTTGAGACTTCCAGCGAGATCCAGACCGAACGTTGATTTGCCTCCCTCCACGGTCCTTGAGCCGACGTAGCCCGGTAATAGTCCAAGGCCCGCCAGAGCATCGCGTCCCGTTTCACCTGGCGTCAGGATGGCACCGGATTTGGGATCGCGGGCGAGAATTGAAAGCGTCTGAACTCCCCCCGCCAGGGCAGCCACCTGCCCTGCTGAATCGGAGCCCGGCAGTTCATTTCTGACATTGACGACGAGACGGCCTCTGGACGCAGCCTGGATCTTGCGGGCAAGGGTGGCCAGAGTATCCGTCGATGTAATGGTGACCGCAGTCCCTCTCCCGCCTTCGGCACCGGAAACAAAAAACCGGTCTCCAGCCCTCAGGGCTGTCGCGGTAACGAGAAGCTGGGAATCGGCTTGAGGCAGGTCGCCGCTGGGCAGCCCCAGGCGGTCAAGAACGCTCGCGCCGCCCTGTGCTACGGCCAATGTGGCCGTCCTGGCCTGCTGCTCGGCTCCAAACCATCTGCGTTCATACTCCACTGTCCCCGTGAGAGGGTCGAGCCTAGCCAGGTAGGCGCGAACAGGATCATCACGCAGGGCCGCGACTGCACGGTCGCTCACACCTGTTATCCAGACCTTGTTGTCATGGACCTTGACGTCCGCAGCGGTGTCGTCTCCGGCACCGCCATACCAGCTAATCCGTTCGTCGGCAGCCTGAGACAGATCCAGTGAAAGGGCCGCCACGAAAACATCGGTGCCGCCTGGGGCTGTATTGGTTGCTGTGGTTCCCGCTCCGAGGTCCGGATTACGCGAGGTCCCCGTCACAACAACCTTGCCGCTGGCGACAGCAATGCCAGCAATATCGCCGCTCAGCACCCCAAGATCACGCGTGGTAGAGAGCGAAGGAATGCCTGCGGCGTCAAGCGTGAAGTGACGCACAACCGCTCGACCGTTCTCGACGCCTGCCGTGTAGAGATTGGTGCCATCGACAGTCATCGCGTCGACGCGGTCTTCACTGGCCGTTCCGAACTGGCTGATGCCCTGGGCCGTGACCAGGGTTCTTGCCCCTTCAAACGGCGTAACAGCAGAGAAGGCCTGAACATAGCCATCCCAGCCGCCGACTGCCGCCGCTCCACTCATGGCCGACTGTGCGCGTCCGCCAACATAAACGAGACCATTGGCACCGAAACTGACAGAGGTTGCCTCGTCTGCAGCCCGGGCTCCACGTCTCTGTGTCCACTGCTCAACGCCATTTGCGTCAAAAAAGCGTAAAAAGCAGTGGGGGGGGGG
>JBFZCB010000085.1:0-2734 GCA_041308165.1 Caulobacterales bacterium
GGACTGAAGGTTCCGCCCAAACAGGATCCCATCCTGCTGAACTATCCTCGGCTGCCAGCCATTCCCTTCTATGACCGCGCCTTGTTTCCCTGGCTAGAAAGCCTGGAGGCGGGCACGGAGATGATCAAGGCCGAGCTTGAACAGCTCGTTGCGGTCGAGTTTGACCGGTTCGCTCCCTATATCAACTATCCGCCGGAAGCGCCGGTGAATCAGTGGGGGGCGCTTAATCACTCCCGCGACTGGTCAGCCGTCTTTCTCTGGAAAGATGGTGTGAAACAAGACCCCATATGTTCGCTGTGTCCAGGCACGACAGCCTTGCTGCAAAGCCTGCCCATGTGCGACCAGCCCGGGCAGGCACCCACCGTCACCTTCTCGGCTCTCAAGCCCCACACCCACATCCCACCTCATACCGGCTCAGCCAATATCCGCCTTCTGTGTCATCTGCCGCTCATCCTTCCGGGGCCTGCACGATTCCGGGTGGGAAACACGGTCAGGCACTGGGAGATGGGACAGGCGTGGGTATTTGATGACACAATTGAGCATGAGGCGTGGAATGACGCGGATGCCTTGCGGGTCATTCTGATCTTCGATGTCTGGAACCCCTATCTGTCGGACGGGGAAAAGGCGCTGATCACCGCCATGATGCAATCCCACAAGCAATTCTTCAGCGAATAGGTCTCAATCCTCAGGATCGGCCAGGCGCGCAGCGGCAAAGCGCAAAATGAGCGCTCCAAGATCTGGTTCATGGACAAGAGATGCAGCGGCGGCGGGCGACATCCAGCGGCGCTCGCGCTCATCTGCTTCCGGCCATCGACCAAGCTGGATCATGACCTGAAGGGGATAGACCGCAACAACATTGGCTCTGTCTTCGCCATTCCGGAGCCTCTTTATGTACCTAAAAACACCAATAGCGGTGTCGGCTACCGGCCCCTGGACACCGGCTTCTTCCATGGCTTCGATCGCAGCGGCCTCGGGGTCGGTCCTGCCGGCCATACGACCACCCTTGGGTATCACCCAGCGACGGGTCTCACGTGAGGTAATCATCAAGATCTGGAGATCTGTTTCGGTCCGCTTCCATGGAAGCGCCGCAACCTGCCGGGTCTCGGATCGGCCAGATCTGCGGACATTCAGGCTCATTTGTGCAGACGCCCTCCAATCCGGCAAATAGAGCTCAAAACGGGCACCCGTCCTGGCTGGACAACGCCAGCCCGTTCCTTTTCGGGCCGGAACTCTAGCTCAGGTCTAGACGGGATAGAAACCGATGCGTCAAGCTATCACAATCAGCTGGCGGAAACGGTCAGCTCGCCTGTCATGACCGATAGGGGCATGGGCCTGTAGCCCTGGCTCTTGTCCCGGTCCGGGACTTGCCAATCGAGCCTCACCTTTGATCAGACGAGACTTGAACTGAAGCTCTTGGCACCTTGCCGTGGCCTGGGCCGTCAGTCCAGCCGAACGCCAATCGGGCCCAGTCGGGCGTGGTCTCACGTCGGATTTCAGACAGGAAAAAGGGCGATGGCCCGAAAACCACCGCCCTTGAACGCTTTGAAGTCTGATCAGACCAGAGAGGCCGGATCGACCTTGAAGCCCGGACCCATCGTTGAAGACAGGGTGATCCGCTTCACATAGGTGCCCTTGGCACCCGATGGCTTGGCACGTTGCAGTGCATCCACATAGGCCTTGACGTTGGCTTCGAGGGCTTCCTGGGTGAAGGAGGCCTTGCCGATACCACCGTGGGCAATACCCGCCTTCTCGACACGAAACTCAACGGCACCGCCCTTTGCGTCCTTGACGGCCTGGGCAACGTTCGGCGTAACCGTACCTACCTTGGGGTTAGGCATCAGGCCGCGCGGGCCCAGTACCTTACCCAGACGGCCGACAAGAGCCATCATGTCCGGCGATGCAATCACGCGGTCAAAGTCCATGAGACCACCGTTGATCTTCTCATAGAGATCCTCGGCGCCGACATACTCCGCACCGGCCGCTCTGGCTTCATCAGCTTTTGCATCCTTGGCGAAAACCGCCACGCGAACGTCGCGGCCTGTCCCCGACGGCAGGTTCACCACGCCACGGACCTGCTGGTCGGCATGGCGGGGGTCAACGCCCAGGTTAACAGCAATCTCGATGGACTCATCGAACTTGGCCTTGGCATTCGTCTTGACCGCAGCAATGGCGTCAGCGAACGACATCAGAGCCAGGGTATCGCCAGTGCGGGCCTTGTGAGCCTTGGTTTGCTTGGCCATGTGCTTAGCCCTCCACGACTTCTAGGCCCATGGCGCGAGCCGAGCCTTCGATGATCTTAGCCGCCGCGTCGAGATCGTTGGCGTTAAGGTCCTTCATTTTTTTCTCGGCGATTTCGCGCAGCTGTGCCTGCGTGATCTTGCCCGCGACTTCACGTCCCACCAGCTTGGAGCCGGACTTAAGGCCCGTGGCCTGCTTCAGGTACCAGGTCGCCGGCGGCGTCTTGGTGATGAAGGTGAAGCTCTTGTCCTGATAGACAGTAATGACGGTCGGAAGCGGCGTTCCCTTGGCTTCCTTCTCGGTCCGTGCATTGAACTCCTTGCAGAAGCCCATGATGTTGACGCCGCGCTGACCCAGTGCAGGGCCGAGTGGGGGCGAGGGCGTGGCCGAGCCGGCCGGCACCTGTAGCTTGATATAGCCGAGGCTCTTCTTGGCCATTGGTCTCTCCTGTGAATGACCCTGAACCTAATCAGGGCCGGTGAGCCGTGGTCTGGCA